>JANNGR010000501.1:0-20731 GCA_031403955.1 Betaproteobacteria bacterium
AGCCGCCAGTCGCTGTAGCCTGCAAAGTCCAGACCATCTACCCAGTTCGTAGCGTCGGTCCAACTCATCAATCCGTTCCCGGTGACGTCTCGGAGCCTAGTTACCTTGAGGACGGTGTCATAGAAGGCGTCGGTCACGCCATTTCCATCCAAGTCGCGCGGTTTCAGCGTTGTTTCCCAGGTGCCTTGGCCTGGGACCGGCCCGGCCTGGACAGAGTGGCCAGTCACCACGACGGCGATGGCAAGCACGTGCCGCACGATCAACTTAGCCACAATTGACCATGGCCCAAGTTGGCTACGTCGCAACGACTGGGGGGTTCGCCACCCAAAATCATGCAAGGGTTCCTCCAGAAACAGGGACAGAAGAAGCGCAAAAATAAAGGAGGTTTCTTTGGGGGGTAAGACAAGATTCCAATGCTTCTTCATTGGCAAACTGGCGGAGAGGGCGGGATTCGAACCCGCGGAGAGTTTTACCCCTCGCACGCTTTCCAGGCGTGTGACTTAAACCGCTCATCCACCTCTCCGATGCCCATAATTGTATCAGCGCATCATGGTGTGACTGCCTGCCAACGGCCAGCCTTGCGGGCCAAGCGGACCCGTTTACGCCTTCTGTACCTGCACCATCTTCATCGCTGACGCGATCAGGGCGGAGACTTCCGTCATGTTGCTGGGCACGATCAAGGTGGTGGTGGCGTCACTGGCGACCCGGCTGTAGGCTTCCACGGCTTTTTCGGCGACTTTGAGTTGAACCGCCTGTTCGCCGCCAGGCTGGCGGATGGCGGCGGCAATACGCTCGATCGCCTGCCCGGTGGCTTCGGCTACGGCGAGTATGGACTGCGCGTCACCCTGCGCCTTGTTGATCACCGCCTGCTTTTCACCCTCCGAGCGCGCGATAAAAGCCTCACGTTCGCCGGTTGCGATATTGATCTGTTCCTGACGGCGTCCCTCAGATGCGGCTATCAGAGCGCGTTTTTCGCGCTCGGCGGTAATCTGCGATTGCATCGCAAGCAGAATTTCTTTCGGTGGCGTCAGATCCTTGATTTCATAACGCAGCACTTTAACGCCCCAGTTCAGCGCGGCTTCATCGATGGCCGCGACCACCTGCGAATTGATGATCGCGCGTTCTTCGAAGGTCTTGTCCAGTTCCAGCTTGCCGATCACCGAGCGCAGCGATGTCTGCGCCAGTTGCGAGATCGCCATGATGTAGTTGGACGATCCGTAACTCGCGCGCATCGCGTCGGTGACCTGAAAGTACAGGATGCCATCGACCTGCAGTTGCGTGTTGTCGCGCGTGATGCAAACTTGGCTCGGAATATCGAGCGGAATTTCCTTTAGCACGTGTTTATAGGCCACCCGGTCGACAAAAGGCACCAGGATGTTGAGTCCGGGGGTCAATGTGCCGAGGTACTTCCCCAGGCGTTCTACCACCCAGGCATGTTGCTGCGGCACGACCTTGATGGAACGCGATATGAAGATGACGGCGATGACAAAAATAATGATGGCGATTTCCATTTGGTTTCCTGGGGGTTGATGATTCGGGTCGAGGGCCGTGGTGGCGGCGCTCGGTGTTTGTTGACGGGAGTTTAGATCTTGTCTACCAGCAGGCGACTGCCGACTACCTCCGCCACGCGGTGTGCTCCGCTGGAAGGCGCATTGCCGCTGCGGTGCACCACCGTCCAGTTAGCGCCGCGGTACTTCACCGTAGCTGTGCCATCCGGGTTCCAGGTGTCCACCTGCACGGTTTCGCCGACGTCCAGATTGACGTCGGGGTTGGCACCAGCCGCCAGTGCCCTAGGGCGCCGCCTTTGCCAGACATGCCAGCCAACCACGGCGCCACCACCGACCAATGCCGCGATCACGAACTGCACCGCCATGCCGGCCCCCAGATGGGTGGCGACCGCTGCCGCAGCTAGACCGGTGGAGAGCATCAGCAGGTAAAACGTGCCGGTCAGCAACTCCACCGCGACGGCAGCGCCCGCGCATAACCACCAAATCGTTGACACCGCCATGAACGCTCCTTTGTATGAGTTGCACCCGATTTTGGGGCAAATGCGCGCGGCGCCAAGGTGGCGGACATATTAAATCCTTACACTGCCCGCGTGACGCTGCCTTTGTGACTCGGCCGACTTTTAGTCAGTTGGGGACAGAGCTTGCCGCTACGCCGCTGCGGTCTGTCCCGCAATTTTCAGGATAACCCATGAAATTTCGTTTCCCAATCGTCATCATCGACGAGGACTTCCGCTCCGAGAACACATCCGGCCTTGGCATCCGCGCGCTGGCGCAAGCGATTGAGGCCGAAGGATTTGACGTGTTGGGGGTGACCAGTTATGGCGACCTTTCGCAATTTGCGCAACAGCAATCGCGTGCCAGTTCATTTATCCTGTCGATCGATGACGAGGAGTTCACGCCCGGGCCGGACCTGGATCCGGCGGTGCTGAACCTGCGCCAGTTCATCGAAGAAGTGCGTCGCAAAAACCTGGACGTACCGATTTATGTGTACGGCGAAACCAAGACGTCGCGCCATATTCCCAACGACATACTGCGCGAATTACACGGCTTCATTCACATGTTCGAGGACACGCCGGAGTTTGTGGCGCGCCACATAATCCGCGAGGCCAAGAGTTATCTGGAAGGACTGCAACCACCGTTTTTCAAGGCGTTGCTGGACTACGCTGAAGACGGCTCCTATTCATGGCATTGCCCGGGCCACTCCGGCGGAGTCGCGTTTCTCAAAAGTCCGGTCGGTCAGATGTTTCACCAGTTTTTTGGCGAGAACATGTTGCGCGCCGACGTCTGCAACGCGGTCGAGGAGCTTGGACAATTACTCGACCACACCGGGCCGATTGCCGCCTCCGAGCGCAACGCAGCTCGGATATTCAACGCCGACCACTGCTTCTTTGTGACCAATGGCACCAGCACATCCAACAAGATGGTGTGGCACCATTGCGTGGCGCCAGGAGACGTAGTGGTGGTGGACCGCAATTGCCACAAGTCGATCCTGCACGCGATCATCATGACCGGCTCGATACCGGTGTTTCTCAAACCCACGCGTAACCACTTTGGCATTATTGGCCCGATACCGAAGGAAGAGTTTGAGCCGGCGGCGATCCAGGCCAAGATTCGGGCCAATCCGCTACTCAAAGGCGTGGACGCCAAAACTGTAAGGCCGCGCGTCCTGACAATTACCCAGTCTACCTACGACGGCGTGTTGTACAACACCGAAACCATCAAGGGCATGCTAGATGGTTACGTCGACAACCTGCATTTTGACGAAGCCTGGTTGCCGCACGCCGCGTTTCACCCGTTTTATGGCAGCTACCATGCGATGGGCAAGAAGCGGGCAAGGCCGAAGAAGGCGGTTGTTTATGCGACCCAGTCGATTCACAAGCTGCTGGCCGGTATAAGCCAGGCCAGCCACGTGCTGGTGCAGGATGCCCAGCAGACCAAACTGGACCGGCACTTGTTCAACGAGGCCTATCTGATGCATACCAGCACCAGCCCGCAATACAGCATCATTGCCAGTTGCGATGTCGCCGCGGCGATGATGGAACCTCCAGGCGGCACCGCGCTGGTTGAGGAAAGTATTGCCGAGGCACTCGACTTCCGGCGCGCGATGCGCAAGATTGACGACGAATACGGCGCCGACTGGTGGTTCAAGGTCTGGGGGCCCGACAAACTGGTCGACGAAGGAATTGGCCGCGCGGACGACTGGATCATCAAGGGTGAATCCCGCAACGCCAAGGCCGGTGTCAACTGGCACGGTTTTGGCAAGATGGCCACCGGTTTCAACATGCTTGATCCGATCAAGTCGACCATTGTCACGCCGGGTATGGACCTGAACGGCAAATTCGCCAAGACCGGTATTCCGGCCAGCATCGTGACCAAGTTTCTCGCCGAACATGGCGTCGTGGTCGAAAAGACCGGCTTGTACAGCTTCTTCATCATGTTCACGATCGGCATCACCAAGGGACGTTGGAACACCCTGCTGACGGCCTTGCAGCAGTTCAAGGACGACTATGCGAAGAACCAGCCGATGTGGCGCATCCTGCCCGAGTTCTGCCAGCAGCATCCCAAGTACGAAAAGATGGGTCTGGCCGACTTGTGCCAGTTCGTGCACCAGTTGTACGCCCGCTACGACATCGCGCGGCTGACAACCGATATGTATTTGAGTGACCTGGCTCCCGCCATGACGCCCAGCGATGCATACGCGCATATCGCGCGACGCAAGACCGAACGGGTAGAGATCGACCAACTTGAAGGCCGCATCACGGTCGGCCTGGTGACGCCGTATCCGCCCGGTATTCCGCTGCTGATTCCAGGCGAGGTATTCAACCGCAAGATTGTTGACTACCTGAAGTTCTCGCGCGAATTCAACGCCCAATGTCCAGGCTTCGGCACCGACATCCATGGCCTGGTGACGCTGGAGGATGACGCTGGCAAGCTGCGTTATTACGCCGACTGCGTCATGCCGGCCAATGGCGTGTCGTTTTGAGCGGTGTCGCCCCAGGTCAACTGGCCTGCGACTCCAGCGTTGAAATCGCTACCTTGCTGAATCCCGCGTCGACGCAGGTGATTTCGGCCGTGACCCCGGAGGCCAGGTCGCTGAGCAAAAATGCCGCGACATTGCCAACGTCTTCGATCGTCACATTGCGCCGTAGCGGCGCGGCGCCCGCCACCACGCCAAGCAGTTTGCCGAAGTCCTTTATACCGCTGGCTGCCAGCGTCTTGATGGGCCCGGCGCTGATGCCGTTGACGCGCGTACCACGCGCGCCCAACGCTTCCGCCAGGTAACGCACCGATGCCTCGAGTGAGGCCTTTGCCAGGCCCATGGTGTTGTAGTTCGGAACAATGCGCTCGGAACCAACATAGGTCAACGTCAACAAGGCGGAACGGTTGCTCAGGAAGGGCAGTGCCGCCTTGGCCATGGCCGGAAAGCTGTAGGCGCTGATGTCATGCGCGATGCGGTAGTTCTCGCGGCTCAATCCATCCAGAAAACCGCCCGCGATGGCTTCGCGCGGCGCAAAACCAATGGCGTGCACAAATCCGTCCAGTGTGGGCCAGGTTTGAGACAGGTCCGAAAACAGCCGGGTGATCTGCGCGTCATCACCCACGTCGCAATCAAAAATCAGACTGGAGCCAAAGCTGCGCGCAAACTCGGTGATGCGCTCCTTGAAGCGTTCGCCAACATAACTGAAGGCGAGTTCCGCCCCTTGCGCGTGGCAGGCTTTCGCGATGCCGTAGGCGATTGAGCGGTTGCTCAATACGCCCGTGATCAACAATCTTTTGCCAGCCAGAAAGCCCATCGTTCGTCTCCAGGAAAAATCCTGGAGAATTGTCGCATGCGTGGTTTGCTGTCTTTGCTGTTGTTCAACTTTGCCTGTTCAAGCTGGGCCGCGCACGGTTACGCGTTGTGGGGCGACCTGAAATACCCGGCGAACTTCGCGCACTTCGACTATGTCAATGTAGCCGCGCCGCAACGCGGCGAGTTGCGCCTGGTGAGCAACTTGCGGGTATCGACTTTCGACAAGTACAACCCGTTCACGATCAAGGGCAACGCGCCGGCCTACCTATCCGGGCTGATGTTCGACTCCTTGCTGGTCGGTTCGCTCGACGAAACCGGCTCCGGTTATGGGCTGCTGGCGGGCGACGTTGAAATTTCCGCGGACGGCCTGTCGGCAACCTTCCGGCTGCGCCCCCAGGCCCGTTTTCACAACGCTGACCCGGTGCTGGCGGCGGACGTCAAACACAGCTTCGACACCTTGATGGGTCCGCACACTTCCCCGGCCTACAAGAGTCTGCTGGAGGACGTCGCGGGGCTGGACGTGGTTGATGAGCGCACCGTGCGGTACCGCTTCAAGAAGCCGAATCGCGAATTACCGTTGACGGTGGGTGGTTTGCCGGTTTTTAGCCGCAAGTGGGGCGTGGAGGACGGCAAGGCCAAGCCGTTCGACAAAGTGGTGATGGATATTCCGATTGGCAGTGGGCCCTACCGCATTGGTCCGGTCAAGTTTGGCAAGGACATCACCTACCTGCGCGACCCGGCGTATTGGGCCAGGGACCTGAACGTGCGACGGGGTACCGGAAACTTCGAGCGCATCACGGTCAAGATTTACAAGGACAACACGGCCCGGCTGGAGGCACTCAAGGCCGGCGAGTTTGACTTGATGCGTTTTTTCTCGGCCGGTGACTGGGCGCGCCGGGTCAGCGGCAAGCGATTTGACAGCGGAGAACTGGTCAAGAGCGAGTTCAAACACCGTTTGCCGTCGGGGTTCCAGAGTTATGTGCTCAATACCCGGCGCGAGCGGTTCAGGGACGTCCGGGTCCGCGAGGCGCTCGGCCTGGCGCTGGACTATGAGTGGATGAACCGGCAAATGTTCTACAACTCGTACCAGCGCGTCAACGGCCTGTTTGGCAACACCGATTGCGAAGCCCGCGGCGAACCCTCGGCCGACGAACTTGCGCTGCTCGAACCTTTGCGCAAGGACGTTCCGGCAGCGGTTTTTGGCCCGATGACGGTGCCGCCACGCACCGATGGCGCGTCGTCGTTGCGCGCCAATTTGCGTCGTGCCCAGGGTTTGCTTAAAGCCGCAGGCTGGGAGGTACGCGACGGCAAGTTGCGCAATGCAGCTGGTGAAGTATTTGCAGTCGAGTATCTGGACAGCAATGAAGGCGGCGCCCGGACTGTAACTCCGTGGGCGCGCAACCTCGAGAAAATCGGCGTGCAGTTGAACTTTCGTCCGGTGGATTTCGCGCTGTACCAGCAGCGGCTGCAGAAGTTCGAATTCGACATCAGTTCGTTGGCTTACCCGGGCACCCACAGCCCCGGTCAGGAATACGCCGACATGTTTGGCAGCAAAGCGGCCGATATTGAAGACTCCGGCAATCTGTCGGGTGTGAAAAGTCCGGCCATCGACATGTTGGTCACCCGTATGACCGCGGCCAAGACCAAGGCCGAGTTGTTGCCCGCGTGCCGGGCGCTGGAGCGCGTGATCAGCCACAGCCACTTGCTGATCCCGCAGTGGACCGCCGGAACCCACCGCATCGCCTACAACGCCTGGCGCCTGGGCAAACCCGATCAAATGCCGCCCTACGCGCAAGGCGAAAGCTGGGCCATCGATACCTGGTGGGCGAAATAGGCCATGCTGGCGTACATCGTCAAACGTCTGCTGCTGATGGTGCCCACGTTATTTGGCGTGTTGCTGATCACCTTTGTCGTGATCCAGTTCGTGCCGGGCGGGCCGGTCGAGCAGTACATGGCCGAGGCTAAGGCCGGCAGCGGTACCAGTGCCGAAGGCGGCGGATTGAGTTACCGCGGCTCGCAGGGCGTGGACCCCAAGCGCATCGAGCAGATCAAGGCCCTGTACGGGTTTGACAAGCCGGCACACGAGCGCTTCGTGCAGATGTTGGGGCAGTTCGCGCGCTTCGATCTGGGCAAAAGTTTTTTTCAGAACAAGGATGTGACGCAGTTGATCGTCGAGAAGCTGCCGGTGTCGATCAGCCTGGGGTTGTGGACTTTTTTCATCAGTTATCTGATCGCCGTGCCGCTGGGCGTGGCCAAGGCCGTGCGTGCCGGGTCGCGCTTTGATTTTGTGACCACCTTGCTGGTGTTGCTGGGTTATGCCATTCCCGGTTTTGTGCTTGGCGTAGCGTTGTTGGTGATTTTTGGCGGTCAGTTGCAATGGTTTCCATTGCGTGGTTTGACATCCAGCAACTGGGATGAACTGGCATGGGGCGCGCGGATCGTGGACTATCTTTGGCATATCGCGATGCCGGTGACCGCCATGGTTCTCGGCAGTTTTGCGGTCACGACGATGCTGACCAAGAACGCTTTCCTGGAGGAGATTCGCAAGCAATATGTGGTGACCGCGCGGGCCAAAGGTCTGGCCGAGCGCCAGGTGTTGTGGAAACATGTCTTTCGCAATGCGCTGATTCCCATCATCACCGGTTTCCCGGCCGCATTCGTGGGTGCATTTTTCACCGGCTCGCTGTTGATCGAGACCCTGTTTTCGCTCGACGGCCTGGGGCTGCTCAGTTATGAGAGCGTGATCCGGCGCGACTACCCGGTGGTGCTGGGTACCTTGTACCTGTTTACGCTGATCGGCCTGGTAACCAAACTGGTCTCCGACCTGTGTTACGTGCTGGTTGACCCACGGGTCAAATTCGACTGAATATGGCGGCTACCGACGTCGTACCCAACACCGCAATCCAGCCGGTGCGTGCGCGCAGCCTGTCTCCGGCGCGCCGGGCGTGGATGCGATTTCGGCGCAACCGTCTGGGTTACTGGAGTTTGCTGGCGTTTTGTGTGTTGGTGCTGGTCAGCTTGTTCGCCGAACTCATTTCCAACGACCGCCCGCTGCTGGTCCGTTACCAGGGCACAACCTACTTTCCGATGGTCAAGGACTATTCCGAGAAGACCTTTGGCGGCGATTTTGAAACCAGCACCGATTTTCTCGACCCGTTTATTCGCGAGCGGCTCTCGCGCGATGGCAACTGGGCGGTCTTCGCGCCGAATCCGTACGGGCCGAAAACGCTGAATTATTTTGCGGCCGAGCCCAATCCTTCGCGTCCGACACGCGCCAACCTGCTCGGCACCGACGATCGTGGACGCGATTTGCTGGCGCAGTTGATTTACGGCTTTCGGGTCAGTGTTTTGTTTGCACTGGCGCTGACCGCAACCGGTGTGTTGCTGGGGGTGGCTGCTGGCGCGCTGCAGGGCTTTTTTGGCGGCAAGACCGACCTGGCTTTCCAGCGTTTCATCGAGATCTGGGGTTCGATGCCGGAGTTGTATCTGCTGATAATTTTCAGCGCCATTTTTGCGCCCAGCCTGGCGTTGTTGCTGGTATTGCTGAGTTTGTTTGGCTGGATGGGGCTTTCGGACTATGTGCGCGCGGAGTTTCTGCGCAACCGGCAACTGGACTATGTGCGCGCGGCCCGCGCTTTGGGTGTGGGCAAGTGGCAGATCATCGTGCGGCACGTGTTGCCCAACAGCCTGACACCGGTCGTCACCTTCCTGCCATTTCGTATGAGTGGCGCAATTCTGGCCTTGACCTCGCTCGACTTTCTCGGGCTGGGCGTGCCCCCCGGAACACCTTCGCTAGGTGAGTTGCTTTCTCAAGGCAAGAACAACATCGACGCCTGGTGGATATCCCTGTCCACCTTCGCGGTACTGGTGCTGACCTTGCTGCTGTTGACCTTTATGGGCGATGCGCTGCGCGACGCGTTGGACCCGCGCAAAGCCGACCAGGACCCGATTGCCGCGCCAAGGGTGGGCACATGACGCTGTTGGACGTCCGGGGCTTGCGGGTTGCGTTCGGCGGCAAGGATGTGGTCAAGGGCATAGACTTTTCGATCGCCCGCGGAGAAAAACTGGCGCTGGTGGGTGAATCCGGCTCCGGCAAGACGGTGACGGCCCTGAGTCTGCTGCGCCTGGCGATGAACGCCCACTGTGGCGGGACCGCCCGCTTTGAACACGCCGGCGGTGTGGCGGACCTGCTGGCCATGCCCGATCCGCAACTGCGCGCGATTCGTGGGCAGGAAATCGCCATGATCTTTCAAGAGCCGATGACCGCGCTCAATCCGCTGTTCACGGTCGGGGACCAGATTGCCGAAGTGCTGCAACTCAAGCAGGGACTCGACCCGGCGCGATGTGGGCCGGCGGCGATTGCGTTGTTGGCCAGCACCGGAATACCCGAGCCGCAGCGGCGTTCGCGCTCATTTCCACACCAGCTCTCGGGTGGCCAACGCCAGCGCGCGATGATCGCGATGGCGCTGGCTTGTAAACCCAGGCTACTGCTGGCCGACGAACCGACGACCGCGCTGGACGTGACGGTACGCGCGCAGATTCTCGATTTGTTGTCGGACCTGCAGCAAGAGTACGGCATGGCCGTGTTGATGATCACACACGACCTGAACCTGGTGCGCAAGTTTGCCGACCGGGTTGCGGTGATGGAAAGTGGACTGATTGTGGAACAGGGCCCAGTGGCGGATGTGTTTGCGCACCCGCAACACGCTTATACGCGCAAGCTGATTGACAGCAAACCGGTGCGCAACGTGGTTGAAGCGGCGCGGCAAGCCAAGCCGGAGGCTGGAACCGCAATTCTGATGCAGGCCAGCGACCTGGGCGTCAGTTATGCGGTTTCCCTGCCTGGCGTGCGCGGCTGGTTCAGCAAGGGCGCATTTGTCGCCGTGCGCAATGCTGACTTTGGCATTCTGGCGGGTCAAACCCTGGGCGTGATCGGTGAGTCCGGTTCAGGCAAATCCACGTTGGCGCTGGCAGCCCTGGGTTTGCAGGCTTTCACTGGCGATCTGCGGGTATCTGGCCAGGTCTGGGGCCAGGGAGCGGCGGCCGACAAATCGCTGCGACGGATGGTACAAGTGGTTTTTCAGGATCCGTTTTCATCGCTCTCGCCGCGCATGACGGTGGAGGAAATTGTCGGCGAGGGCCTGCATGTGCACGAGTCTTCGATGGATGGCGCCAAGCGCCAGCAGCGGGTGTTGCAGGCATTAGCGGAAGTGGGCCTGGATGAGGCTCAGTTTCCAAATCTGCTGAGCCGATACCCGCACGAATTCTCGGGCGGGCAACGCCAACGCATCGCCATCGCGCGGGCGCTGATTGTGCAGCCGCGGTTGCTGGTACTCGATGAGCCGACCAGTGCGTTGGACGTCACAATCCAGAAGCAGGTGCTTGAACTGCTGCAACAGCTTCAGCGCGAGCGGGGCTTGAGTTACTTGCTGATCACGCACGATGTAGATGTGATCCGGGCGATGGCGCATGACGTTGTGGTGATGAAAGACGGGGAAATCGTTGAATCTGGTGCCGTGGCGCAGGTACTGGACGCGCCCAATCACCCCTACACCCGCAAGCTGGTGGCCGCCGTCACATGAGCCAGCGCGGATTGCAACCCGATCGAGCCATTTGACGGCGTTTTGGTGCGATTTTTGCGTTAGAATAAAGACTTCACGACCAAACGGGCGGGTTTCTACCGCCCGTTTTTTTTGGTCGAACGCATTTGCTTGGGGACTCGAATCGGGTGGCGCTGCAACAGATTGTTGAACAGACGGTAACTGGCCTGGGTTATGACTTGGTGGAAATCGAGCGCTCGGCCGGCGGACTGTTGCGTATCACGATCGACCGGCCGTGGCCGCCTCAGACGCCGGCCAGCGCGCCGGTCAACTCCGAGCATCTGGTAAGCGTTGAGGATTGTGAGAAGGTGACGCGCCAGCTCCAGTTTGCGTTGGAAGTGGAGGCAGTTGAATACAAGCGGCTCGAGGTGTCCTCGCCCGGTATCGACCGCCCATTGCGGGGCGAAAAGGACTTTGAACGGTTTGCCGGTGCCGTGGTGGATATCACCCTAAAAGCGCCGGTTGGCGCGGCGGCGCAGGGCTTGGTGAACGCCAATCGCAAGAAGTTTCGTGGCGCGCTGGAGCGCGGCGTCGGCATCGATGGCGCTGCACCGCGTTGGCAAATCGTCTGGAGCGACGCGCCGGTTGTCAAGCCCGGGCGCAAAGTGAGCAGCAAGCGGCCCGCCGCACCGGTGCAGGTTTTGGGTTTTTCGCTTGATGAAGTACGCGAGGCGCGCCTGGCGCCAATCGTAAGCTTCAAGGGACGCGGCGTAAGCTTGTCCGGTGAGCCGCGCGACGCAGCTGGTTTCGACTGACATTAGGAGAGTAATGGCATGAATCGCGAAATGTTGATGTTGGTGGACGCGATCTCACGCGAGAAAAGCGTCGAGCGCGATGTGGTGTTCGCGGCCGTTGAAGCGGCGCTGGCGCAAGCCACCAAAAAGCTTTATCCGGGCGACGTGGATATTCGCGTGGCGCTTGATCGCGACAGCGGCAACTACGAGACCTTCAGGCGCTGGCATGTGGTACCCGACGAAGCCGGCTTGCAGTTGCCCGACCAGGAAATCCTGCTGTTTGAGGCCAAAGAACAGATTTCCGATATCGAGGTCGACGAATACATTGAAGAAACCGTGGACTCGGTCCCAATTGGCCGTATCGGAGCCATGGCGGCCAAACAGGTCATATTGCAAAGAATCCGGGACGCCGAGCGCGAGATGCTGCTCAACGACTTCATGTCGCGCGGCGACAAGATATTTGTCGGCACGGTCAAGCGCATGGACAAGGGCGACATCATTGTCGAGAGCGGCCGCGTCGAAGGGCGTTTGCGACGCGGCGAAATGATCCCCAAGGAGAACCTGCGTTCAGGCGACCGGGTGCGCGCCATGATCATGGAAGTTGACTTGACCTTGCGCGGGGCGCCGATTATTTTGTCGCGTTCAGCGCCAGAATTCATGATCGAGTTGTTTCGCACCGAAGTTCCTGAAATCGAACAGGGTCTGCTTGAGATCAAATCTTGCGCCCGCGACCCCGGTTCACGCGCCAAGATCGCGGTTCTGTCGCATGACAAACGGGTCGATCCGATTGGCACCTGCGTTGGTGTCCGTGGCACCCGTGTGAATGGCGTCACCAATGAACTTGCCGGCGAGCGGGTCGATATTGTGTTGTGGAGCGAGGATCCGGCCCAGTTTGTCATCGGGGCGCTGGCCCCGGCCAACGTGTCGTCGATCGTGGTGGACGAAGAGCGGCACGCGATGGATGTCGTGGTGGACGAGGAAAACCTGGCGATCGCAATCGGTCGTGGCGGACAGAACGTGCGCCTGGCGTCCGACCTGACCGGTTGGAAGATCAACATCCTCGATGCCGCCGAGTCGGCCCAGAAACAGGCCAACGAGACCGACTCCGGACGCAAGTTGTTCATGGAAAAACTAGATGTGGACGAAGAAATCGCCGACATCCTGATCGCCGAGGGGTTTACCAGCCTGGAGGAGGTGGCCTATGTGCCGCTGCAGGAAATGCTGGAAATCGAAAGCTTCGATGAAGAGACGGTCAACGAGTTGCGTATGCGCGCCAAAGACGCACTGCTGACGATGGAAATCGCGCACGAAGAAAATGTGGATGAAGTGTCGCAGGACCTGCGCGTTCTCGAAGGCCTCAACGCCGACCTGATCGGCAAACTTGCAGACAGTGGAATTCACTCCCGCAACGATCTGGCCGATTTGGCGGTCGACGAGCTAACGGAAATCACCGGCCAGTCCGAGGACGAAGCCAAGACCTTGATCATGAAAGCGCGCGAGCATTGGTTTACCAATGAAGCCGCTTCTCACGAGTAATGGTCATGAAAGGTAGCACAACAAATGTCCAGTACGACTGTCGCCGAGTTTGCAAACGAACTCAAAAAATCAACCGCCACGCTGCTTGAGCAACTCAAGGCAGCGGGTGTGGCCAAGTTCGCCGCGTCCGATGCACTCAACGATGCTGACAAACACAGCCTGTTGAATTATTTGCACGCCAGCCACGGCACGGCATTTTCAGAGCGCAAGAAGATCACGTTGGTCAAAAAGTCGACCAGCGAAATCAAGCAGGCCGACTCAACCGGCAAGGTCCGCACGATCGTGGTCGAGAAGCGCAAGCAGCGTACCTTTGTACGCCGTGAGGAGGGCGTCGAGAACCTGGCGGAAAGCCCTGCGCCGGAGGTAGCGCCGCCAGTGGTCGCCGCGCCGGTGATCGACCACGCCGAATTGACGCGACGTGAAGAAGAAGCCAGCCGGCAGGCCGAGTTGATCCGGCGCCAGGAAGAAGAACTGGCGCAAAGGCGCCAGCTCCGTCAGGAGCAGGAAGCGCGCGCGCGTGCCTTGGCGGAGACCGCGGCCGCCGCGGCGGCGGTGCAAAACAAGGCGGTAGCGGAAGTTGCGGGCAATATGGCCGACGACGCCGCGCCGGATGAAGCGGCGGCGGTTGCCGCGGCCAAATCGCACGCCGAGGCTAAACACAAGCTGGCCACCGAGTCCAAGGCGCGTGCGGATGAAGAAGTCGCCCGCGCGGCTGACCTGGGCACCCGCCGCCGCAAGGCCGAAGCCGAGGCGGCCGCGATTCGCGTCATGATGGCAACGCCCAACAAGAAGGTCTTGTTGGCCAAGAAGCCGGAAGAGGCCAAGCCGGTGGCGAAAGCCGCCCCCGCGGATGCAGCCAAGGCCGGCATGAAGGGCACGCTGCACAAGCCCGCGGCAGGCAGCGTGGTGGCCAGACCGGCCAAACCGGGCGCGAGCGGCGCAGCCGGCGCCGGGCAAGGCCCAGGGGCGGGCAAAGAAGTCAAATCGGCCAAGTTGTCGAGCAGCTGGGCCGGTGATCCGGCCAAGAAGAAGGCCATTCCGACCCGTGGCGATACCGGCGCGGGAGTCGGGCGAGGCAACTGGCGCGGCGGTCCGCGTGGCCGGCGCAGCAACGGACGCGAACGCGAAGAGCATGTTTCAGCGGCGCCGGTGGAGGCGCGGGTGTTCGAAGTCCATGTGCCGGAAACCATTACCGTGGCCGAGCTCGCGCACAAGATGGCCGTCAAGGCCTCGGAGGTGATCAAACACCTGATGAAGCTCGGACAGATGGTCACCATCAACCAGCCGCTGGACCAGGACACGGCAATGATCGTCGTCGAGGAAATGGGGCATACCGCCATCGTCGCCGCGTTGGACGATCCGGAAGCGTTTACGGTCGATGAAGTGTCTCAGCAGGAGTCTGAATCACTGCCGCGGGCGCCGGTGGTCACGGTCATGGGCCACGTTGACCATGGCAAAACCTCGCTGCTGGACTACATTCGTCGCGCCAAGGTGGCGGCTGGCGAAGCCGGAGGCATTACCCAGCACATCGGTGCTTACCATGTGCAGACACAGCGTGGAATGGTGTCGTTCCTCGACACGCCCGGCCATGAGGCATTCACCGCCATGCGGGCGCGCGGTGCCAAGGCGACCGACATCGTGATTCTGGTTGTCGCCGCTGACGACGGTGTGATGCCGCAAACCCGCGAGGCGATCAAACATGCCAAGGCGGCCGGTGTTCCAATTGTGGTGGCAATCAACAAGATCGACAAACCCGACGCCAACCCCGAGCGCGTCAAAAACGAGCTGGTGGTCGAAGAGGTGATACCGGAAGAATTTGGCGGCAGTTCGCCGTTTGTGGCGGTGTCGGCCAAGACCGGCGAAGGTATCGATTCCTTGCTGGAACAAGTGCTGTTGCAGGCCGAGGTGCTGGAGCTCAGGGCACCGGTGCAGGCCATGGCCAAGGGGCTGGTGATTGAGGCACAACTGGACAAAGGGCGTGGTCCGGTGGCCACAATGCTGGTCCAGTCCGGAACGCTCAAGACCGGTGACATCGTTCTGGCGGGTTCTACCTATGGCCGGGTGCGTGCCATGCTGGACGAAAACGGCAAGACCATCAAGACCGCAGGCCCGTCGATACCGGTCGAGATCCAGGGTCTGACCGAGGTGCCGCAGGCCGGGGATGAATTCATGGTATTGCCAGACGAGCGCCGTGCACGCGAGATTGCCACCTACCGTGCCGGGAAGTTTCGCCATACCAAGCTGGCCAGACAGCAGGCAGCCAAGCTGGAGAATATGTTCAGCGACATTTCCGCCGGCGAAGTCAAGTTGGTCCCGATCATCGTCAAGGCCGACGTGCAGGGTTCGCAGGAGGCCCTGGCGCAGAGCCTGCTCAAGTTGTCGACCGACGAGGTCAAGGTGCAAATGGTGTATGCGGCGGTGGGTGGCATCAGCGAGTCGGACGTCAATCTGGCGATCGCCTCCAAAGCCGTCATCATCGGGTTCAACACCCGGGCCGATGCCGGCGCCAGGAAACTGGCTGAAAACAACGGCGTTGAGATTCGTTACTACAACATAATTTACGATGCGGTCGATGAGCTCAAGGCAGCCATGTCGGGTATGTTGACGCCCGACAAGAAGGAAGAGATTCTGGGTACGGCCGACATCCGGCAGGTGTTCAAGGTCAGCAAGATCGGCTCGATCGCTGGTTGCATGGTCACCAGCGGCCTGGTCAAACGTACCGCTCGCTTGCGGTTGTTGCGTGACAACGTGGTCATCTTCACCGGTGAACTCGAATCACTCAAACGCTTCAAGGATGACGTCCGGGAAGTCAAGGAAGGATTCGAATGCGGCTTGAACATCAAGAACTACAACGACATTCAGGAAAATGACGTGTTGGAGTTCTTCGAAATCCGGGAAGTCGCCCGCACCTTGTAACGCAACGGCATCTGGCCCCGCCCGTGATTAGAAAGTCCGCGACCCCCAACCGCGCCTTCAAGGTGGCCGATCAGATCCAGCGCGATCTAACGGAGTTGATCGCGCGCGAGTTGAAAGACCCGCGGGTGGGTATGTTGACCATTCAATCGGTTGAAGTAACGCCCGACTATGCCCACGCCAAGGTGTTTTTCAGCCT
Source organism: Betaproteobacteria bacterium (assembly GCA_031403955.1). Taxonomy (GTDB): domain Bacteria; phylum Pseudomonadota; class Gammaproteobacteria; order Burkholderiales; family Burkholderiaceae_C; genus CAISIP01. The sequence goes on from JANNGR010000501.1 coordinate 16,284, forward strand.
GTTGAAGGGTGATCCGGTGGAGACCCAGGCCGGCCTGACCCAGGCGGCCGGCTTTTTGCGTGCCGGCCTGTTCAAGCGGCTGCACATTCACACCGTGCCGACGCTGCATTTCCAGTTCGACCGCACCACCGAACGCGCCGCCGACATGAATGCGCTGATAGCGCAGGCGGTGGCCTCGCGTTCCAAAAACGAGGACTAAACAATTGGGGTCAGATTCCAATTTTTGATTGGTAACTGGCCGCCACAGCCAGCTTATGGGCAAAAAATTGGAATCTGACCCCAATAAAAAGGTAGCCAAGCGGCCGGTGCATGGGGTGTTGCTGTTGGACAAGCCCTTGGGCCGGTCCAGCAATGACGCCTTGCAACGGGCGAAGTGGCTGTTGCGCGCCGAGAAGGCGGGCCACACCGGCACGCTCGATCCGTTGGCCACCGGGGTGCTGCCTTTGTGTTTTGGCGCCGCTACCAAGTTCAGCCAGCTTCACCTCGACGCCGACAAGACCTACCAGGCGCTGGCACGCCTTGGCGTGACGACCACTACCGGCGACGCCGAAGGCGCGCCGCTACAGCAACGTCCGGTCAGCGTCACGCAAGCGGATGTCGAGCGGGTGGGCAGCCGGTTTCTGGGGCCGATCCGGCAAATACCGCCGATGTACAGCGCGTTGAAGAAGGACGGCAAAGCTTTGTATGCATACGCCCGCGCGGGCGTGGAAGTCGAGCGCCAGCCAAGGGAAATCACGATCCATGCGTTGACGCTGTCGATTGAGGCTGATGGCGGGCAAACAGCCGTCAGGCTGGTGGTCAGGTGCAGCAAAGGCACCTATATCCGCACGCTGGCGCAGGACATCGGCGAGGCGCTGGGCTGCGGTGCGCATTTGACACACCTGCGCCGCGTCGCGACCGGCAGTTTTGGCATCGCGCAATGTGTCAGCCTGGATCAATTGCAGGCCATGACCGAGCCCGAGCGGCTGGCCTGCCTGCTGCCGGTGGACGCGCTGCTGGATGGACATATGCCGGTAACGCTGGGGCTGGACGATGCAGGACGATTCCTGAGCGGCTTGCGTCGGCGCGGCCACTGGCCAGACGCGGCGCAGATAGCGGTCTACGGCGCCCAGCCGCATGCCTTGCTCGGCACCGCCCATGCGCGGGCCGGCGAATTGATTCCGGGGCGCCTGCTGACCCCGCTTGAGATCGACCAGGCCCTGGCCGGTAGCTGAGCCAGCGGACATGGAACCAGACAGAATTCAGAAAGAGAACCATGAGCTACAAACAGATTCGCAACATAGCCATCATCGCCCACGTGGACCATGGCAAGACCACTCTGGTGGATATGCTGCTGCGCCAGAGCGGCACCTTTCGCGCCAATGAAAAAGTGGCTGAACGGGTGATGGACAGCAACGACCTGGAAAAGGAGCGCGGCATCACCATTCTGGCCAAGAACTGCGCGGTGGACTGGAAAGACACCCACATCAACATTGTCGACACGCCCGGCCATGCCGACTTTGGCGGCGAGGTGGAACGCGCCCTGTCGATGGTAGACGGTGTGATGCTGCTGATTGACGCGGTAGAAGGCCCGATGCCGCAAACCCGTTTTGTGACCAAGAAAGCGCTGGCGTTGGGCCTCAAACCGATCGTGGTGGTCAACAAGGTCGACCGCCCCGGCGCACGGCCCGATTACGTCGTCAACGCCGCGTTCGATTTGTTTGACAAGCTGGGCGCCACCGAGGAGCAACTTGACTTTCCGGTGGTCTACGCGTCTGGCCTGAATGGCTGGGCGTCGATGGAGGAGGGCGCGCCTGGCGAGCAATGGGGCAAGGACCTGGCACCGTTGTTCGACACCGTGTTGACCCATGTACCGGCAAACAAGGGCGATCCGGCGGCGCCGTTGCAGTTACAGGTTAGTTCACTCGACTACTCCACTTATGTTGGCCGCATCGGGGTGGGGCGTATCAGCCAGGGGACGATCCGTCTCAACCAGGAGGTGTTGGTGATGGAAGGGCCACACGGCAAATCCGGCAAAGCGCGGGTGCAGCAGATTCTGAAATTTGAAGGGCTGGAGCGGATTGCCGCCACCGAAGCCGGACCCGGCGACATCGTGCTGGTGAGCGGCATCGAGCAGGTAGGTATTGGCGTCACGTTGACCGATCCGCTTAACCCGGCGCCGTTGCCGATGTTGAAGATCGACGAACCGACGCTAACGATGAATTTTTGCGTCAACAACTCACCACTGGCTGGCCGTGAGGGCAAGTTCGTCACCAGCCGCCAGTTGCGCGACCGGCTCGATCGCGAGTTGCAGGCCAACGTGGCGTTGCGAGTGACCGACACCAGCGAGGAAGGCATTTACGAGGTATGCGGCCGCGGCGAGTTGCACCTGACCATCCTGTTGGAGAACATGCGCCGTGAAGGCTATGAGCTGGCGGTATCCAAACCACGGGTAGTGTTCAAACTGGTCAACGGAGAAAAACACGAGCCGATAGAAATGCTGACGGTGGATATCGAAGAAGGCCACCAGGGTGGCGTGATGCAGGCATTGGGTCTGCGCAAGGGCGACCTGCTGACCATGGAACCCGACGGCCGCGGCCGCGTGCGGCTGGAATACCGCATACCCGCGCGTGGCCTGATCGGCTTCCAGAACGAGTTCCTGAATCTGACCCGCGGCACCGGCCTGGCGAGCAATATATTCGACGGCTACGAGGCCTACCGGGGCGACATCGAGAGCCGCAAGAGTGGTGTGTTGATCAGCATGGACGATGGAGAAATCGTCACCTACGCGTTAGGCAAACTCGACGACCGCGGGCGTATGTTCGTCAAGGCCGGCGACCCGGTCTACGAGGGCATGATCGTCGGCATCCACAGTCGCGACAACGATCTGGTCGTGAACGCGGTGCGTATGAAACAACTTACCAACTTCCGCGTCAGCGGCAAAGAAGACGCGATCAAGATCACGCCGCCGATTCAGCTCACGCTGGAATACGCGGTGGAGTTCATCGAGGAAGACGAACTGGTTGAAATCACGCCCAAGAGCATCCGCCTGCGCAAACGACACCTGAAGGAACACGAACGCAAGAAGGCCGGGCGCGAGAGTCTGTAATTGACCAATGGAAACGACTATGACAATCCAAAAAACTTTTCTGCGCACCGGCTTTGCCGTCTTGCTCGGCTTGGCCGCGTTGCGCGTCGGTGCCCAGGAGCCGATCAAGATCGGTGAGATCAACAGTTACAAGGCCCAAGCCGCCTTTCTGGAACCCTACAAGAAAGGCATGGACCTGGCGATCGAGGAGATAAATGCGGCCGGCGGCGTGAATGGCCGCAAGCTGCAACTGGTTACCCGTGACGACAACGCCAACCCGGGCGATGCGGTGCGCGCGGCGGAAGAACTAGTTTCGCGCGAGCGTGTTGACGTGCTGGCAGGCGCGTTCTTGTCCAATATCGGCTTGGCCCTGACAGACTTTGCCAAACAGAAGAAGATTTTCTTTTTGGCCAGCGAACCGCTGACCGACAAGATCGTTTGGCAAAACGGCAACCGGTATACCTTTCGCTTGCGGGCTTCGACCTATATGCAGGCGGCGATGCTGGTGCCGGAGGCCGTCAAGCTGAAAAAGAAACGCTGGGCGATCGTCTATCCCAACTACGAATACGGCCAGTCTGCCGCCGCCACATTCAAGCAATTGATGAAAGCCGCCCAGAGCGACATCGAGTTTGTTGCCGAGCAGGCGACACCGTTGGGGCGCGTCGACGCCGGTAGCGTCGCGCAGGCGCTGGCGGATGCCAAACCGGATGCCATCTTCAACGTGCTTTTCGGCGCTGACCTGTCGAAGTTCGTGCGCGAGGGCAACACACGCGGGCTGTTTCAGGGGCGCGAGGTGGTCAGCCTGCTGACCGGCGAGCCGGAGTACCTCGATCCGTTGAAGGAAGAAACACCAAACGGCTGGTTGGTCACGGGTTACCCCTGGTACGGGATTCAAACGCCGGAGCACAAGGCGTTTTTTCTTGCCTACCATGCCAAATACAAAGACTATCCACGCCTGGGCTCGGTGGTTGGCTACAGCACGATCAGGTCGCTCGCGCAAGGCTTCAAGAAGGCCGGTAGCACGGATACCGAGAAGCTTATTGCCGCCTTCCGGGGTTTGCAGGTCGTGACGCCGTTTGGCAAGGTCACCTTTCGTGCCCAGGACCACCAGTCGACCATGGGCGCGTTCGTCGGAAAAACCAAAAACGAAGGAGGCAAAGGTGTGATGGTGGACTTCCGCTACCTGGACGGCGCCAACTTTCAGCCGTCCGACGAGGAAATCAAGAAACTTCGCGCCGCCGACTGAGAGCCTGAGAGTCTTTCGCTCATGCCCGCTCATCACGCCAAAACACCCCTGCTCGTCGTTGCAAATGCTCGCCATAGCCCGAGCTATGGCTGCGCTTTGCGCCTAGATCAGGTGCGTTTTGGCGCGCTGCTCGGG
>JANNGR010000502.1:0-3492 GCA_031403955.1 Betaproteobacteria bacterium
GAAAAATTGTTGATCGGGCTGCCGGGTACACCCGCGGCGTCGAGCAGCGACTGGCACTGCTGCATCGTTCGCTGTGCCATGGCCTTCGAAATTATCGGGTCCAGCGCATCGACATTCGTGAGTCTTGCCTCATTGCGGCTGAACCTGGGATCGTCCGCCACGCCATGCAATTCCATCACTTCGCAAAAGCGCCGGAATTGCTCGTCATTGCCGACGATCAGCATGCATTCGCCGTCCAGGCAGCGAAAAACGTCGCTCGGACAGACGGTGGTGAGCCGGTTACCGGCACGCTTGGGCACGACGCCGGTAACAAGATAGTTCAGTCCGATGTTGGACAGCGCCGCTACCTGCACGTCGAGCAGCGACATGTCTATGTACTGGCCCTGACCGGAGGAATGACGCTCGTTGAGAGCCGCGAGAATCGCAACAACGGCGTACAAGGCAGTCATCATGTCGACCATCGGCAGGCCGGACTTTAGCGGCCCCGCCCCGGGCCGAGGGTCGGGGTGACCGGTCACGCTCATTAGGCCGCCCAGCGCTTGAATGATGGTGTCATAACCCGGCCTGGAACTATAGGGGCCGGTCTGGCCAAAGCCTGTGATGGAGCAATAGATCAGCCGTGGATTGTGGCGCGCGAGGGCTTCGTAGCCCAGCCCATACTTCTGCAGTGTGCCTGCCTTGTAGTTCTCGATGAAGATGTCGGATTGGGTCGCCAGCCGCTCGACCAGCCCCTGCCCTTGCGGGCTCGCGATGTTGACCGTCAGGGACCGCTTGCCTCGATTGCAGGCCCAGAAGTAGACCGACGCGTCGAGCGGCGATTCCGGTCTATCGACCACAAAAGGCGGCGCCCATTCCCTCGAGTCATCGCCTCGTCGCGGCCGCTCGATCTTGATCACGTCAGCGCCGAGATCGGCCAGCACCTGTGCGGCCAACGGACCCGCCAGCACCCTGGATAGGTCCAGCACGCGCAAACCATGTAGTGCACCTGGTTGCATTCGGGCTGCTTTTTCCGCGTCGGTCAAATGCGTCATGTGTGCGTACCGGAGCTTCGGTCCTGGCGCCACACCGGTTTTCGCTTTTCCACGAATGCAGTCAAGCCTTCCTTCGAGTCCTCGGTACCGAAAACCATGGCCGCCATGTTGACCGCGCTGGCGATGCCTTGCCGGTAACCGTCGTCGATTGCCCGCGTGAAGCCGACCTTGCCCAGCCGCATCAGCTCCGGCGACTTGGCCGCGAACACCCGCGCCAGTTTGCGGGCCTCTTCCAGGACTTGCCCGCCGGGCGCGACGCGGCTAACCAGTCCCAACGCAGCGGCTTCCTGCGCACCGAACGTACGCCCGGTGAAGAGCAGGTCGAAAGCCCGGTATCGGCCAACGATACGCGGCAGAGTGGTGTAATGGATGGCTGGGAGCAAGCCGATGTCAATCTCCGGATAACCGAAAGTCGCATCTTCGTCGGCGACGATCACGTCGCAAGAAATTGCCACGGACATTCCACCGCCGCGCGTGGTTCCTGCAATCGCCGCGATCGAAGGTTTGCCCAGGTTGAACTGCACGTCGCACAGCTTCGCGTAGAGCTTGTCCACCATCGTATGCACCTGTGTCGGTGTGCTGCGCAGGAAAGAAGCCAGGTCGAGCCCGGCGCAGAAACGCCCTGGAATGGCGCTGCCAACAATGATGACGCGTACGGCATCATCCGCGCCGGCTTGTTGCAACAAGTCCAGGAACTGGTCCAGCAGCGCCTGCGTGATGGCGTTGACCGGTGGATTGCTGAAAAGTATCTCCGCAATGCCGTTTTGGACGTCGTATTGGATTGGGTTCATGGATCGATCCGGCGACTGTGAAGGTGCATACGGGTTGGTGGTGACTCCGATTCGATGTTAGGGACCAGCATTGCGCAGAACAAGTCAGATTAAGTGAATCTTTGTTCACCTGGTATGAGCAGTGGATGGCGCTGCAGCCAGAGTTTCAGACGCGGACCTGTCAGGGCACCGTGACCACCCGGCCGACCAGTCGACGTGCTTCGAGGTCGTCGAGGATTTCGTTTATCTGACCCATCGGGCGAATGGTCAGCGGCAATGGCGCAAGCCGGCCTTGCGCGGCAAACGCGAGCAGGGTCTTGAGTTCGTCCAGGGTGCCCACATGGGAACCGCGTATGGTGAGATTTCGTGGCGATAGCAGCGGCAGCGGAATCTCCAGGCTGCCGCCCATCATCCCCACGATCACGATCACGGTGCCCTTGACGGCGACTGCCAGCGCTAGTTCAGCGGTTTGCCGCGACCCGACGAAATCTATTACGCCACGGATCGGCCCACCGGCCACCTGTTTCAACGCCGTTGCCGTGTCCACGGTCCGGGTGTCGAACACCACATGCGCACCCTGTCGGGTCGCCGCTTCCAGCTTGACGGAGTCGAGATCCGCCGCCACCAGCGTGGCGTCCGTCACCAGGGGCGCGATGGCCAGGGCGGCCAGTCCGAGCCCCCCTGCGCCGATTAGCAGCAGCCGGTCCTTGGAGGTCATGCGAGGCATCTTCTTCAGGGCACCGTAGGCGGTCAGGCCTGAACAGGCGAATGTCGCCGCTAGTCGCGGATCGACGTCGCCTAGCGGCACCAGGTAGCGACCCTTGGGAACAATTACGTACTCGCTGAAACCGCCATCGCGTCGCACCCCCAGCGTGCGCTGGGCTTCGCAGTCGGTGTCGCGTTCGTCGAGGCAGTGATCACAGACCCCGCAACCGATCCACGGGTACACCACCACCTTGGTGCCGAGCACCGCGCCGCTCGCATCCGGCCCGAGCGATTCCACCGTGCCGGCAATTTCATGGCCCATGGTCAAGGGCAGCTTGGAGCCGAACTGCTCGGCCGTCAGGCGGCGACCGCCGCCCAAGTCAAAGTACCCGTCACGGATATGGATGTCGCTGTGGCAGACCCCGGCCGCCTCGACCTTGATAAGTACCTCTTCGCCCTGTGGCTTCGGCTTTTCCCGAATGCGCAGTTGAAGAGGCTTGCCCCATTCGACGATTTGGTAGCTGTTCATTCAATGTCCCCGTGCGTCTTGACGAAGGTTGATAGGGCGTGAGCTGGGGTGCCTTCAGGCGATGTTCAGCACAACTGATTTGGTGTGCAGGTAGTGCTCGATGTGTTCAACACCGGACTCGCGTCCGTAACCGCTCATCTTGTAGCCACCGAACGGAATCGCCGGGTCGATTTGCAGGTAGCAGTTGACCCAGACGGTGCCGTTGCGAAGCGCACCGGCAAGGCGGTGTGCCTTGCCGACATCGCGCGTCCACACACCGGAGCCGAGCCCATAAGGCGTGTCATTGGCGCGGCGAATGACTTCGTCGACGGTGTCAAAAGGCATTGCGCTGATGACCGGGCCGAAAATTTCCTCCCGAACGATCTGCATGCTTTCGTCTGCATTGGTAAATACCGTGGGTTGCACAAAGCAGCCCTTGGCCAAGGCTCCTTCCTGGGCCCGTGCGCCACCGGTGATG
>JANNGR010000503.1:0-2352 GCA_031403955.1 Betaproteobacteria bacterium
CGTCCTCGTAGCGCGTGAGCGCCCAGTAGCCGGGGCCCGGCAGGAAGACGGGGATCTCGCACTCCTCCTGCCAGTGGACCGAATCCTGCTCGCGCAGGACGCGGAAGTACTCGTGGGGAACTCCCGCGAGGAACGTCTCAGGATCGGACAGATCGACGTCGCCGGGGCGGCTCCATCCTGGGCATGCACACCATCTCCATGGGCGTTCCTGCTCTCATCGACGAAATGCGCTCCGCTGCCGGGTAGACCACTCGCGCACGCAGCGTCTGAAAGGCAGCCAACATGCACACCCTATCGCAACGCATTGCCGCGTTTACATCGGCACTCGAATACGAAAAGATACCCGACAACGTATTGGAGAAATCCAAAGTCAGTCTTCTTCATAACCTTGGAATGGCAATCGCCGGCGGATCGCTGCTTGGCGCCTCGGTGCGCTACGCGCAGGCGTTAGGCGAGCATGGCCCGAGTGCGAGTGCCCGGCTGCTGCTGAGTGGTCGAGCAGCAACACCGGAAACCGCGGCCTTTGCGAACGCCGCGCTGATGCATGCCCGCGCGCAGGATGATGTGTACTTTCCCGGACTGACCCATGTCGGCGCCATCATCACACCCGCGGTTTTGGGCGTAGGGGAGCAGTTGGGCAGTTCGGGTCGGGACATGTTGACGGCTCTGATCGCCGGTTACGAAGCCGCTGGCGCAATCAGCCAGGGGTTCGCCAAACGCACCACCGCCCGAGGATTCAGGGCCAGTGGCCTGTTCGGTGGCTTTGGCGCGGCTGCGGCGGTAGCCCGGCTGCTGCGTCTTGACCGCGAAGCCACGGCGAACGCCATCGGTATCGTGGCCAGCATGGCTGCCGGCACCAACCAAACCTGGATAGCCGGAACGCAGGAGTGGCAGTTTCAGGTTGGACTGGCGGCAAGAAACGGCATCCTGGCAGCGCGGCTAGCCGCAGTGGGGGGTACCGGTGCAGCTGACGCGCTGGAAGGCTCGGCCGGATTCTATGCAGCCTTCATGGGCGACCTGGAGCAAACTGCACAGGTAGGCAAGGATCTGGGGACCAAATGGCGTAGCCTTGACGTGACCTACAAGCCGTATGCGGTGTGTGCCATCCTGCAAGGTCCAGTACATCAGGCAATGCTCCTGGCACGCCAACATGCTCTGAAAGCAGAGAACATTTCCGCGGTGCGTCTCACGTTGAATCCGGCCGAGGCAGCGTACCCCGGCACCGACTCCACTGGCCCGTTTAGTGACACAGGCGCCACGTTGATGAGTGCCCAATTCTGCCTCGCCGTCGCGCTGGCTCAACAAACGCTCAGAGGCAGTGACCTGAAGCGCTTTGCCGACCCGTTGCTGCAACCGCTGGTCCAAAAAACCATAGTCCAAGCCGATGGTCAGCTCGGTGCCCGCTCATTTGTGCTTGAGGTCGATTTGACCAACGGGCAGACACTGCGGCACGCTTCACACGCCACCGCCGAGCCTTTCAATTGGGACCGGGCGGAAGTGATGGGCAATCTACGCGCGATGGGCGATGAGCTTGCTTTTGGCCCGCAAAGGCTCGAACAACTTGGGGAAACAGTTCTGTCAGCGGAACGCAAAACCGTCGCGGAAATCGTTTCCGCCTGCGTCATTGGAGCCTAACTGGTCAGATTTCGTGTGCGTCGACATTGAGCTGATCGTCGAGGTCGATCTCGAAACTGAGGGGGCTACCAGCTATGAACTCAAGCTGCTAGCTTTGCGCTCGCAAGCCGGTTCAGACTGACTCCCTCTTCAGCCGCTGCCAGCGCAAGACTGCGGTGCAATTGCGGTGGAATGCGCACGCGAAATTCGCCGCTTTAACTCTTTTCCGATAACGCCTGTGGGACGGCTTCGCCCTTGGCCTGGATTAGCCGTCAGTTTCCGCGAGAGAGCGCACGGCGATGAGGTCTTGGTCTCCGACTTGCCGCACGTCTGTGGATCCAAGCGTCAAGAGCGCTTGGGTGCGGCCCGAAGCTGCTACGAATTCGACTTCCATCGCATCCGACGCGAGCACCTCAACGATCGCACCGAGATCGCCGCGGCGTAGGCCAGCAGCAGGAATGTCGTGCGTGAGTGCGACGGTATCGAGCAGCTTGAACATGGTTTACCCCGGATATGCGGTCAGGAACCTCGATACGGAATTCTCAGACTCTACTAGCCAAATTGTCTTGAAATGTCCCACTTGTCCATTTGGACCGGCCAGCTTACCACTGACCTCGTACTTCTGACCGTATGCGTTTCAGGTTAGAGCTTGACCGTCACACACTTGACCTGCGTGTAATGCAACAACGCATCGACACCTTTTTCGCGCCCGATTCCGCTCTTCTTGTAGCCACCGAA
>JANNGR010000504.1:0-4607 GCA_031403955.1 Betaproteobacteria bacterium
CGTCAAAGCCCGGGGATTTGGCGGGAATCCGGATGTAGTCCTCGAGTTGCCCAACAATGTCGGTGTCCCATAACGCGCTGGCCTGAGCCAGCGCCTGGGCATCGTTCAGATCACCGGCTGGCATCTCTCTGTGCAAGGGAGCGTTCATGGCAGCACCTTTTGGAATTACCTGCATCGTACCAAGTCCGGACCAGGTCAACGCTTATCCGCTTCAGGGCGCTGGCGCTGCTGCGGGCGATGACGCTGTTTCCGCAAATCGTGTTGTGGTTGCCGCAGACCATGGGGTACGGCGCACTCAAGTAGCGGCGCATCGGTCTGGGCTACTGCCCCGGTGTCCGAATTCAGTGATAATGCTGATCAATCAGTATTGCTTCACTACTTTCACGAGGCGCTCGCATGGGAACCCTGAATTTTGCTTTTCAGTTGCAGATGCCCGACGGCGTCAACCTGGTCAGGTCGCGGATCAAGGAGGTCGAGCGCTGCATGCCGGAGCTGGTGAGCATGTTGTTGGAGCGCCACCAGACTCTTTCCAAACAGCAGCGCGATGCGCTGGTGGAGTTGCTGGTTAGCGAAGTGCCCATGAGGCCATTGGACATGAAGCTGGCCAAACTGCAGGCGCGCGCGCTTGAGCGAATTTATTCCGGCACACCCTGGCTGACGGCTGAGCAGATTGGCACCCTGGGCAAACATGGCACGGCCAACCCTGCCGCCGCGGCCCATCGCTGGAAAGCCAATGACCAGCTATTTGCCATCCGCCGCGATGGCCGTGACAAGTACCCGCGCTACACCCTGGGCGACGACTTCACGCCGCTGCCGGTTGTGAAACGTGTGCTAAAGACCTTGGTGAACCATGATCCGCTGAGGCTGGCTGGCTGGTTTGAAAGCACATCGTCGTTCCTGGGAGGCAAACGTCCACGGGAACTGATCGCATCGAAGCCCGAACGCGTGGTCCTGGCGGCTCAGGATGCGGTGACTCAGCTAGAAACGCCTTGACCATAAAGGTCGATCCGGCTGCCATCAGGGCGGTGACGGTGGCGCCGCGCCTGTGGTGGCGGGTTTATCGCGAGCCCTTTGGGCCGTCCGCTTACAACACGACGGACAAGGGCAATGCGCGCTTCTCGCCAATCAAGGATGCGGGCGGGCAAATCATCCCGACACTGTATTGCGGCACCACGCCCGCGGTCGCGTTGATGGAAACCATTCTGCATGACGTGGCCCGGCCTTCTGAGGGTTACATCCTCAACCTGCCAGCGCCAGACAAGGAGTTTCGCCGCATGGCCTGCCTGGTCAATGTGCATCCGCTGCAACTGGCGGATTTCACGGCGCTGGGAATAAGAAAAGTGGGCTTGAAGAAATCCGAAGTGATCGAAACCGACAAGACCCAATACCCCTACAGCCGCGACATTGCGCAATGGCTCTATCGGATGCGCCCCGACCTCCAGGGCATTCTGTGGTCATCGCGCCAGGATGACCGCGGGCAAGCCATGGTGGTGTTCGAGCCACGGTTGACAGCGACGCCGCTGCATATCTGGCAGCATGGTGAACCTATCGCCGAGGGCACGAACCTCGACGAGCTGGCGGATCTGCTGGATGTAATGGGCGCTGGTGTGATTTTTGGATGACACCGGCTACCTTGCCGGCAAGGCGGCCCCGGTCGCGCCCTGGTACCAACTCGTCGGTGCAGGCAACCCCGGGAACGGATTGACATCCAGCACATTGGCGCGCGTTTTGCCACGAAACACAAAATCACAAAAGTCGAGCAGCGTGCACCAATCCGCCAGACTGTGGTCATGGCCACCGTCACGATAGGCAATCGCGATGTGGTCCCGCACACCCAAGAAGGCATACACCTCGCGCGCCGCCAGATGGGTCTGCCAGGCGCCCATCGGGTTGGCCCAATGGTCGTCCAGCGCCTCGGTGGTCAATAAGGCCCGCGGGGCAACCAGAGCCTTCAAGTAATGCTGGTCAAACGGCAGCTCGTTTTCCCGGCCTGCGAACTGCTTCAGGCGGGGACCAAACCAGTGCGGGAAAGTGCCCACTACATCGGCCAGTGTTTCAGCGCCCGCGGCCTGCCACCTGAAACATCCGGCGCCGCCGGCACCGGAGTTGTTGGCGCTGGTCAGTGTGATGCGTTCGTCGGTGGCACCCGCCAGCAGGGAAGCCTTGCCGCCACGCGAGTGGCCGACTACCGCGATACCGCCACAGTCTACAAAATCAAGTTGCACCAGGGCGTCCACGGCGCGGTGGTAGCCCCAGGCCCAGGCGGCCAGCGCCGCATGGGGCCGCGCTGCTTGCGCCCCAACGGTATCGGGCGCGATCTCGACCCGGTTGAATTGCGCAAAAACGTTGCCGCGGCCCAGGATGGCCGCAATCACCTCGTCACTGGCGTAATGCCAACAGCCGTCGCCATTTAGCACCACCGGAAACGGACCAGGTGCGTCCGGTACAAACACGCGCAACATGAAAACATGCGCGCCGTCGGCCTCGACCCGGCACGAGAGTAATCGCGCGCCGCCCAGACGCTGCACCACGGCGCTGTGCAACTCGACGCAGCGGGTGCGCTTGGGCACCGGCGGCAGCTCGCCATAAGCCAGGGGCACGATCAACTGGTGTATTTCGCGCCGGCGATCTTCCCACTGCCCGGCCGTGCGCAGCAGCGCGCCGGAGTTGAACCGGAACGCATTGGGCAGCTCGATCGCAGGCGCAACCATCTGGGTCATTTACATGAATTGATCGGTACAAACCATAGGAGGCACTGAACGCGTTTTGCCCTACGATGGCCGACGAATCAACCCCCTGAAGGATCGCATCATGGTAACCCGTGTCTACAAGAATCGCCTGGCTACGCTGGCGACAGCCATGTTTGTTTTGCCGCTCGCGGCAAACGCCGCGGACATCCGCGTAATGTGTTACCAGGATGGCAATGAGTGTGACGTAACGGCCGAACTGGTGAAACGTTTTGAGGCCCAGAACGCGGGCACCAAAGTGATTCTGGACGTCGTTCCGTACAAAACCATCGTGGAGCAGTTGCCGGTGCAACTGGCTGCCGGACAAGGCCCGGACATCGCGCGCGTGACCGACCTGGGTGGGTTGTCGAAGTATTACCAGGACATCAGCGCCCATGTCAAAGACCCCAAATACTGGGAGGCCAACTTCGGCGCGACCCTTCCCTGGCTGCGACCGAGCGCCAGCGACAAGGGTATCTACGGCTTCATGTCGCAACTCACCATGACCGGTCCGTATGTCAACAAGACGCTGTTTGAACAGGCCAAGAGTCCCCGGCCCGGGCCGAAGGCTACCTGGGATGAATGGGTCGACGCGGCGCGCAAGGTATCCAAGGCCACCCAGACACCGGCCGCGCTCGCCTGGGACCGTTCCGGCCACCGTTTTGCCGGCCCGGCGATCAGTTATGGCGCCAAGATTTTTGATGCCAAGGGTGAACTGGTGCTCGACGACGGGTACAAGGCCACGATCAGCAAATTCGTTGGCTGGCACAAGGACGGCGCGATGCTGAAGGAGGTGTGGGGTGGGTCCGGCGGCTCCAGTTATGCCGACTCGATCGGCGAGTTCAAGAACGGCCGGGTGGCGATGGTGCTGTCGGGTTCGTGGCAGATCAACCGGCTGCAGAAGGATATCGGCACATCATTCGACTGGGTCGCGGTGCCCAACCCCTGTGGGCCTGCGGCGTGCACCGGCATTCCGGGTGGCGCGGCATGGGTCGCGCTGAAAACCACCAAGTCACCCAAGGAAGTCGGCATGTTGCTGGACTTCATGGCCCAGGAGGCCAATTATGCTGAATTTGCCGGCAAAACCAACAACATTCCGGCGCATGCCGGGCTGGCCAAAAAGGGCGTAACCTACCCGAGCGCGACGCCAGCAGCGCGCGCGGCACTCGGAACATTCAGCGCCGGGGTGGCCAATCTGGCGCCGGTGGCTTACCAGTTTCAGGGTTACAAATACAACCGCGCCATCATGTTGCCAACCGTGACCCGCGTGACGCAGGCCATCGTCGGTGAAATGAGCGTCGACGAAGCCATGACCAAGATCGCAGCCGACATGGCCGACGCGGTCAAGCAGGCGCAGAAATAAGACCAGTGTCGCGCCTGCTCGGCCTGTTCTTCAACCTGTTTGAGCCGCTGTTCCGGGTTGGCCAGCGCTGGCTTGGCCTGTCCCGGATCGGCTGGTTGTTTGTCGGCCCCAACCTAGTGGTGTTCGGGCTGTTTACATTCCTGCCGATCCTGATCAATTTTGTCTACGCCGCAACCGGTGGCGTAAACCTGTTTCCATTCGAGCGGCCCTTCACGGGCGCCGAGAATTTTGGCATCCTGTTTGAATGCCGCGACTATTTTGATATCCAGACCTGCCGCAAGGATGTTTTCTGGCGCGCGCTTTTCAACACCGTCAAATTCAGCCTGATCCAGGTGCTACTGATGGTCTTGTTGTCGCTGGTCACGGCGCTGGTGCTGAACCGCAAAATCATCGGCCGCGGTTTCTGGCGCGGCGTGTTTTTCTATCCGGTTTTGTTGTCGCCGGTGGTGGTGGCGCTGATCTGGAAATGGTTGCTGCAAAGCCAGGGCGTATTCAATGCCGGCCTGGTTGCCGCCGGT
>JANNGR010000505.1:0-2182 GCA_031403955.1 Betaproteobacteria bacterium
AGCGCGCCTTCTTTTTCCGCTTGCAAAGTTTCGTCATCGGCAGCGCGCTGATGGGCCTGGGCGGTGCGGTGTATGCGCATTTCGTCGGCTACATCGCGCCGGAAGACTTCCTGCCCATCCTGACCTTCCAGCTCTGGGCGATGTTGATCGTCGGGGGATCGGGCAACAACCGCGGGGCCGTATTGGGCGCCTTTGTGGTTTGGACGTTTTGGGCTGCCGCGGGTGGCCTGCTGCGGGGCTGGATACCGCAGGCGGAACAGGCCCGTGCCGCGGCGCTGCAAGTGGTCCTGATCGGGGTGTTGATCGCCTTCATGCTGGTGCTGCGACCACGCGGCCTGCTGGGCGAGGAAGTAGCGGTGTCGCGGTTGAACTGAGGCGGGTCCGGAGGTGTTTAGGTTTGTACGACGCCCACCCTTCGAAGTGCTCGGGGCAGTTGTTCTCGCCTGCACGGGCGCGCATCCTACAAACCTAAACAAAACCAACAGTAGAGTTTTCT
This sequence comes from Betaproteobacteria bacterium, assembly GCA_031403955.1. GTDB lineage: Bacteria > Pseudomonadota > Gammaproteobacteria > Burkholderiales > Burkholderiaceae_C > CAISIP01. The sequence goes on from JANNGR010000505.1 coordinate 497, forward strand.
GAAGCAATTTCAGCGTGATGGTTTTGAACATCAGGCGTGGCTTTCGCCGATGGAGCATTCAAAGAATCACCGCAGCAGAGACCACCGTGAGTGGCGTGACCGGCACGCATGGTGCTTCAGACACTTCATCCCTCACTTGGTGGGCCATATCAACAAACTTCGTTGTGGGCAAAAAGGAGCCAATCGGAGCAGCCTGCCAAGCGCAAGACAACTCACTCGCCTCAAGCTTGTATTCGACTTTGATTGACTGTTTGCGACATTAACGCAGTGTTTTCGACCATTTTTTGCCAGAACAACAAGTCAGATTCAGCGCGGCCGTCATTCGACCGTTACGCTCTTCGCCAGATTGCGTGGCTTGTCGACGTCGGTGCCGCGTGCGCAGGCGGTGTGGTAGGCGAGCAATTGCAGCGGCACCACATGCAGCAGCGGCGACAAGGCGCCATAGTGTTCGGGCATGCGGATCACATTGACACCCTCGCCGCTCTCGATTTTGGTGTCGGCGTCGGCCAGCACATACAACACGCCGCCACGCGCGCGCACCTCGTGCATGTTGCTCTTCAGCTTTTCCAGCAACGCATCGTTGGGCGCCACCGTGACCACCGGCATGGCGCTGGTCACCAGCGCCAGCGGGCCGTGTTTTAGCTCGCCGGCCGGATAGGCCTCGGCATGGATGTAGCTGATTTCCTTCAGCTTCAAGGCGCCTTCCAGCGCTATCGGGTAATGCAGGCCGCGCCCCAGGAACAGCGCGTTTTCCATTTTGGCAAAGTCTTCGGCCCAGGCAATCACCTGCGGCTCCAGCGCGAGCACCGCTTGCAGCGCCGCCGGCAGGTGCCGCATGGCCTTGAGATGCGCGTCTTCCTGATGCTGGGCCAGGCGACCCTTGGTCTTGGCCAGCGTCAGCGTGAGCAGAAATAACCCCGCCAGTTGCGCCGTGAAGGCCTTGGTGGAAGCCACGCCGATCTCGATGCCGGCGCGCGTTATGTAGGCCAGCTTGCATTCACGCACCATGGCGCTGGTGGCCACGTTGCAGATGGTCAGCGTATGGTCCATCCCCAGGCTCTGGGCATGGCGCAAGGCGGCCAGCGTGTCCGCCGTCTCGCCCGACTGGGTGATGGTGACCACCAGCGTGCGCGGGTTGGGGACCGAATCGCGGTAGCGGTATTCACTCGCCACCTCGACCTGCGTCGGTATACCGGCGATGCTCTCCAGCCAGTGCTTGGCGGTGCAGCCGCTGTAGTAGCTGGTGCCGCAGGCCAGTATCAGGACCGAGTCGATTTCCTTGAACACGTGCGCCGCGCCGGACAAGCCGTCAAACAACTCGGGCACGATGCCTTGGACACCTTCGAGCGTGTCGCCAATCGCGCGTGGCTGCTCGAAAATCTCTTTTTGCATGTAATGCCGGTAAGGCCCCAGTTCGGCCGCGCCGCTGTGCGCCAGCACCGTCTTGACCGGTCGTTGCGCCGCTGCCAGCGCCTTGTGGTTTTTGTCGACCAGCCAATACTTGCCGAGTTGCACGTCCACCATGTCGCCTTCGTCCAGGTAAACAATCTGGTCGGTCACGCCGGCCAGCGCCATCGCGTCGCTGGCCAGAAAATGTTCCCGTCCATCCGCGCCCACGCCCAGGATCAGTGGCGAGCCGGCGCGCGCGCCGATCAGGCGTTGTGGTTCGTCCTTGCAAAACACCGC
>JANNGR010000506.1:0-1991 GCA_031403955.1 Betaproteobacteria bacterium
ACCGGAAATACGCGTCCGGGTTGTAGAAGTACTGCGTGATGGCCGAGTTTGCGCCACTTTTGACCTTCATCGCGAAGGCGTGCAAGTCGTGTTCCGGGCTGCGCGCCCGCGGGTGCGTTTCCGGATATGCCGCCACTTCCAGAAAGAAATGGTCCCCGGTTTCGTCCCGGATGAACTCGACCAGGTCGCAGGCATGGCGGAACTCTCCCTCGGCGCCGTATGGGCTGGGCATGTCGCCGCGCAGGGCGACCAGACGCTTGACGCCCATGTTTTGCAGCTCGGTGAGTTGTTCGCGCACGCTGGCCCTGGTGGAACCGACACAGGCAAAATGCGGCGCGGCCTCCACCCCTTCGGCCATTATTTCGGACACCGCGCCAAAGGTACCCTCCTGGGTTGACCCGCCGGCACCATAGGTAACGGAACAAAAGTCAGGTTTCAGCGCATACAGTTCGCGCCGCACTGCACGAATTTTCTGCGCGCCCTCGGGCGTCTTGCCGGGGAAAAACTCCACACTCACGGGAAGCCTGGCTGTTGTCGTCATGGCTTGCACTCCGGTTAACGAATCGAATAAATGAAAAACTCGCGGTTGCCGTCACCACCCCGGATCGCGCACTCGAAAAACGCTTGCACCGCCAAGCCAAGCGCCGTGTGGGCGCTGCGAACACGCTGCTCCACTACCGCGTACAAAGTTGCATCCGTCACAATGCCGCCCTTGCCTACCTGGCCCGGCTGCAGCTCAAACTGCGGCTTGACCAGCATCAGCACCGCCCCGCCGGGTTTCAGCATCGGCACGGCGGCTGGCAATACCAGCGTCTGTGAAATGAACGACAGGTCCCCGACGATCAGATCGAAGGCCGGCGGCGCAAACGCCGCCGCCAGGTCCGCCACACTGAGCTGACGCGCATTCACACGCTCGATGCAGGTCACCCGGCTGTCACCGCGTAGCTGTTCGTGCAACTGGCCGAAGCCTACATCCACGCCCACCACATGCGCCGCACCGCGCTGCAGCAGGCAATCGGTAAACCCACCGGTGGACTGACCCAGGTCCAGACAAAACATGTCCGTGACAGACAGCGCCACCTGTTGCAAGGCCGCTTCGAGCTTTAGCCCGCCGCGCGACACAAAACGCTCTTGCGAGCGGTCGAGCAACTCGATTTCCGCGTCGCTCGCTACTTCGTCGCCGTTTTTGCCGGCACGTTTCCACATGCCTTCACTTTTCCACTGAACACCGGCCACGATCAGGCGCTGCGCCTGCGCCCGCGTGGCTGCCAGCCCGCGACTGACCAGCAATTGGTCGATGCGCATCATGTTGCTCCAGCGCCAGGGCGCCGGATGGAATCAATAACGGTAGCTGTTGGCCTTGTACGGGCCAGCCTTGGGCACACCGATATAGGCGGCTTGCTCGTCGCTGAGTTCGGTGAGCATCGCGCCGACTTTATTCAGATGCAGGCGCGCCACTTTTTCGTCCAGGTGTTTTGGCAATACGTATACCTTGCCGACCTTGTATTCCTTGGGCTTGGTGAACAGTTCGATCTGGGCGATGGTCTGGTTGGCGAAACTCGAAGACATCACAAAACTCGGGTGGCCGGTGCCGCAACCCAGATTCACCAACCGGCCCTTGGCCAGCAAAATGATGCGTTTGGAGGCCTTGCCGGCCTTGGCCGGGAAAATCACATGGTCGACTTGCGGCTTGATCTCTTCCCACTTGCATTTGGACAGGGAAGCGACGTCGATTTCATTGTCAAAGTGACCGATGTTGCAAACGATGGCCTGGTCTTTCATGGCCGCCATGTGTTTGTAGGTGATGACGTTTTTGTTGCCGGTGCAGGAGACAAAAATATCACACTTGTCGGCCGCGTATTCCATGGTCACGACCTTGTAGCCTTCCATCGCGGCTTGCAGTGCGTTGATCGGGTCCACTTCAGTCACCCAGACCTGGGCGCTCAGCGCACGCAGGGCTTGGGCCGAGCCTTTGCCGACGTCGCCGTAAC
>JANNGR010000507.1:0-7506 GCA_031403955.1 Betaproteobacteria bacterium
ACCAGCATCGACAAGGCCGCGTGGCAGGCGGAACTGAAACTACACGCGGACCTGTTTCAGCAGCTCGCCTACCACCTGCCGAAAGAATTGCAGGAGACCAAGGCGCGCATCGAGATACGCTTGGCGGCCTGATATTTTTCAAGCCGCGCCGCGATTGCGATCAACCTGGCAAATATTGCCAGTGGGTCGGCAAGCCGGCCAGTGGCGTGGTCCGGAACGCAGCCCGCGGGCCGGGGTAGGTGGCGCTCAAAGTGCCGAGCGGGCGCCGGCCCAGCCAGGCCCGGCCAAGTGCCTGGCTGGTGGCCTGCCTGGCAATGTTGGCGCGGGATATCGCGGCCTGCACCTCGGCCATGATGCGTGGGTCGCGTTGCGCGGTAGTCCATAAGCGTGCGTCGGCATGCGAGCGTGCACGGCGGATGAACCAGGCCCTGATGGCTGTGCGCGGCGCCTTTTGTTCCGGCACGGCCGCCATTTCTTCCATGCAGGCGGCGTAACCTGTGGCGGCCTGGATGTCGGCCATGATGCGCGGGTCGTTTTCGGACAGTGCCCTCAGGCAGCTGTCGGAGCGCCGCTGGGCACGGCGTGCCTGCCAAGCGTCAAGAAGGCCTGACCAGCGCGCTGCAACGTCGTCCGCCGCATGGGTGAACAAGGCCAGACAAGCGAAAACCAACGCCCAGATGCTGATCCAACCGAGCAACAAATGGCCGTCGGCAAAGGTGTCGACAACACGGTCCGCGGCTACCACCAGCGCTGAAACAATCGCTGCCAGCAGCATGGCGGCAAGGCCTTTGCCGCCACTTGCGCGCGTTGTAAACGCCTGGGTTGGCGCAGCGCTGGCGGTACTGCCGGCCAGGGTCGGGTTTTCGGAGGAAGCAAGCTTGGACATGGTGGGTGGTGGTTTCAATCGGATTGGAAGGGGGACGGTCTTTGGCCAGTCATTCGCGGCTTCAGAACGGTTTGTATTGCTCCGGGCGGTGCGTCGGCATATCGGCAAAGGGCCAATACGGCAACGGTTCGCCCGCAGCCAAAGCTTCGCGTTCGGCGCGCAGACGTGCTGCCTGCAGGTCGGCCATCAGGCGGGGGTCGGCTTGCGCTATGGCCCAATAACGCTCGTCATTGGCGCGTTGCGCCCGCGCCTGTGACCAGTGCTCAAACCCGGCGATTACACTTGCCGACCAATCGCGTGTTGCCTCGGCAAACAGCGCCAGGGCGGCAAAAACCAGCGCCCACAATGTCACCCAGGCCATCAGCAGGTGTCCATCGGTCCAGGTACTGATGATCTGGTCAGCAACTACGACCAGGGCCGAAACGGCGCCGGCGAGCAACATGGCGGCCAAGCCTTTGGCGCCTCTGAAACCGGTGCCGAGCCGCCGCACCGCAGCAATGGCGGCTTCAACCCGCATGACACCACGGTGTTCTTTCGGATAATCGGTATTGATAAAGCTGGTCATGGTATTTCCCCTTTCGGTATTGCAGGCGGAACTGCTTGCATGCCTTCATATTAGGGTTAACACTAGTACGATTCAACTTTATATTGATGATTACAGTTATTCATGCTGATGATAAATAGGCGCTTTATCTTTATGCCACCCAGCCCTGCCCCGATCAACTTCCGCACCCTCGACCTGAATTTGCTGCGCGTGTTCGACGAGGTAATGGCCGAGCGCAGCCTGACACGTGCAGCACGCAACCTGTCGTTGACGCAGCCGGCAGTAAGTAATGCCTTGCGCCGACTGCGCGAAACACTGGGCGACGAACTGGTGCGCCGCAGTGGGCAGGGCATGGAACCCACACCACGCGCGTTAACCGTGTGGCCGGCCGTGCGTGACGCGCTGCGGCAATTGCAGCAGTCGCTGGCGCCAGACCGCTTTTCGCCGGCCGAGGCTGAGAATACGTTTGTGCTTGCGATGGCCGATGCGACCGCAGCGGAACTGATACCCGGCCTGGTGGACATAATCGAGGCCGAGGCGCCCGGTGTGTCTTTGCGTGTGGTGCCGCTTGCCACCCGCGACCCGCGCAAATTGCTGGACGAAGAAGCGATTGATCTGGCCGTGGGTTACTTTCCGGCCGTGCTTGCAGACCTGACCGCCCGCGCGCAGGTGGGCAAGGCGGTGGCTTTTGCGCACCAGCGACTGTACGCCAGCGAATATGTTTGCGTCATGCGCCAAGCGCATCCTTTGGTCAGCGGGCCGATGACGATGAACCGCTTTTGCGCCGCGCGGCATTTGCTGGTCAGCTTTAGTGGGCGCCCGTTTGGCTTCATCGACGATGCGCTATCCATCCTTGATCGCAAGCGCCGCGTGGTACTGACCGTGAACCAGTTTTTCACTGCCGCACGGGTGGTGGCCAATTCAAACCTGCTTAGCGTCTTGCCGCGCCACTTTGTCGGGATTGCCGGCGTCGCCGATGGACTGGTGTTGCGTGAACTGCCATTTGCCATGCCGCCGGTAAATGTCGACGCGTTGTGGCACAGCCGCCTGGAGCAAAGCAGTGCACACCGCTGGCTGCGCCAGGTTATTGGTCGCTCAGTGCAGCCGGTTGCCAGGTAGAGCAGGCGCGCGATGAAAATCCAGCTGCTGTCGGACCTGCACCTCGAAGTGCATCCGCATTTCGTGCCGCAAGCCGCACCTGGCGCCGACGTGCTGGTGCTGGCGGGCGACATTGGTTCGTACCAGAACGGCTCGCAACTGGTCGACGCCGACTTCGGTCTGCGGCGGTTTTCGCCGCTGCACGGTTGGCCGACACCGGTACTGTTCCTGCCAGGCAACCACGAATACGACATGCAGGATTACGACGCCGCGCATGCGCGTTTGCGTGAAACCTGTGAGCGCCTGGGCCTGGTCTGGCTGGAGCGTGAAGTGCTGCTGCTGCAAGGCGTGCGTTTTGTCGGTACCACGTTGTGGACCGACTTCGATGCGCTCGGTCCAGCCTTCGACGCCGCCGGCGCCACCATCGGGCAATTGCTGGCGGCGCGCGAGAAGGCGTTTCGGGCGGCGAATTTTTACCTGCGCAAGACCGGCAGCACGCGTTTTGGCGCACCTTTACTGGCGCCGGAAGTGCGCGAGCTGGCGCTGGCGTGCCAGGCCTGGCTGCGACCGGCACTGCAGCAGCCCTATGCCGGCACCACCGTGGTGGTGACCCACTTTGCGCCCAGCCTGCGTAGCGCGGACCCGCGCTACGGCTTGACGCCGGGTACCGCCGGTTTCTGCAATACGCTGGATCATTTGCTGCGGCACGCCGATGTCTGGTTGCACGGCCATCTGCATGCGCCGAGCGACTATCTGCATGGCGGCTGCCGCGTTGTCGCCAATCCGCTGGGTTATGCGCGCAAGAACGAGCAGAGCCGATTCAGGCCCGATCTGGTGATAGACACCAGTCCGGTTTCCAATTGATTTGGGTCAACCCGCCGGTTGTCATGCGGGCTACACTGATTCGATTCAACCAATGGAGCCAGCGCATGAAAATCCTGCTCGCTGTCGACGGCAGCGCCTACACCAAGAAGATGCTGGCCTACCTGGTCACACATGACGACACGTTTGCCAAGGGTAGCGACTACACCCTGTTCACTGCACAGCCGGCGTTGCCGCCCCGCGCGCGGGCGGCGGTGGGCAAAGAGGTGGTAGACAGTTACCAAACGGAAGAAGCCGAGCGGGTGCTGGCGCCGGCGGCCAAGTTCCTGCTGCGCCACGGCATCGACGCCAAGAGTTCCTGGAAGGTAGGCCCGGCAGGTGAGTCGATAGCCAGGTTCGCCGATGCCGGCAAGTTCGATTTGTTGATCATGGGCTCACACGGGCACGGCGCGCTGGTCAACCTGGTGATGGGCTCGGTGACCGTTGGCACATTGCCGCGTACCGGTGTTACTGGTCCGGTAGTTGCGGTCGCGCGTTAAGCCCGTCAAAACAGGTGCTCAGCACCAGTTCGACGATCTGGTCGTCAGTGTGTTGTCCACCCACCTGCAAAAACTCCAGCACCGGATCGCAGGCGCGCGCATACAAGGTGTAGAGCACCGCGATGGCCGGCAGCTTCTTGCTGATCGAGCCGTCGGCTTGCGCGGCCTCGATCCAGCCGCCGAGCCGGTCGCTGACGTCCATCAAGCCGTCCATGTAGTCCTTGTTTGCCAGCAACGTGGCGCGCAGGCTAGAGTTCTGGCTCGGCAGCGAGGGCATGTCGCCCGCGAGTTTGACGGCCATCGTCCAGCGTGCGGCAGCGCGCAGGTTTTCGAGTGGTGAATCGTGTTCCGGCAACGATTCGAAAAACGCCTGGGCCTGGCGCATGACGCGCACCATGGCGGCGGCGGCCAGATCTTCCTTGCTCGGGAAATGTTTGTACAGGCTGGCTTTTGCGATCCCCACCTTGGCGGCCACTTCGTCCACCGTCATGGCTTCGAATCCCTTTTCAGCCAACAGGCGATTCACCGCCTGGACGATCGCTTCTTCGCGCACCTTGAGCATTTGCGCCTTGAATGAAAGCCGGGGTGCGAGATTGGTTGTCATCGGTTCAGTGCGATTTGGTAAACGCCTGCCGGTAACGGTCGACGGTCAGGCCGTCCAGGCTGATTTCGGTCGGCCGGCCCGACATCAGGTCGGCCATGACGCGCCCGGTACCGGCCGCCATGGTCCAGCCCAGCGTGCCGTGGCCGGTGGCCAGATACAGGTTGGGGTACGGCGAGCCGCCTACCACCGGTGTGCCGTCGGGTGTCATCGGCCGCAAGCCGGCCCAGAACTCGCCCTTGCGCACATCACCGGCGCGCGGGAAAAGATCGCTCAACACATGGTTGAGCGTGCCGCGCCGGGCCGCGCGTAAAGCCAGGCTGTAGCCAGCCAGCTCAGCGGTGCCGCCGACGCGGATGCGGTCCCCCAGCCGTGTCACGGCCACCTTATGGGTTTCGTCCATGATGGTCGATTCGGGCGCGAAGTTGGCGTCTTCTATCGGCACGGTGATTGAATAACCCTTGACCGGGTAGACCGGAATACGAATGCCGATCGGTTTGAGCACCAGCGGCGAATAACTGCCCAGTGCCACCAGGTAAGCATCCGCCGTGAGTGTTCCCTGGTCGGTCGCCACACCGGTGATTCGCGCGCTGTCACTGGAGATGCCCCTGATATGGACGCCGTAGCGAAAATCCGCGCCCAGAGCCTGTGCCAGCGTTGCCAGATTTTGCGTGAACTTGAAGCAGTCACCGGTTTCGTCGCCCGGCAGGCGCAAGGCACCGACAAACTTCTCCTGCACCAACGCCAGCGCCGGCTCGACCCGGATGTAACCGGCGCGGTCCAGCAACTGGAACGGCACGCCGTATTGCTTCAGGATCTCGACATCCTTGCCGGTTCCGTCAAGTTGCGCCTGGGTCCGGAATAGCTGCAGCGTGCCCTGGCTGCGTTCGTCGTAACGAATGCCGGTGTCGGCGCGCAACTGGCGCAGGCAGTCGCGGCTGTATTCAGCCAGGCGCACCATCCGGCCCTTGTTGACCGCGTAACGCGCCTGCGTGCAATTGCGCAGCATCGAAGCGCCCCAGCGCCACATGGCAGGGTCGAGCATGGGCCAGATCACCAGCGGGCTGTGTTGCATCAGCATCCACTTGATAGCCTTGACCGGAACCCCTGGACCGGCCCAGGGCGCCGAGTAGCCGGGGGATACCTCGCCGGCATTGGCGAAACTGGTTTCCATCGCCGGGCCGCTCTGGCGGTCGATCACCGAAACCTGGTGTCCGGCTTTTGCCAGATAGTAGGCGCTGGTCGTGCCAATCACGCCGCTGCCAAGGATCAGTATTTTCATGCACCTTCCATTGCGGCCGGGCCCGCGCCCGGTCTTGACGGATATTAGCCCAGGCCGACCGCACCCCCAGCCCCCTGCGCCGCCAGCGGACTGTGTATGCAGCCTGGGTTACCATGAAAGCCCGATTTTTCAGGAGCCGCACCGTGGCTGCGTTGTGTCCATTCCATCTGGCTTTCCCGGTCACCTCGCTGGTCAAGGCGCGCGCCTTCTACGGTCAACTGCTGGGTTGCCCCGAGGGCCGTTCCTCGGATGAATGGATCGACTTTAATTTTTTTGGTCACCAGATCGTGGCCCACCTTTCGCCCGAAGAAGCCGCTCACCACAACACCAGCGCGGTGGACGGTCATGACGTGCCGGTGCGGCATTTTGGCGTGGTGTTGTCGATGCCCGAGTGGCAGACGCTGGCCGACAAATTGCGCGCCGCCGGTACGCGTTTTGTGATCGAGCCGTATGTCCGTTTCAAAGGCCAGGTCGGTGAACAGGCGACGATGTTTTTCATGGACCCGTGTGGCAACGCGCTCGAGTTCAAGGCGTTTGCCGATCGCTCGCAACTGTTTGCCAAGTAGCGTTAACCGGATCCAAAGCGCCATGACTGCCCCCATCCTCAACATCGATATCGTCTCGGACGTGGTTTGCCCCTGGTGTTATATCGGCAAACGCAAGCTGGAAGCGGCCTTGGCATTGCCGCAGGCGGCTGACCTTCCCAAAGCAGAACTGCGTTGGCATCCGTTCCAGCTCAACCCCGACATGCCGCTGGCCGGCATCTCGCGCAAGCAATACCTGGAAGACAAGTTCGGCGGTCCGCAACGCGCCGCCGAGATCTATGCGCGGGTGCGCGCCGCGGGGCGCGAAGTCGGGCTTGATCTCGACATCGACGGCATCACGCGCCAGCCCAACACGCTGACGGCACACGCCTTGATCGCGTTTGCTCAGCAGAGCGGAAGTGCTGCTGGCAACGATATGAAAGAGCGGCTGCTGAAGGCGTATTTTGTCGAGAATCGTTTTATCGGCAGTCTCGATGTGCTGGCCGAGATTGCGCGCGAGGCCGGTCTGAACCAGCACGCGGCGCGTGTTTTTGTGACCGACCCGCTGCAACTGCAGGCGGTCGCCCAGGCCGACGCGCAAGCGCGCGGCATGGGTATAGGCGGTGTGCCGTTTTTCATATTCAACCAAAAGGTGGCGCTGTCGGGCGCGCAGGACCCGGCCACTTTGCTGCAAGCCATGCAGCAGGCGCTTGCGCAGCAGGCTTAGAACCGCGGCCCGCCCGTCAATGCCCCGGCCGCAGCGCCATGCGGTACTGCATCGCCTCCGCGACGTGGGTTACCTGGGTGCTGCGTGCGCCAGCCAGATCGGCGATGGTGCGCGCCACCTTCAGCGCGCGGTGGGTGCCGCGGGCCGACCAGCCCAGCCGCGTAGCGGCCACATTCAGGAATTTTGCCGCTGCGTCGTCGAGTTGCAGGTGGTGGTCGATCTCTTTGCCCTGCAAGGCATGGATGGCTTTGCCCTGGCGTTCGACCGCACGCTGGCGCGCGCCGGTACAACGGGCCCGAATGCTCTCGGTCGATTCGCCGGGCGCGGCCTGCAGCAAGTCGGCGCTGGCGATGGCCGGCACGTCAACATGCAGGTCGATGCGGTCCATCAAGGGGCCGCTCAATCTTGACTGGTAACGCGACACCTGGTCGCTGGTGCAGCGGCAGGCCTTGTGCGGCGAGCCGAGGTAACCACAGGGACATG
>JANNGR010000508.1:0-11515 GCA_031403955.1 Betaproteobacteria bacterium
GTCTCGGTCACGCTGTAGGTGCCAGGACGCAGTCCAGTGAAGGCGTACGAGCCGTCAGCCAGCGTATTGATCGTGAGGTCCACCACCACGCCCAGGTCGTTGGTGCCTTGCAGGCGCACCGGTACGCCGCCAATCGGCGGCTCGCCGGCATCCTTCACGCCGTCGTTGTCGTCGTCGCAGTACACAAAGCCGGAGATTTGCCCGGCCAGGATTTCACCAAAGTTGTTGTCGTTGCTGATCAACCCCTGGGTCAGCACTATGTTGGTGATTACGTCGTTGCCTGCCGTGCCGCCACCAAAAAAGCCTGCGGTATCCTTGCCGTCTAGCTTGCCAGCGGGTTGAACCGGCTCGGTCACACTGTAAGTGCCTGGACGCAGAGCGAGGAAAGCATACGAGCCGTCCGACGCGGTGGTGGTGCTGGCGCTGACCGGGTTGCCCAGGTCATCGGTGCCGCTGAGCGTGACACTGACGCCAATTAGGCCCGGCTCGCCCACGTCTTTGATGCCGTCGTTGTTGTCGTCGCAATACACGAAGCCACGAATCTGGGCGCCCACCAGTTCGCCAAAGTTGTTGTTCTGGCTGTCGGTGCCCGAATTCAGCACGACGCCACTGATGGTGTCGTTCAGCGCCGCGCTGCCGCCGGTGGTGCCTACCGTGTCCTTGCCATCCAGGTAAGCGCCAGGCTGGGTCTCGATGGCGTTGTAGGTTCCGGGGCGCAGGTTGGTGAATTCGTAATATCCGAGTGCATTGGTAGTGGTGGTCGCGTTGACTGCGTTGCCAAGGTTATCGACGCCGCTAAGCGTGATGGTCACACCGGCAATCGGCGGCTCGGCGTTGCGTACCCCGTCATTGCCAAAATCCTCGTAGACATAGCCCGAGAGTTTGGCCGGCGTATAGACCCCCGCATCGAGCGTCAAGTTGTTCTCACCCGACGACAGCGTGACAACCTGCGTCTTTCCGCTAACCAGATCGGCATCGGAGTCGCTGACGTCGGCACCGATATCCTTGCTGGTGAATACCGTACCCGGGGGCGCGCTGAATCGCACTTGGTACTCAACGCCAGGGGTCAAGACACTGAACTGGTAGATGCCATTCGCCCCGGTCAGGGTGTTGACGGTCGTATCACCGATACCATTGATCAGTTTGTCGACGCCCCCGCCAATCAGGGTCACGGTCTGCCCCAATATGCCGGCTTCGCCCACATCCTGCTGCCCGTTGGCATTGGTGTCCACCCACAACCGGTCGCCTAGGCTGGCGAATTTGTAGAAGCCAGAATCGATCGTCTGATTGAATTGACCCGGGGCCAGCACGACAATATTCGAAGTCGCACCGTCACTATTGATACCCGACGCGGGACTGCCATCCGATTGGCGCGGGCTGGCCACGTCAAAACCAGCCGGTTTGACAAATTGCACCTGGTATTGGAGTCCGGGGGTCAGGCCCATGAAGGAATAGAACCCGCTTGCATTCGTCGCGGTAGTTGCCAGGACTTCATTCAAGTCGAGGAAATCGGTGTCACCGTTGATGTCACGGACCAGATTGACAATCGCACCCTGAATACCGGCTTCGCCCAAGTCCTGCAAGCCATCCGCGTCGAGATCGTGCCACACGAAATCGCCCAGCTTCGCCGCGTAAGTCTCGATGATCAGCGGCTGCAGGTGGCGGCCGGTTGCATCGACCGGATCGAGCACGATGCCGATCTTTTGATTTACGTCGGGCACATAACCGTTATTGGCCAGCGCCAGGTTGGTCAACATAGTGACGTCCGCCGCGTTCACCGGACCCAAATAGGAAAGTTCCGTCGTGTAATCCTGCCCCATCAGGGTCCAGATTGCGCCTTGCACCTCGCCGAATGTGATACCGGGATTGCTACCGGTGTAGTAGTTCAGCAGCCAGTTGACGTTGTCCAGATTCTGGATAAGGATCGGCGGCAAGATACTCCCGAAAGACGGGACATTGGCCGCAAGAATGCCAAGCTCATAAGATGAGTACACCGTCGCCGTATAGGTGCCGGTGACGTTTAGATCCAGTCGCTTATCCAAACACCAGCCATCGTATAGGGTGCTGCCTGGAAAGGCGGGATTCAGGACGGAGTTCCCGAACAGCGTGACGTCAAGAAGGCTGGACTCCAACGCGGAGCCGGGATAAAACATACTGATAGAAACGGTGGGTTGGGGCATATGGCACCTATTGATTGGATGGATGACAAACTCAAGACGCTCTCATACCCTTGAAAACGTCGTCACATACGAAAAAAACTCACGCCCGGCGATCGGAGGGCAGCCTCCGGCCACGGCGGAATGTGGACACCAATTTTGTCTGGACGGAAACGCCAGTGATCGCACCCGCAAATGGGAAATCACGCACCGAACATGGTTAGTTCGATGACGTGAAATCCCTCTGGGCTGCTGTTTACTTCTTCAAATACCGGGCGACAGCGACAGCGCCCACAACTCCCAAGGCCACCAGGTACAACGACCCGGGCTCAGGCACTTGACAGGGTGGGAGGTTCGGGCCACCACACGGCGCGGCCATTACGGTCCCGGCCATTGTGAAGAAACCCGTGACGATCGCCCCGATAAATTTACCGATTTTTTTCATATCTGCTCCAGTTTGACAAAGGCCAAGCGAACCGAAGATCGCCACTTTTCCGACGAACACCTGTGCACGCATTTGCGCGTACACCATTGATTTAGCAATTAACGTGCCTTTACTGAAATTTATTTAGAAATCATGGACTTAAAGAATTACTGTCGCGTTGCATTACACATACTGTAAAAAATACCGACAACCTCTTATGCCCAGGATCGGGTACTTCGGCAGCTAGCTTCGACGTCACCGATGTCTCGTCCAAGGGGTTCCCGTGGGCATGAACGTATGCTGACCAACGATTTCTGACGAGGCATACTCCAGGCCATACTCAGCTTCTGAATTCGGGGTCATTCGCCGTCAAGCTGCCAACAGATTTGCCCAAAATGGAAAAACACACCATGAATATCAAGACCGTCACTCTCAATGCCCGCAGCAAGAACATCACCGAGGGCAAGTCACGGGCGCCCAACCGCTCCATGTATTACGCGATGGGTTACCAGGAAGGCGACTTCAAAAAGCCGATGGTTGGCGTGGCCAATGGGCACAGCACGATAACGCCGTGCAACAGCGGTCTGCAAAAACTTGCCGATGCTGCAGTTGCCGGCATCGAAGAGGCGGGTGGCAATGCACAGATCTTCGGCACTCCCACCATATCGGACGGCATGGCCATGGGTACCGAAGGCATGAAGTATTCGCTCGTCAGCCGCGAAGTGATTTCGGACTGCATCGAAACTTGCGTACAGGGGCAGTGGATGGACGGTGTGGTGGTGGTGGGCGGTTGTGACAAGAATATGCCCGGTGGCTTGATGGGCATGTTGCGGGCCAATGTGCCTGCCATTTATGTCTACGGTGGCACCATTTTGCCGGGCCACTACAAGGGGCAGGACCTGAATATCGTGAGCGTGTTTGAAGCCGTGGGGCAAAACGCGGCTGGCAAGCTCAGTGATGAGGATTTGCTGGAGATCGAGCGGCGCGCGATACCCGGTACCGGGTCCTGCGGCGGCATGTACACCGCCAACACCATGTCCTCGGCTTTTGAGGCGCTGGGCATATCGCTGCCCTATTCGTCGACGATGGCCAATCCACACGACGAAAAAATGCACTCGGCAAAAGAATCGGCCAAGGTGCTGGTGGAAGCGATAAGACGCGACCTGAAGCCGCGCGACATCGTGACCCGCAGGTCGATTGAAAATGCGGTGGCGGTGGTTATGGCCATCGGTGGCTCGACCAATGCCGTGTTGCATTTCCTGGCCATTGCGCATGCGGGCGAGGTCGAGTGGACCATTGACGACTTTGAACGGATTCGCATCCGGACGCCGGTATTATGTGATCTGAAGCCCAGCGGCAAATACCTGGCGGTGGATCTGCACAAGGCCGGTGGCATACCGCAAGTAATGAAGACGTTATTGACCGCCGGGCTGTTGCACGGCGACTGCATCACCATCAGTGGCAAATCCATCGCTGAAGTGTTGAAAGACGTTCCAGACGCTCCGCGTGCCGACCAGGACGTAATTCGCCCGATCAACAACCCGATGTACCGGCAGGGACACCTGGCCATACTTAAAGGCAACCTGTCGCCAGAAGGCTGCGTGGCAAAAATAACCGGCCTCAAGAAACCGGTAATGACTGGTCCGGCGCGCGTGTTCGACGACGAACAGTCCGCTCTGGCGGCGATCCTGGCTGGAAAAATTGTCGCCGGTGACGTGATGGTGCTGCGTTACCTTGGGCCCAAGGGTGGCCCCGGCATGCCGGAGATGCTGGCGCCTACCGGGGCGCTGGTGGGCCAGGGCCTGGGTGAGTCGGTCGGCCTGATAACCGATGGACGCTTTTCTGGCGGCACCTGGGGCATGGTGGTTGGACATGTCGCGCCGGAAGCCGCGGCCGGCGGAACCATCGCGTTCATCGAAGAAGGTGACTCGATCACGATCGACGCCCATCAGCTTCTTTTACAACTCAATGTCAGCGATGCGGAAATCGCGCGGCGCCGTGCAGCCTGGACCGCGCCAGAACCGCGTTACCGGCGCGGCGTACAAGCCAAATTTGCGTTCAACGCCACATCGGCAAGCAAGGGTGCGGTTCTGGACAACTACTAGAAAAACTTGCGGGACAGACCGCAGCCACACGCAGTGGGCAAGCCCGGTCCTCAACTGACTAAGTGCGCCACCTGGATTCGCAAACGCAAGCTGTCAGCGCCGTTTCTTGAAATTCGTCCCGATCGCCGTTTTGCTGCGATCTATGCGTGCCTGGCGACGGGCATCTTCGCGTTCCATCGCTTTGCGCTTGGTGTAACCACTCGAGTCCGCCCAAGCCCACCAGGCCACCGCAAGCCCAAAGGGCACAAACACGACCCACCAGTCCCAAGTCGCTACAGGCCCGAGTTCAAGGTATTTCATGGCCAAAAGAATAATTCCCAGTCCCAGAAAATACATCGCATGCTCCTGATGCCTTTGGGCTGAACCACTGCGGCAACCCCGCAAGCTCTGCCCCCAACTGACCAATCCTCGACACACTTGCTGACAACGCCAGTCAACCGCCGTCACTACAATCGCGTTAAACAACTGTAACCCAACCCTGAGGACCAAGATGAAACATGCCCTTTTTGCCCAGCTGGCCGTAGCAGCCGCAGTTCTTGCGGCCGCCCCGGCATTTGCCGACCAGGCGCTGGCCACGGCCAAGAACTGCATGGCTTGCCATGCGGTGGACAAAAAACTGGTTGGCCCATCCTACAAAGAAGTGTCGGTCAAATACGCCGGTCAGAAAGATGCGGTGGATAAATTGGCCGCCAAGATCATCAAGGGCGGCTCCGGCGTGTACGGCCCGGTGCCGATGCCGGCCAATACGCAGGTCAATGACGCCGATGCGAAGAAGCTAGCCGCATGGGTGATGACGTTCAAGTAATCGTAACCGCGACCAACAGCGCCGTAGCCCGCAATCAAAAAAATCCGCAGAAGCGGATTTTTTTTGTCTGGCCGCGGCCGGGGCCCCAAAACCGGGAGTTTCAACCCCTTACCAAGCTTGACCGAGCTGGTCCAGAATGGCGGGGTTCTCCAGCGTAGACGTGTCCTGCGTCACGGCTTCACCCTTGGCAATGGAACGCAGCAAACGTCGCATGATCTTGCCGGAGCGGGTCTTGGGCAGGTTCTCAGCAAAACGAATGTCCTTGGGTTTGGCAATCGGACCAATTTCCTTCGCCACCCAGTCACGCAACTCCTTAGCCATCGCCTTGGCTGCGTCGCCCGTTGGCATTGCTCCCTTCAGCACCACAAACGCGCACACCGCTTCACCCGTCAGGTCGTCCGGGCGACCGACCACGGCAGCCTCCGCCACCAACGCCGCGTGCGAGACCAGAGCCGACTCAATTTCCATCGTGCCCAGCCGATGGCCGGAGACGTTGAGCACATCATCAATTCGCCCGGTAATGCGGAAATAGCCGCGGTCCGCGCTACGCACGGCTCCATCACCGGCAAGGTACAAGTTACCCCCCATCTCTGGTGGGAAATACGACGCCTTGAACCGCTCAGGATCGTTCCAGATGGTGCGAATCATGGATGGCCACGGGCGTTTGACGACCAGGATGCCACCAGTGCCGTTGGGCAAGTCCTGGCCGGCTTCATCAACAATCGCGGCCATGATGCCAGGCAAGGCTAACGTGCAACTTCCCGGCACCAACGGCGTGGCGCCCGGCAGCGGGCTCATCATGTGGCCACCGGTCTCGGTCTGCCAGAACGTGTCGACGATCGGGCAACGCTCGCCGCCCACGTTTTTGTAGTACCACATCCAGGCTTCCGGGTTGATGGGTTCCCCCACCGACCCCAGGATGCGCAGGCTCTTCAGGTTGTAACGGTCGGGATGAACCTTGGCATCACCTTCAGCGGCCTTGATCAATGAGCGAATTGCGGTTGGCGCGGTATAGAAAATGGAACACTTATGGCGCTCTATCATCTGCCAGAAGCGTCCAGCGTTCGGGAAGGTTGGGATGCCTTCGAAAATTATCTGGGTCGCACCGGCAGCCAGCGGACCATATGCGACATAGGTATGCCCGGTGATCCAGCCGATATCGGCCGTGCACCAGAATACGTCCGAGCTTTGAAGATCGAACGTCCAGTCCATGGTCAGTTTGGCCCACAACAAATATCCACCGGTCGAATGCTGCACACCCTTGGGTTTGCCGGTCGAGCCGGAGGTATACAGCACAAATAGCGGATGTTCGGCGCCCACGGCCACCGGCGCGCATTCGGTGCTTAGGCCAGCTAGTGCCTGGGCGAAAGTCTTGTCGCGCCCGGCCATCATATTGCAGGCGGTCTGGGTGCGCTGGTACACAAACACCGCCCGGATCGACTCGCAACCACCCATTGCAAGGCCTTCATCCACAATCGCTTTCAGGGGCAGTTCCTTGCCGCCGCGCATCTGGTAGTTGGACGTAATCACGGCCACCGCCCCGGCGTCGATGATGCGTTCCTGCAGGGCCTTGGCGGAAAAGCCACCAAACACCACGCTGTGTGTTGCACCGATGCGGGCGCACGACTGCATCGCGATCACGCCTTCGAGCGTCATTGGCATATAGATCAGTACGCGGTCCCCCTTGCCGATACCTTCGGCCTTGAGCGCATTCGCAAACTGACTCACGCGCGTGAGCAATTCCCGGTAGGTGGTCTTGGTAACCGTGCCATCGTCGGCTTCAAATATCACCGCCGTCTTGTTTTCAACCGGCGTTCCGATGTGTTTGTCGAGGCAATTGGCGCTGGCGTTTAGCTCGCCATCGTCGAACCACTTGTAGAACGGCGCGTTGGATTCATCCAGGGTGCGCGTAAATGGTTTGGTCCAGACTACGTTTTCACGCGCCAGTCTGGCCCAGAAGCCTTCGAAATCTGCCTGTGCCTCGGCGCACAGGGCGTCATAGGCACCCATTCCTGAGATGCGGGCCGCCTTTACGGTTGCCTCGCTGGGTGGGAACACACGGTTTTCAACCAGGACTGACTCAATGGCACTCATTCTTCCGACTCCTCAAGTTGGTTGCACTGATTTCACCTATCCCGAACTGTCGAGTTTGCCACTTACAAGGCACTGACAGGATTCAGATTGGCCCGCCTACAATTCGTCCCTTCCGTACTCGCCCGCAACAGCCCAATGAATGAACCCAAAGAACGTAGTTCCGCAAAAATAGGCTTGCTGTCGAGCTTCATCTTTTCCACCCGCTGGCTGCAGTTGCCACTATATCTTGGCTTGATTGCCGCCCAGGCAGTGTACGTATTTCATTTCTGGGTTGAGTTGGTCCATCTGCTCGAAGCCGCTTTTGGAAGTCAGACGGCACTTCAATCCCTGATCACCAGTATCGGCTACAAGACCGAGTTCCAGATCACAACCCTGAATGAGACCGTCATCATGCTGGTGGTGCTGGCGCTGATTGACGTGGTGATGATCTCCAACCTGCTCATCATGGTGATTGTGGGCGGATACGAAACCTTCGTCAGCCGTATGAATCTGGAAGGCCACCCCGACCAGCCCGAGTGGCTGAGCCATGTCAACGCCTCGGTGCTGAAGGTCAAGCTGGCCACCGCCATCATCGGCATATCGTCCATCCACCTTCTGAAAACATTCATCAACGCCGCCAATTACGACGTCAAGGTGTTGATGTGGCAAACCATCATCCATGTCGTATTTCTGTTATCTGCGATCGCGATCGCCTATACCGACAAGCTGATGGCGCATGGCAACCCGGGTTCTGCGGACCGCAGCCACTGAGTTTCTGCCAAGGCGCGCCAGCCGCGCAGCGCATCCCAAGTTCCAGAAAAGAGGCGACCGCAATGCGCGTGAACCGTAGCTTAGCCGCGCCGGCATTTCTTTTATGCTGGACGCAACCGGCTTTTGCGGCTGAGTTCGACGGCCGCCAACTGTCTGCGTTGTGGGCACTGCCGTTTGCCGGCGTCTTGTTGTCGATCGCGCTGGTGCCACTGTTGTTGCCGGACTTCTGGCACCACCACTTCGGCAAGGTGGCCGCCGCCTGGGCTCTGGCCTTCTTGCTTCCATTTGCGGTGGTGTTCGGCCCGCTTAGCGCAACTACCAGCTTGGTGCATGCACTGCTGGCCGAATACCTGCCATTCATCATTCTGCTGACAGCCCTGTTCACGGTGGCGGGGGGTATTCACATCCGGGGCAACCTGCATGGCAGCCCGAGGTTGAACACGGGCCTCCTGGCGCTGGGGGCGGTGCTGGCAAGTTTCATGGGCACTACCGGTGCGTCGATGCTCATGATTCGCCCGCTCATCCGCGCCAACGACAACCGGGTGCATAAGGCACATCTGGTGGTGTTCTTCATTTTTATCGTCTCCAATGCGGGGGGGGCGCTCACCCCGCTGGGCGACCCCCCGCTGTTCCTGGGCTTTCTCAAGGGGGTTGACTTTTTCTGGACCGTCAGCCACCTTCTGCCCGAAACGCTTTTTCTGGTGGGCTCGCTGCTGGCGCTGTTTTTCGTGCTGGACTGGTGGTTTTATCACCGCAAGGAAGAGATTCAGCCAGTCGATCCCACACCCGATACCAAGCGCATCGGGTTCGACGGCGCTGTGAACTTCTGGCTGCTGGGCGCGATCATCGGATTGGTACTTCTGAGCGGATTCTGGAAATCTTCCGTGGTATTTGAAGTGCTCGGTACCAAGGTCGGCTTGCCCGGCCTGGTAAGAGACGCGGGCCTGGTCGCCGTTAGCTTGATCTCGCTCAAAATAACCCCCAACCAGGTGCATCAAGACAACCAGTTCTCATGGGGTCCGATGCTGGAGGTAGCCAAGCTCTTCGCGGGCATTTTCCTGACCATCATCCCGGTGATTGCGATGCTCAAGGCCGGGGTCAGCGGGCCCTTCGGCGCCGTAATTTCGGCCGTCACACGTACGGATGGCACGCCCGACCCTGCCATGTATTTCTGGGCTACCGGCGCACTCAGCTCATTCCTTGATAACGCACCCACTTACCTGGTTTTCTTCAACACGGCCGGCGGCGATCCGGTGGCTCTGATGACCACGCTTGCCCCCACGCTGGCAGCCATTTCCGCCGGTGCCGTGTTCATGGGCGCCAACACTTACATCGGCAATGCGCCTAACCTGATGGTCAAGGCGGTTGCAGAAGACCTGGGCGTAAAAATGCCAAGCTTCTTTGGTTACATGGCGTGGTCCGGCGCCATCCTGATTCCGCTATTTGTCATCATCACCCTCATCTGGTTCCGGTAGGGTCCAGATCTGTGTCTGGCATACCCAGTATGCCGGACGCAAAAGCGATGTCGGTGGTCAGCGCAATACCCCAGCCGCGCAGTGTGGTGGTATGACCCCAGTTGATGACGGCCTATATCAACGCGGGTACCAGCATGCCACCCAGTGCAGCTCCCGCGGGCAAAAGGCCTTGCGCGGGAGACGCCAATTCCCCCCGCAGCATTTCACGCTTGAACTCCAGACGTACGAAGAAAAAGAAGACCGCGAGACACAGATCGTTGATCCACACACTAGCACCGGTCAACACCAGCCACCCGGTGCCAATGCGCAATTCAAACGGGATATCGAGAAACTGCTGGTAAGCCGCTTGCCACGGCGAGTTGCTGATAATCAGGGCCACCAGCGCGGCCAGGGCAAGCAATACGCCGCCCGCCGACTGCGAGGCGATGAACTGGTTGATACAGCGCAAATCAAGTTTGAGTGCAGACTTGGATTTGCGGAGCATGTGAGTCGAAGCTAAAAGCGGGTTTGTGCATTACCGATGGTCAGGTTGGATCAACTCGTTGCCATGGGCTTGGGTAAACTCAAGGCCCAACGCATTGTCCCGGGTCACCCAGCGCCCATGAACACCGCCGGGCCGCTCCCAAAGGCGACAACGAAGTTGCGGCGAAAACTCACAATTGTGAGGCGCTTGTGACGTCGGACCCATTACCGCAGTGCGCAGTACGGAGGATACCCATTGAGCACCACCACCACCATCATCCGCCAAGACGATCTGATCGAGTCCATCGCGGCCGCGCTGCAGTTCATCAGTTACTACCATCCGGCCGACTACATAACCCATCTGGCGCGCGCTTACGAATACGAACAGAGCCCGGCCGCCAAGGACGCAATCGCGCAGATCCTGACCAATTCACGCATGAGCGCGCAAGGGCACCGGCCGATCTGCCAGGACACCGGCATCGTCAACGCATTTCTGAAAATCGGCATGGACGTGCGCCTGGAAGGCTTCACCGGCACGCTGGACGACGCCGTCAACCAAGGTGTACGCCTGGCTTACAACCACCCCGGCAATACGTTGCGAGCGTCGATCGTGGCCGACCCACAATTTGAGCGGAAAAACACCAAGGACAACACCCCGGCCGTGATCAACGTCGAGATCGTGGCCGGCAATCAACTTGACATAACGGTCGCCGCCAAAGGTGGCGGCTCCGAGAACAAGTCCAAGCTGGTGATGCTCAACCCGTCCGACTCGGTGGTGGACTGGGTGCTCAAAACCGTGCCCACCATGGGTGCCGGCTGGTGTCCTCCGGGCATGTTGGGCATCGGCATCGGCGGCACGGCGGAAAAAGCCGTTCTGCTGGCCAAGCAGGCCTTGATGGAGGACATCGACATGTATGACTTGCTGCAACGCGGCGCGCGCAACAAGACCGAGGAATTGCGCATCGAGTTGTTCGAAAAGGTTAACGCGCTGGGCATTGGCGCCCAGGGCCTGGGCGGCTTGACCACGGTACTGGACGTGAAGATCGGCATGTACCCAACACACGCGGCTGGCAAACCGGTGGCCATGATTCCCAACTGCGCCGCCACCCGCCACGCCCATTTCGTGATGGACGGCAGTGGGCCGGTGTACCTGGACCCACCGGCTTTGAGCCTGTGGCCCGATGTGCACTGGACGCCCGACTACAAGAAGAGCCGGTTGGTCGACCTCAACACGCTAACCAAGG
>JANNGR010000509.1:0-14202 GCA_031403955.1 Betaproteobacteria bacterium
ACAAATGGCCCAACGGACTCCAGAACGACAGTCCGCTCGGGGACCGAAACCCGATCGCGATCGGGTCTCGTATTCTCCAGTTCATGTATGCCAATGACGGCAACGGCGCGCCATGGACCGATGTGGAAAAGTACCTGAAGGAGATGGTCTTCGCCGTAACTGACCGTACTACCCTTGCGGGACCGGGTGACCGTTACCGCAAGAAGCCCTGAGCGGGAGACATGAGATTCGCACCCATTCTTTTTGCGCTGCTGGTTTCTCCGGTCTGTCGTGGAAGCAACATTGGTGCGCTCCTCTGGGAGGCAGGCTTGGACCGGGCGGCCTACGCCACCGCAAACTCCGGCCAACGGCTGCTTTTCCCCGGTGTGCCAGTTGGCGGGAAAGCGCCAAAGGATGCCATGTTGGTAGGAATCATCGACTCCGGGGTACTGTTGACACACCCCCAGCTCGCGGGCTACGTTTCCGCCGCCAGGGACTTTACCGGCGAGGGTGATGACGATGTACTCGGGCACGGAACGGCGGTGGCGCTGACGGCATTGTTCAGCCTCGGATCCACCAGCCCGAAAGCCGCCATTGTCAGCGCGAAAGTTGTGGGCCGCGATGGCAAGATTCAAAAGAACAAAGTCATTCAGGCTGTCCAATGGATGGCGGCTCGTGGAGTCAAGATTGTCAATCTCAGTCTGGGATTCCCGGGCAGTCGCACAGAACATCGGGACCTCTGTGACGCCCTGGCGAGACGTTCCGGCATACTTTTTGTTGCCGCGGCAGGCAACGAAGGACCTGACACAGAAATGTTCCCGGCCGCGTGCAAAGCGTCGAATGTGATGTCGGTTGGCGCGAACAACGAGCAGGGACAATTGGCGGCGTACTCCGGCCGTGGATCGATCAGGGGTCCTGGTCAATTTGTTTTTCTGAAGGAGTGGGCCTTCTACTATCAGGATGCTCAAGAACTGGCCAAATCGGGCCGACTCGTGGAGGCGCGTCAACTTTACGAACGATCATTTCAAGCGGAACTGAACGCCGAAAGCGCGTTTCAGCTTGGCCTACTCGACTTGGCCGAACGACTGATCGACCCTTCGATTGCCCAATTCAGGTTGGCGATAAAGATTGACCCAGCGCTGGCGCAAGCGCACGAAATGCTGGGCGCCGCGTTGTTCATACGGGGCGAGTATCAGGCCGCGGTGAAGGCGTTACGAACCGCCATTGACCTCTACCCGGAACACATCCAAACAGTCCCTTCGAGGGCACGGGCGCACTTCAATCTGGGACAAGCATTGCTGGGTCTAGGGTTGAAAGGCGAAGCCAGACGTGCGTTCGAAGAGGCCAAGCGACTCTTGCCCGCCTACCCACGCATTGATGAGATTCTGCAATCCATCGGTCCGTGAGCGCGCCAGGTTCCAGAGCGCATGGTTAACGCTCAATTGTGTTGCTGTTCAACCCTGACTCTGCACGTATGCGGCCGGCACGACGTTGATCACCTTGTAGGCGAGGTCCAAGGCACTCGTTCAAGGGCAACCAACCAAGCCCGTCAAGCGGCCGCCCAGATCCTGCGAACTCTGAGTACAGTATTGCCATGGCCAAATGGAACCAGCGCGCACACCTGATCACCCGCCGCGGCCTGCTTTATTCGCTCGCGTTGTGCATGTTGATTCTGTTGATGGGCGGGGTCGGATTCTGGATGCTCGAGCCACGCGCCCTTACTCTGGCCGACGGCCTGTGGCTGGCTTTCACCACCGCCGCCACGGTCGGTTATGGCGACTTGATTCCCAGCACCCATGCGTCAAGGGCGTTCGCCGTGGTGGTGGTGTTGCTCGGACTGGCGGTGTTGTCGCTGGTAACCGCGTCGGTCGCGGCGATGTTCGTGGAAACCGAAGAGCGCGAGATTGAGCGCGATCTGATGCGGGAAATTGCTGCCTTGCGCTCCGAAGTGCGCGCCTTGCGCGCTGAGGTGCTTGAAGCCGGATCGCGGCGCAACCCGGCTCCATAGACATCGCCACCCGGTTATTCGCGAGTGTGGGCAACTCGACCGTCACGGTGAACGAAACCGGTGACGACGTTGCCATCAAACAGCCGGATCATTTTGCCCCGCCTTGACAGATAAGCTGGGCCCGCGGCGACAACGACGACGATGCCCCAGAAGGTAATCAGCGCACCAGCGGCGTTGACCACGGACGGCGAGGAAATGTCCGAGGTAAAAGCAACGTCGACGGTCGCGTGGAAGATCGCCACAACGAGAATACTGCCCCGGCTCTCGTTATAGAGCCACGTGAGCAGTACCGCGCCGGTCAGCAAGCTGAAGAACCAGCCGGCGATATCTGCGGCATGCATGCCCATATAACCCGGGCGATAGAAGAAAAGCGGCGTGTGCCAGAGTGCCCATCCGAATGTAAGTAGCAGCGAAGCGACCAATGCGCCGTGGCGGGATTGCAGTCGAGGAAGCGCGAACCCTCGCCATCCCACTTCTTCGCCATAACCGAACGAAACGATGTTGTAGGCGAGGAACACGAGAGCTGAAAACTGTGGAAACTCACGCGAGCTGCCGAAGCCCGCCATCGACACGCTCTCGCCATCAAAGACCGCTGCCCCGACGACCGCGATAGCGAGCAGGGCAAATGGCGTAAACAACGCGACCGCCAACCACAAAAGCCTTCCACGCCACAGGCCCATGCGCCGCAACAGATCGGCCGGTCCGGCCCCGCCGGTCTCCATCGCGGATACCAGGAACGCCGCGGCTATCGGCCCCAAAGCGCCGAGTGCATGTTGGAAAGGAATTACCGGCAGCCCGTTTACGCTGAAAGCGGGCAACCACAGCGGTGCCCAGAGCAGCCACGAGATGGCATAGGCAAGCACGAAGAAGGTCGCCAACGGGTAACGGTGACTCATGCTGGCTGGCTACTCGTCGTCGCCCGGCGACTTGTCCGGCGCATCTTCGTCGTCGCGGTCCTGCAGGCGCTGCGCCAGGCGCTGTTCGATATCTTCGGCCTGTTGCAAAAACTGCGCCACCGAAACCGGCGCGGCCAGGCGCCAGGACGGCGGGAACAACTGGCTCATGTAAAGCTGGTTCGACAGTCGCTTGTTCTTGAGCCACTGGGTTCCCAACATTGCCGGCAGGCCGAGTGACAGTGCCAGCAGCATTCCAACCGCCAGCCCGCGGCGCGGCTGCGGAACAACCACCCGCAGATGCCGGTAGATTCCCAGTGCCGCGACCAGGATCACACCCAGGTGGCTGAAGCGCCCGATGTTCTCCCACGAAAATGCGAACGCCACCACCTGGGCGAAAAGTTCCACCACTTCAGAGGCCACGAAGGTCAGGCTGGCTATACGCACATGGCGCCAAAACTGGGGATGGCCGCTGAACAGTTTGCTGGCCAGTGCCCACAGGCCGGACCACAGACCCAGCACCGCCAACGCACCGGGCAGGAACAGCGGAAGCTGTTGAAATGGGTTTTGTGTTTCGCTGTTTTTCAGCCATAACTGGCCCAAGGTCAGCAACAACATCACCGCGACGGCTGACACCGACCTCAGCGCAGCACGCCAGGGCGCGCGCGGCAAGGGCTCCTCGTCGGGTAGCGGCGAGCCGGCCAGGCGCAGACGCAAGTGCAACCGGCCCAACACCAGCGGCTGACCCACGTGCCAATCAAACACCGCGGCACGGCCATGGTGCTGGCGCCCGAGCGTCACGCCGTTGTGCGTGTCGAGCACCTGCACCGAGACAAAGCCCGGCATAGTTTGCGTCAGGCGCAGATGTTGCCCTGCCACATGCACTTCATCCAGCACCAGGTCGGCATCGAGCGCGCGTCCCACGGTTACCGGCCAACGGGTAACCGGCAGGCGCGCGACCAGGCTGCCGTGGCGGTCGGTGACGTCAATCATGGCGAGCAAGCCGGATCGCCCCGGGGGCATCGAGGCCGAACCGGTCTGCACCTGATCCGCACCAGGCCCTGGGGCGGCGTCGCTCATTAAGGCGCCTCCCACTTGAACCCATCGAGATACCGCTCCACCAGCTTCAGGCCGTTGGGAAAACTCACGCCGCGCGCATCCAGCCGTCCTTGCACGCCCAGGGTCGGGCGGTTCAGCGAAGTTACCAGCACCGACACGTCATACAACCCGGCGAGTTTGCGGTAGGCACTCAGACACACCACCGCGCGCATGGCCATGCCGGCGCGGTCGATGTAACTTTCGGAGCATTCGACCGCGGTCATCCTGCGTGTGCCCTGGGTTGCGAAGCGTTCGTTGCCAAAACTCTGCCCGTACAGTTGCGAAAACCGCAATGCGCTGATCTTGGGCGCATCGTAGGCCTCGTAACGCATCTGGATGTAGCCGGTGGTGGCCTCGCCGGCAAAAACATGGCTGTCCATCTGGCAGTCGGTGCGCTCGAGGTCGAAAGCTTTGAAATCGGCATCGCGCCCACTGCCCCAGCAGCGCGCCAGCGCATCGTCAAACACCGGCACGGTAAAACCGCCGTGCCTTTGCGCTTTCAGCGGCGTGCCGAGAAAACGCTGCGTCAGTTGCTCCTGGTGCAGCATCAACTGGCGCGTGACTTCGGCATGCGCCGCCTGGGTCAGGGGACTGGCATTGGCCGCGCGCGCCAGCAAGGCCTGCGCAAACTCGGCCGGAACCAGAAAACTGAGCTGCTCTCCATCGCGCCGCTTCGACACGTTGATACCCACCACGCGACCCAGCTCGTCCAGCACCGGGCCACCACTCATGCCCGGGTTGATGCTGCCGCCAAAAAAGATGCGCGGGTAAAAGCTGCGTTGCGCCAGGCCGTTGTAAGTGCCTTCGGTGACGGCGAAACCAATGTCTTTCGGGTTGCCCAGCGAATAAATGCGTTCGCCGCGCGCCAGCGGGGCGTCGTTGGCGCGAAAGGCCAGCGCGGCCTGCTCCGCTGCCGGGTGCAGGACCCGCAGCAGTGCCAGGTCGTGTTGCACGTCGAAGGCGAGCAACTGCACCGGCGCCTCTTGGCCATCCACCGGCACATAAACACCACGATAACGTTCCGGCTCCAGAGCGAGTTGGCTGGCGACATGAAAGTTGGTGATGATCAGCCCGCCCGGCGACACAAAGAAGCCCGACCCCACGCTGGCCTGCGTGTCACTGTTGCGCAACAAGGTCCGGATCTGCACCAGCTTGTCGCGCGCGCCTTCGTAGGCGCGTTGGGCATCGCGCGAAATCGGTGCCGGCGCCGGAATTGGGGCGGCGGTCGGCGCGGTCTTGGGTTGGGCCGACACGCTGGTCATGTTGAACAGGCTTACAGCGGCACCCACCGTGATCAACCAGCGGAATGGAGAAATCATCGACCGATTCTACGGACGCGGCGCGGCGGTCTTGCTCAGGCACCAAGGCAGGGGCGTGGTTGGACGGGAGGCAAACGCAACCGATTGAGCCGCGCTACGGCCTACTTTCGGCGTGGCTCGCCTTGCAGGCCGCGGCGTCGGACGCCGTGCATCGCCTGCACTTTTCGCCTACACCCGCAACGAAAGCACATGACCCACACGTGCATCGCCGCGCCCGGCCAGCACCTGTTGGTAGACTTGCGCCACGGCGGCCGGGCCACGGTTATGCTGCACCAGCAGCCAGGGCGCCGTGGGGTCCGTCACCTTGTCCACAAAGCCGTTCCAGGCCTGCAGCGCGCGTCGGCCAAATTCTTCGGCACCCCAATCGGCTCGACGTTTCTTTATTTGTGCCGGCGCGAAAAACAAGGTCGCTTTTGGGCCGGGCAGGTTTTTGGCACTGCCCAAATGCTCGACATGGGTGCCGCCGATCGAGCAACTGTATTTCAAGTTCGAGAAGCGGCCGTGCACCGCTTGGCGTAGCTCGGTGTTGCCGGCGAAGTCGACATATACGACCGGCGCATCGGCTGCAAGCTGGTCGAGTTGCTCATAACTCAGGACTCGGTGGTAACAGCCCAGGCTGTTGCAGAAATCCTTATTCGATGCCGAGGTCAAACCCACCACCTCAATGCCGCTTCGTTTTGCCAGCACGTAGGCGGTGCCATAGGCGGTCTTGCTGGACGCGCTGGACAACAACACCAGCCCAGGATTGGCGGCGCTGGCGGCAGCACCAAAAAACGCGTTATCGGCAAGGAAGTCGTCGATCAGCCAGGAGGTGGTGAACAACGGCCGCAGCAGCGCCTGCACGGCTTCAGTCTCGCGGGTATAAAACGGGTCGCTGGCACACCGCGTGTACTGGTTGTAGACCGCATGTAATTGGCTGCGGTGCGCCGCGCCGTCGGCAAAACCGGCTTGCGTCAACCGGGCAGGCTCGAGCACCACGCTGGTCGCCATCGGGAAATATCCATACAGGCGTTCCCCCACCGCAACACCGGGATGCATGGACTGCACCACATCGCCAAAGCCCCAGACCGGAATATTGCCCCAGCCTTCCTGAGCGGTGGGATAAAAAGCCCAGTAATTCATCGCCTCGCCAAACGCGGCGTAGGTGATGTTGTTGGATGTCAGCGCAAACATATCAATGTCGAGACGCACTTGCCCATGCGTCAGGGCAAGGTCAGGCTGGTCGCGCAGCTCGGTGTTTTGGAGTTGGTCTTTGCGGACCAGGAATTGGGTCGTAGTCATGTTGCCAGACTAATTGAAATGGCCGGCCGCTGCAAGCAGCAAGGGCCGGCCAACCCGGCCAGGTCTCAGGCCAGCGTGATCGCCACGTCGATGTTGCCGCGCGTGGCGTTGGAATACGGGCACACCTGGTGTGCCTTGTCGACCAGCGCCTGGGCCACGGTGCGGTCCATGCCCGGCAAGTTGACCACCATTTTCACCTCGATGCCGAAGCCGGCCGGAATCTGGCCGATGCCCACGGTCGCGTTGATCGATGTGTCCGCCGGCACGGCGATTTTTTGTATGCCGGCTACATGTCTCATCGCACCCAGGAAACAGGCGCTGTAGCCGGCGGCAAATAGCTGCTCCGGATTGACGCCACCACCCGCGCCACCCATCTCCTTGGGCACCGCGA
Source organism: Betaproteobacteria bacterium (assembly GCA_031403955.1). Lineage (GTDB taxonomy): Bacteria > Pseudomonadota > Gammaproteobacteria > Burkholderiales > Burkholderiaceae_C > CAISIP01. The sequence goes on from JANNGR010000509.1 coordinate 6,970, forward strand.
GCTTGACGTCCAACAAGCCATCGGACGATTTGGTGCTCCCATCGCGACCACCGGTAGAGGTGGCGTGGGCGTTGTAAATGACTTTTTCGACTTTGGTAACCATGGGACTTCCTTGAAAAATGCTTCGCACAACGAAGCGGGTTGAAAAATCAGACGGCGAGTCGTGCGCGCAGCGATCGGACCTGCCGGGTCAGGCCCACCAGTTCAGGCACCGAACGGCCGCTGGCGCGAACCAGGCAAGCGGGAATCTTGGCGGCCCGGGCTTTTAGCTTGCGCCCGGCCGGGGTCAGCGTGATTTGCACCCGGCGTTCGTCCAGCGCGGACCGGGTGCGCTGCAACAACGCGGCGGCCTCCATGCGCTTTAGCAACGGCGTCAGCGTGCCGGAATCCAGGGTCAGGCGCTGACCCAGTTCAGACACCGTCACGCTGCCGTGCTCCCACAACACCAGCAGCACCAGGTACTGCGGATAAGTCAGACCGAGCGCGGCCAGCAGCGGCTTGTAAAGCTTGGTCATCGCCAGCGACGCGGAATACAGCGCAAAACAAAGCTGGTTGTCCAGCGCCAGGGCAACGACGGGCTCAGGGGCGGCTTCGATACTCGGCATGCGCCAATTCTACTCCACAATTAAATTGTGCGCAATTTAATTGTTCCAATGGCGATAGCCCGCCGGCTCAGCGGCCCGAAAAACGGGCCGGGCGTTTTTCGATGAACGACGCCACGCCCTCGGCGGCGTCTTCGCTGTTGGACAAGCGCTGTTGCACGTCAATGAAATCCTGCATGGCCACCAGCGGCCCGTGTTCGATCGCCTTCAGGGCGTTTTGGCGCGTGGCCACCACCGCCAGCGGCGCCTGCGCGGCGATGGCCTGCGCGATATACAGCGCCTGGTTCAATTCATCACCCGCGGGCACTACCTTCTGCACGAAATTCAGTCGCAACGCCTCGCCGCTACCGAACTCGTCGCCGGTCAGCAGATGCAACATCGCATTACCCATGCCGGCACGCTCAGCCATGCGCAAGGTGGCCCCGCCGGTAGCCAGGATGCCGCGTTTGACTTCGAGTTGGGAGAAGCGGCAGTCGTCGGCCGCCACCACGATGTCGGCCGCCAGCATCAACTCGATGCCCAGCGTATAGGTGATGCCCTTTACCGCCACCAGCATCGGTTTGGTCCTGCGCCGGTAACCGGGCATGCCCAGGTCCAGCGGGTCCACCAGACCGGCCGGTACGGCGTTCTCGGCGCGGCGCATCAAGGGCGCCATGGACGGCAAATCCAGACCGGCGGTGAAGTGCGCGCCGATTGCGTGCAGCACACCCACCCGCAGCGCCGGGTCGTCATCGAGCCGGGAATAGGCTTGGCCCAGCTCGCGGAACATCTTGGGCGTAAACCCGTTGCGCTTGGCCGGGCGGTTGATGGCTATCAACAGGATCGTGTCCTGCACCTCGCAGTCGATGCTGCCCTCGGCGTGGGACTCAGGGTTTATGGGGGTGTGCATTAAAGTGGGCTCCTTAGAAAATTACAGGTATGGTGAGCGAGCCTGTCACCGGCGCCGGTCAAACGCGCCGACCTATGCGGCAGCCGGTGCCGGCAGTATGCCAAAACCAGGACCATCGGAACGGAATCACCAGGACAAGCTCGGAACATGTTCGAATACATAATCATCGGCGGCGGATCGGCCGGTTGCGTACTGGCCGCGCGCCTAACGGAAGACCCCAACGTCAACGTCGCGCTGCTGGAGGCCGGGCCAAGCGACAACAACGTGTTGATCCATTGCCCGGCCGGGCTGGCGCTGCTGGCCAAGAACGGGCAGGCCAACTGGAAGTTCGAGACCGAGCCCCAACCGGGCCTGAATGGCCGGCGCGGTTATCAGCCGCGCGGCAAGGTGCTGGGTGGATCGAGTTCGGTGAATGCCATGATTTATGCGCGTGGCCACCGCGCCGACTACGACCATTGGGCCGCGCTCGGTAATACCGGCTGGGCATTCGATGACGTGTTGCCCTATTTCAAACGCGCCGAAAACAACGAACGCGGCGCCGACGCGTTACACGGCAGCGGCGGCCCGCTGAATGTGAAAGACCTGACCAGCCCGAACCGCTTTGGCCCGGTGTTTGTGCAGGCAGGCAAACAAGCCGGCTACCGAGAAAACCGGGATTTCAACGGCCCCGAGCAGGAAGGCGTGGGCATGTACCAGGTGACCCACAAAAATGGCGAACGTTTCAGCGCCGCCAAGGCTTATCTCACGCCCAACCTGTCGCGCCCCAATCTGCGCGTCATCACCGGGGCGCACACCACCCGCATCCTGCTGGATAAGAAACGCGCCGTGGGAGTGGAATACCAGCACGAAGGCATGCTCGCGCAACTCAAGCCCACGCGCGAAGTGCTGCTGTGCGCCGGGGCATTGCAGTCCCCGCAGATTCTGATGTTGTCGGGTATTGGCCCGCATAAGCACCTGCTCGACAGCGGCATCGCGACGCAACACGACCTGCCCGGTGTCGGCCAGCATCTGCATGACCATCCCGATGTGGTGCAGGTCTTCAACGCGCCGCAGTTGACCGACCTTTTTGGCATCTCTTTTACCGGGCTGGCCAACGCGGTACGCGGGATTTTTGAATGGCGCAAATACCGCACCGGAATGTTGACCACCAACTTCGCCGAGGCCGGCGGCTTCATCCGGAGCGCGCCCTCCGAGGCGCTACCGGACCTTCAGTTGCATTTCGTGATCGGCAAACTGGTGGACCATGGCCGCAAGACAACTTTTGGCCATGGCTACTCGTGCCACATCTGCCTGTTGCGGCCACTGAGCCGTGGCAGCGTCAGGCTGGCCGGCAAGGATCCGCTGGCCGCGCCACTGATCGACCCCAACTTTCTGGGCGAACGTGACGACATGGAGCGCCTGATTCGCGGCTTTCGCATCATGCGCAACATACTGTCGCAACCGGCGTTGGCGGGCCACCGCGGCAAGGAGTCCCCGGCCTCGGCCGGCGCGCGGACCGACTTGCAGATCGAACACTTCATCCGTGACCACGCCGACACCATCTACCACCCGGTCGGCTCGTGCCGCATGGGCAACGGCAGCATGGATGTTGTCGATGCGCAATTGCGCGTGTCTGGCATACAGGGCTTGCGTGTCGTCGACGCGTCCATCATGCCGCGCCTGGTGGGAGGCAATACCAACGCGCCGGTGATCATGATTGCCGAGAAGGCCGCCGACATGATCAAGGCCGCGGCCAGGCGCCCACATGCGTGAAGCGCGGGTTGCGGGTCAGCCCCTGAAGCGCTTCCGGGTCAATGCCAGCGCGAGCCAGAAACCGGCCACCGTATAGACCAGCAACACCAGGCCATGGCGCCACGGGTGGCTAGGCCATTGGTCCATGAACAACGGGCGCACCAATTCGACCGCATTACTCAGCGGCAGCCAGTCAGCGACCAACCGCACCACGGCCGGCAACTGCTCGCGCGGGAAAAATATGCCGCTCAGAAACATCATCGGCGTCAGGAACAACGTGAAGTAGTAGGTGAAAAAGTCGTAACCCTTGGCCAGCGCGTTGAATATCAGCGCGATGCACGAGAACGTGATGCCGACACCCAGCAATACCGGCCAGGCCAGCAACAACTTGGGGCTGTGGCTGATGCCCAGGGCCAGCATCACGCCCAGAATCGCGGTGACCGTGAACAGGGCCTTGAACGCGGCCCACAACATCTCGGCCAGCACGATGTCGTCCAGCCGCACCGGTGCGTTCATGATGCCGTCCCAGGTCTTTTGCACATGCATGCGCGAAAACGCGGAGTAAAGCGCCTCGAATGAGGCGGCATTCATCGCGCTCATGCAAATGCTGCCGCTGGCCAGAAACAGTAAGTACGGCACCTGGCTGCTACCGGCAGCGGTGCTGACAGTCACTTGCCCGACCAGCGCCCCCAGGCCGTAACCAAAGGCCACCAGCCACATCAGCGGTTCCGCGATATTGCCCACCAGGCTGGGAATGGCCAGCTTGCGCCAGACCAGCAGGTTGCGCAGGAACACCGGCCAAAAACGCAACGAGAGTTGCGGTGCACGCCAGATCATCAGCCGTCCTCCCTGATCTTGCGCCCGGTCAATTTCAGGAATAGATCCTCCAGGTTGGCCGGCCGGTGCAAGGTGCGCAACTGCGGCCAGGCCGCCAGCGCGTCCAGCAGTTGGCGGGCGTCCTGGGTGTAGAAGAACACCGTCTCGCCACTCAACTCAACCCGCGCCGCCAGGCTCTTCACCGGCGACTCCATCAGGGCCACGGCGCCCACTCCGTACACCTCGACCACGTCGGGCTCCAGGTGCTGGGCGATCAGCGCGCGCGGGCTGCCTTCGGCGATCTTGCGTCCATGGTCCAGCACCAACAGGCGCGAGCACAGCCGCTCCGCCTCGTCCATGAAATGGGTCGTCAGCAGGATCGACTTGCCCTGCTGCAACAGCACTTGCAAGCGCTCCCACATCAGGTGCCTGGCCTGCGGATCGAGCCCGGTGGTCGGCTCGTCGAGCAACAGCAGGCGCGGGTCGTTCACCAGCGCGCGTGCCAGACTGAGCCGGCGTTTCATGCCGCCCGACAGTTCACCCGGCTTGGATGCCGACTTGTGCGAGAGTGATGCAAATTCGAGCAGAGTCGGAATGCGCTGCCTGATCCGCGCGTCGCGCATACCGAAGTAACGGCCATAGACCAGCAGGTTTTCGGCGCAACTGAAGTCGGGGTCGAGCGTGTCGATCTGGCTCACCACGCCGAGCCGGTCCTTGATCGCCATCGCGTCTTGCGGCATGCGTAATGGCGCTTGTTCCGGTGCCTCCAGGCAGTAACTGATCTGGCCCGTGTCGGGCGTACTCTGGCCCAGGCACATGCGAATCGTGGTGGTCTTGCCGGCGCCGTTGGGACCGATCACCCCCAGGCACTCACCGGCCGCGATGGTGAACGACAGATCGTCGACCACGGTACTCTGGCCATAACGCTTGCTCAAATGCTCGACACGCAAGAGGCTCTGCGCCATGGACGGCAGCGCCATCACTGAAACGCGACCTCCGCAAAACTGCGCAGTTTGCGGCTGTGCAACTGGTCCACGCCCAACTGGCGCAACAACTCGATGGCCCGGATGCCGATGCGCAGGTGCTGGTCCACGCGCTCGCGGTAGAACTGGTCGGCCATGCCGGGCAGTTTGATCTCGCCATGTAATGTGTTGTAGCTGACGCACAAAAGGGTGCCGTAAGTCACCCGAAAACGAAAACCATTGGCCGCGATGGTGGCGCTTTCCATGTCCAGCGCTACCGCCCGGCTCTGGCTGAAGCGCCTCTGGGGCCCGTTGTCGGGCAGCAATTCCCAGTTGCGGTTATCGGTGCTGGCCACCGTGCCGGTGCGCATGATGCGTTTCAGCTCGGGGCCGTTCATTTGCGTCACGTCGGCCACTGCCTGTTCCAGTGCCACCTGGATTTCGGCCAGCGCGGGAATCGGCACCCACAGCGGCAACTCTTCATCCAGCACGTGGTCCTCCCGCACATACCCGTGCGCCAGCACATAGTCACCCAAATTCTGCGTGTTACGCAAACCGGCGCAATGGCCCAGCATGATCCAGGCGTGCGGGCGCAACACCGCGATATGGTCGGTGATGTTCTTCGCGTTGGACGGGCCGACGCCAATGTTGACCATCGTGATGCCGCTGCGGTCCGTGCGCAGCAGGTGGTAGCCTGGCATCTGCGGCAGGCGTGACGGCTCAGCGCCAAATTCGTCACCCGCGCGCGGGCCCATGCCGACGCGCCGCGTCACCATGTTGCCAGGTTCGACAAACGCGATGTAATCGCTGTTCGGATCCTGCATCGCCGCACGGCCCAGGCGCACGAATTCGTCGATGTAGAACTGGTAGTTGGTAAACAACACGAAGTTCTGGAAATACTCGGGTGCGGTACCGGTGTAGTGGCGCAGCCGGTGCAGCGAATAGTCGACCCGCGGCGCGGTGAAAAGCGCCAGCGGCTGTGCTTCGCCGGGACGCGGCTCGAAGGTGCCGTTGGCAATACCGTCGTCCATCGCGGCCAGGTCCGGCAGGTCGAACAGATCGCGCATCAACTGGCGCCGCTCGGCGCTCAGGTTGACTTCGATATGGTCGTGTTCGGCAAATGAAAAATGCACCGGTATCGGTTGTGTGCTGGTACCCACCTCCAGCTCAACCTGGTGGTTTTGCAATAACAAGGTGAATTGCTCGAGGTAGTAGTCGCCGTAGAGGTCAGGCCGTGTCAGGGTGGTTTCAAAGCGCCCCGGCCCGGCCACGAAACCATAACTCAAGCGGGCGCTGTCGGCGGTGTTGGTACGCGCCACCGTGTCGGTCTGCACGCGCACAAACGGGTAACAGGCGCGCGCATGGCCCGGTAGCACATCGCCAGCGACATAACGCTGCATGGCGCGGCGCAAATGCGCCAGCCCGTTGTCGTAAATCTTGCTTAACTGCGCCAGCGCGGCGGCCGGGTCGGTAAAACGTGCGGTTGCGATTGGAGGAGGAAGATAAGCCATGGCTGTATTGTCCACATTGGGGTAGAGTCAGTTGAACGGTTGGGGACAGAGCTTGCCCACTGCGTGTGGCTGCGGTCTGTCCCGCAAGTATCAGGAGGACATATGGACCTGGGTATCGCGGGAAAGTGGGCGCTGGTGTGCGGCGCTAGCAAGGGCTTGGGGCTGGGCTGCGCGCAGGCGCTGGTGCGCGAAGGCGTGCATGTGTTGATCGTCGCGCGCGGCGCGCAGGTGCTGGAAGCCGCAGCCGCGGATTTGCGCACGCTGCCCGGCGCCGGCGTGGCTACGGTGTTGCCGATTGCGGCCGACATCACTACCGAGCAGGGACGATCAGACGTATTCGCCGCCAGTGGCGGGCCGGGTACCAGCTTCGACATCGTCGTGACCAACGCCGGCGGTCCGCCGCCGGGCGACTTCCGCGACTGGGAGCGCGAGGCCTGGATCAAGGCGCTGGACGCCAACATGCTGACGCCGATTGCGCTGATCAAGGCCACCATAGACGGCATGGCGCAGCGCGGTTTCGGGCGCATCGTCAACATCACCTCGGGTGCCGTCAAAGCGCCAATAGACAACCTGGGCTTGAGCAACGGCGCGCGTAGTGGTCTGACCGGTTTTATCGCCGGCGTGTCGCGCAGCAAGGTGGCCGGCTCCAACGTGACGATCAACAACCTGCTGCCGGGCGCCTTCGACACCGACCGGTTGCGCGTGACCATGGCCGGCGCGGC
>JANNGR010000510.1:0-16461 GCA_031403955.1 Betaproteobacteria bacterium
CGTGGTGATGAGTTTGCCCGCGTTGTTGTGTCGTTGGCGAAATCCGATGACGCCAGGGACGCGTGGCACGCCTACCACTTGGTCGGCGATGTGCTCCGTTGTTCCGATCTGGCCGATTGCCAGACTGATTGGGCCTTTGTAGCCCGACTGCGTGAACGGTTGTCCGCCGAGACACAGGCGCGGCCTGCCGCGGGGCCTGGAGTTGAAGTTGCCTTGATTCCTGTCGGACGTGTTCCTCATGCTGGTTTGCAGCGCTCCGGCGACGTCGGGGGCCGTGGCGCCAATGATCCGGTTGCGCGCTGGAAATTGCTGGCCGCGGCGGCGTCAGTTGCCGCAATTGCCGTGGTCGGTTGGCATTTGGCCAGTGGTGATGTGGGGTTTGATCAACCAGCCGGATTGGCCACGGTGCCGTCAGGCGCCAACTTAACTTCAACGTCGGGCGCGCAAGCCGGCGTTGGAGGCATGATCGAACCCCCAGTAATGTTGCGAGACGCCCGGCTGGACGAGTTGATGGCAGCACACAAGCAATTTGGCGGTACCTCGGCATTGCAAAAGCCCGCCGGCTTCCTACGCAATGCCACGTTTGAAGGTCCAGTTCGATAGGGCCGGTGTTGATGAAGGAAAGTTCCATTTTGGTTGACCGCATTTCTTTTTGTGCCCTGATATGGGCGGCGGTCTTCGTACCGTTGGTGTCGGCTCAGGTTGTTGGACCGGTTGCGCCGCCAGCTCCGGCGTCAACGGTGGCTGTCGAGCCTAAACACGGTGAATTGAACATCTCCGAGTGGCTGCTGCGGATGCATGAGGCGCCTCGGCGTCGTGCCTACATTGGGACCTTCGTGGTCTCGTCTGGCGCCAATATGTCGAGTGCGCGGATCTGGCACGTCTGCGATGGTGAATTACAAATGGAGCGGGTCGAAACCTTGAGCGGGACGCCGCGTTCGACATTTCGCCGCAACGACCAAGTCATTACCTTCCTGCCTGAAAGCAAGATTGCGGTGGTTGAGTGGCGCGAGTCGTTGGGAATTTTCCCCGACCTGTTGAAATCCGCCGACTCGTCGATAGGGCAATATTATTCTGCCCGGCAGACTGGTGTTGAGCGGGTGGCCGGTTTGGACGCGGATGTGGTCGTCTTGCAGCCGAAAGACGGTCTGCGGTTTGGCTATCGGGTCTGGAGCGAAAAGAAGACCGGACTGGTGGTAAAGCTCCAGACCCTCGATGTTGACGGGCGCGTACTGGAACAGGCGGCATTCTCCGAACTTCAACTTGAAGCCCCAGTGAACATGGGAAAGCTAACGCAAATGATGAATAACACAGATGGTTACCGGGTGGAAAGGCCGGAGTTGGTGAAGACTTCCGCAGCGGCAGAGGGCTGGACTCTGAAAACCGCGGTCGCAGGGTTCCGGCCAATGAGTTGTTACAAACGCCCGGTTGTCACGCCTGAGGGCGGCAACCCGGAAAGCACCATGCAATGGATTTTTTCTGATGGATTGGCCTCGGTGTCGTTGTTCGTCGAGCCGTTCGACCGACGTCGGCACGCGCAGGAAGGGTCTGTCACCCTGGGCGCCACCAACACGCTGACTCGCCGCCTGAATGACAAGGCGGGAGATTGGTGGTTGACCGTGGTCGGGGAAGTACCGCGCCAAACACTGGGCGCGTTCTCGCAAGGGCTTGAGCGCAGGAAATAGTGCCCCATCTAGCGTGACAAGTGCAGCGCGGGTTGTTTTTTCATGCCTTAGGGCGGAACGCCTCGATGCGTTGGACGGGTTCACGCAAATTTGTTTATTGATGAGAGGTTGGTGATGATTCAAGCTAATGGGAATAGCGTGCGGCGGTGGTTCGGTGCGCTTGTGATGTGTGGCGCGGCTGCCTTGATGCCGGCTGGACCGGCAATGGCTCAAACCAGGGTATTGCCGGACTTCACCGATTTGGTCGAGCAGGTCGGGCCTTCAGTGGTAAATATCCGCACGCTGGAGAAGATGTCCGCCAGGTCGCGTTCAGGCAGTGGCGTGGATGAAGAGATGCTGGAATTTTTCAGGCGCTTCGGCGTGCCGATTCCAAATGTTCCGCGCCAGGGGCCACGGCCGAATCGGCCCCAACCTCAGGAAGAGGAACAGCCGCGCGGTGTAGGCTCGGGCTTCATTCTGACCTCGGATGGCTTCATCATGACCAATGCCCACGTGGTTGACGGAGCGGACGAAGTATTGGTCACGCTCACCGACGAGCGGGAGTTCAAGGCCAGGATCATTGGCGCCGACAAACGCACTGACGTGGCAGTGGTCAAGATTGACGCCGTGGGTCTACCGGCCATCAAGGTTGGCGATGTTAACCGGTTGAAAGTGGGTGAGTGGGTAATGGCCATCGGCTCGCCGTTTGGCTTGAAGAACACGGTGACGGCTGGCATCGTCAGCGCCAAGCAGCGCGACACCGGGGACTACTTGCCGTTCATCCAGACCGATGTGGCTATCAACCCGGGCAATTCGGGAGGTCCGTTGATCAACATGCGCGGTGAAGTTGTCGGCATCAACAGCCAGATTTATTCCCGGTCTGGCGGATTCATGGGAATATCCTTTGCGATACCGATGGATGAAGCGATTCGAGTCAGCGACCAACTGCGAACCACCGGCCGCGTGTCCAGGGGCCGGATTGGCGTGCAGATCGATCAGGTGACCAAGGACGTGGCCGAAGCCATCGGACTTGGCAAGCCCGCAGGCGCCTTGGTGCGAGGAGTTGAAAGCGGGTCACCAGCCGATAAGGCGGGGGTCGAAGCGGGCGACATCATTATCAAGTTCGACGGCAAGGCGATCGAGAAGCACGGTGACCTTCCAAGACTGGTCGGTAGTATCAAACCGGGTACGAAGAGCACGATGACTGTATTTCGCCGAGGTGGCACCAAGGAGCTGTCAGTCACCATTGCGGAAGTAGAGCCGGAGAAGACGGCCCAGAAAGCGACCGAGCGCGAAGAAAAGCCGAAAGTGTCATCAGTTGGCCAGCAGCTCGGTCTCGCGGTGAGTGAGTTGAGCGATTCGCAGAAAAAAGATCTCAAGATCAAAGGCGGTGTCAAGGTCGACACCGCTGCCGACCCCGCGGCGCGGGCGGGCGTTCGTGAAGGTGATGTGATTGTGGCGATCGCCAATGTCGAGGTGGTCAATGTGAAGGAGTTTGAGTCCGCGGTGGCCAAGGTTGACCGGAACAAGCCAGTCAACGTTTTATTTCGCCGTGGCGAGTGGGCTCAATACGCGATCATTCGGCCCTCACGCTGACCGCACCCGGCAGTCGGGGAAGGCCCTCAAAATCCGAGTCGGATTGGGGGCTTTTTTGTGGGTTTCTCGCCAAGAGAAAAAAATACCGGAAAAATATTCTTGCTCGAAAATGGAATAATAAGTCTGCGTTCACTAACATACGTGAAGATTATTTGCGAACTTTGTTAGAATAGTGCCCACTCATCCGGCGATGAGGGCATATCGGTGATCCTAGAGTCCACCATATGGGATGGATTTGACTGGTCCACTGCCGATCCACAGTTCACCCACAAGTTGTCCAGACAGTCGCTAGCCGATAATGTTAATAAGCTGTGCATAAATTTTCTGTTGCTACCTTGCAACGACCCGATTTTCGTATTTTTGGTCTGTGCTTTTGGGGCTTTTTGCCTACAATGAAGTTCCAACTATCGCAGTTGCCAATGATTGTTGGTTCAGGGCGCGTCAATATTTGACGCGCCCTTTTTTCTTGTCTAGCCCCTTTTCAATTCAATCACTTAAGCGTTCTCGTTGATGGATCACATCAGAAATTTTTCGATCATTGCGCATATCGATCATGGCAAGTCGACACTGGCGGACCGTTTGATTCAACGCTGTGGAGGCCTTGACGCCCGCGAGATGCAGGCCCAAGTATTGGACTCGATGGATATCGAAAAAGAACGTGGGATAACCATCAAGGCGCAGACTGCGGCGTTGCAATACAAGGCACACGACGGCACGACATACAACCTCAATTTAATCGACACACCGGGTCACGTTGATTTTTCATACGAGGTGCGCCGCTCGCTGTCCGCGTGTGAAGGCGCGTTGCTTGTGGTGGACGCGAGTCAGGGCGTCGAAGCCCAGACGGTAGCCAACTGCTACACCGCGTTGGAACTTGGCGTAGAGGTAGTACCGGTACTGAATAAGATGGACTTGCCTAACGCAGATCCCGATAACGCCCGCATTGAGATCGAAGATGTGATCGGAATTGACGCGACGGACGCGATTGTGTGCTCGGCCAAGACCGGTATGGGTATCGACCAAATCCTGGAGGCGATCGTCGCGCGGATTCCTGCTCCCAAGGGCAATCCGAACGGGCCACTGCGCGCGATGATTGTCGATAGCTGGTTCGACACTTATGTGGGTGTCGTGATGCTGGTACGTGTCGTCGATGGACGGCTGGCTAAAGGTGAACGTATCAAACTGATGGCCAGCGGCGCCAGTTACAACGCCGACAGCCTGGGGGTGTTCACGCCAGCCAATGAACCGCGGGAGGCTTTGGAGGCGGGTCAGGTCGGTTATGTCATCGCCGGGATCAGGGAATTGCAGGCCGCCAAGGTTGGCGACACCGTCACGCTGATCAAGCTGGGCACGGGGGGCGCCGCTTACACCGCCACAGAGGCCTTGCCCGGATTCAAGGAAATCCAGCCGCAGGTGTTCGCTGGCTTGTACCCGACTGAGGCGAACCAGTACGAAGGCTTGCGCGACAGCCTTGAAAAACTCAAGCTAAACGACTCGTCACTGCGCTACGAGCCTGAGGTTTCGCAGGCCTTGGGTTTCGGGTTTCGCTGTGGATTCCTGGGCCTTCTGCACATGGAGATCGTGCAAGAACGTCTGGAGCGCGAATTCGACCAGGATCTGATTACAACCGCTCCCAGCGTCCTGTACCAAGTGGTCAAGGCCGACGGAAGCGTGCTGATGGTGGAGAATCCGTCCAAGTTACCGGACCAGAGCCGGACCGAGGAGATCCGCGAACCGGTCGTGACGGTACGCCTGTACATGCCCCAGGAGTATGTTGGTGGTGTCATGACGCTGGCGAACCAGAAGCGCGGGGTACAGATGAACATGGCCTACCATGGCCGCCAGGTCATGCTGACGTACGAGATGCCGCTGGGCGAGATCGTGCTGGACTTTTTCGACAAACTCAAGTCAGTCAGCCGTGGATACGCCTCAATGGACTACGAGTTCAAGGAATACCGGGCAGCGGACGTTGTCAAGGTAGACATATTGCTCAATGGCGAGAAGGTGGACGCGCTGTCCATCATCGTCCATCGATCGCAGTCGCAGTACCGGGCGAGGGCGGTGGTATCGAAGATGCGCCAGATCATTTCGCGTCAGATGTACGACGTAGCGATACAGGCCGCCATTGGGGCCAACATAATTGCGCGTGAGACAATAAAAGCCCTCCGCAAGAACGTACTGGCCAAGTGTTACGGCGGCGATATCTCGCGCAAACGCAAACTCCTTGAAAAGCAAAAAGCAGGCAAGAAGAGAATGAAGCAGATAGGGTCGGTAGAGGTGCCGCAGGAGGCCTTTTTGGCGATTTTGCAGGTGGACGATTGATGCAGGCGTTGACGTCCCTGATCCTCGCGGCGTTTGCCGGCTACGCAGGTGCCTGGTATTTCGGCCGAGTCGACGGCAATTTCGCGCTGCTGCTTTTCTTGGCCACGGTTGTTACTGGTCTTTATTGGCTGGCGGAACGTTTTTATTTCTTGCCGCAGCGCCAGTTCGCCGCCGCCGACATGGAAGCCAATTCGGCGCGGCGGCGCGCCGAACTCGGTCACATGGGCGTTAGCCAAGTCGATGGCGACGTAGTACAAGCGAAATCGGCTCTGTTGGCGCAGCCCTGGTGGCTGGACTGGACAGCGGGTTTGTTTCCGGTCATCCTGATGGTCTTTCTGCTGCGTTCATTCCTGTTCGAGCCATTCAAGATACCGTCTGGATCAATGATCCCGACTTTGCTGGTGGGAGACCTGATACTGGTGAACAAGTATCACTATGGCCTTCGATTGCCTGTGATCAACACGCGCATTACCGAAGGCAGCCGCCCGCAGCGCGGTGACGTTATGGTTTTTCGCTATCCGCCAAAGCCGAGCCTGGACTACATCAAGCGTGTGGTTGGTGTTCCCGGTGACGAGGTGGCCTACCTGAACAAGCGGCTGAGCATCAATGGCATGCCGGTAGCCACGAAGGCGGTGCCGGAGTTTTTCGACGAAGACACGATGCGCTACGCCAAACAGTTTGAGGAAAGGCTGGGTGAGAATTCGCATCGGCTTCTCAACGACGAGGACCGTCCGGCCTTCATTCCGGGGGTGGAAGATTTTCCGTATCGGGACAATTGTCGGTACAGTGTTGAAGGTGTTATTTGCAAGGTGCCGCCCGGGCATTACTTCATGATGGGGGATAACCGGGATAATTCGCTCGACTCGCGTTACTGGGGATTTGTGCCGGAGAAAAACATTGTCGGGCAGGCGGTTTTGGTGTGGATGAATTTCGGCAATCTCAAGCGAATCGGATTCTTCAATTGAAAGTCAGATTGCCATCAAGGGGGAGTTATATGACATTGCAACTGAGATCCAGGCAACGCGGCATTTCGTTTGTTGGACTGCTTTTCGTCGGGGCCGTATTGGCCATTGCCGGTGTTGTTGCAGCCCAGGTATTTCCAACCTTTATTGAGTACCAGGCGGTGCTCAAGGCGGCCAACAAAGCCAGTGGTGGAAGCTCAGTGCCGGAAGTTCGTGCGATATTTGACCGGGCAGCGACAGTTGACAACATCAGTTCAATCAAGGGCAGCGAACTGGAAGTCACTAAAGAGGGCGACAAGATTGTGGTCGCGTTCGCCTACCAGCGCGAGATCCACCTGGCCGGGCCGGCATTCCTGACCCTGAAGTACGTCGGAAGATCGAAATAGCGTGGATCCTGGCTTGTTGGCATTGCAGCGGCGTTTGCAGCACGACTTTGCGGATGCCGACTTGCTGAGCCGTTCCCTGACGCACCGCAGTTTCTGTGCTGACCACAATGAGCGTCTGGAGTACCTTGGCGACGCCGTGCTCAATCTTTCAGTAGCCGATTTGCTATACGAACGATTGCGTTTGCTGCCGGAAGGGGATCTTTCCAGGGTACGGGCCAATCTGGTCAAACAGGACACTTTGCATCAGCTGGCGGTAGAACTTGGGTTGTCGGCATTGCTGCGACTGGGCGAAGGTGAGATGCGTTCTGGCGGAAACAAACGTCCATCGATTCTCGCCGATGCGCTGGAGGCGGTAATCGGTGCCGTGTACCTGGACGGTGGATTTACCGTGGCGAAAAACTTGGTTCACAGACTTTTCCAAGCGGTGGAGATCAACCCGACAATGGCGGCCATTGGCAAAGACGCCAAGACCGAATTGCAGGAGTGGTTGCAGGGTAGAAAAATGAAGCTACCGCTTTATCGGGTGGTCGGTACGCTGGGCGCTGCACACCAGCAGACTTTTGACGTGGAATGTGAAATCATCGGATTGAATCTTTCGGAACGCGGTATCGGCGGATCCCGTCGGGCAGGAGAGCAAGCCGCGGCGGCGGCGATGTTGCAGTCCCTTAGCAACAAGGCATTGTGATGGCAGCGGCTGCACCAACCGCCTTGCCGCGCCGTTGTGGCCTGATTGCGATTGTCGGCAAACCCAATGTCGGCAAATCCACGCTGCTCAACGCTTTGGTGGGCCAGAAGATCAGCATCACTTCGCGCAAGGCGCAAACCACGCGCCACCGCATCACGGGAGTGCGCAGCCTGGGCCTGACGCAGTTTGTATTTGTTGATACACCGGGGTTCCAGACCCGCCATGGCAATGCCCTCAACCGCTCGCTCAACAAGTCGGTCCTAGGTGTGATCAATGATGTGGATCTGGTGCTGTTTGTCGTCGAAGCGGGGCGGTTCAACCAGGCCGATGCCAAGGTACTGTCGCTGTTGAACAAGGATATCGCGGCGTTGCTGGTGGCCAACAAGCTCGATCAGGTGTCGCGTCGCTCCGACCTCGCGCCCTGGTTGCAGGAGATGCAGCAGCGTCACGCGTTCGCCGAGTTTGTTCCGATGTCGGCGAAAAACACCAAGGATGTGAACCGGCTTTTCGGTATATGTGAGAAGTATCTGCCTGAGCGACCGTGGGCCCATGCGCAAGACGAACTTACCGATCGCAGCGAAAAGTTCCTGGCCGGCGAAATGGTGCGCGAGAAGCTGTTTCGCCTGACTGGGGACGAACTGCCGTACACCTCAACCGTGGTGATCGACAAGTTTGAGGAAGAGGCCGGTCGCCGGGGGCAGAAGCGACTGGTGAAAATCGCGGCCACGATCGTGGTTGAGCGCGACGGCCACAAGGCCATGGTGATTGGCGATAAGGGCGAACGCATCAAGCGCATTGGCACCGAGACCCGGCTGGAACTTGAAACCCTGATGGACGCCAAGGTGTTCATTGAGCTTTGGGTCAAGGTACGCTCAGGGTGGGCCGATGATGAGGCGCGCGTGCGAAGTTTTGGTTACGGCTGATCCAGTCCCCCGCCCGTGGCCAGCAAGCGCATTACCGATGAGCCCGCCTACGTACTGCATCGTTATGACTGGAGCGAGTCCAGCCTGATTCTGGAAGTTTTCACCCGCAACCATGGCCGGATTGCCCTGGTGGCCAAGGGTGCGAAGCGCCCCAGTTCCGGCTTGCGGCCGATCCTATTACCAATGCAGCCTTTGCATGTTGCTTTTGGTGGCGACGCCGAGATCCGTACGCTCAGGGGAGCGGAATGGATGGGTGGTCATGTCATGCCCACTGGCGAGGCACTGCTTTCAGGTTATTACCTGAATGAACTCTTGTTGTTGTTGTTGGCGCGCGACGACCCCCACCCGGGCTTGTTCGACACCTATGCCCGCGCCGTGGCAGTGATTTCGTCGGGCCATGGCGAGGTGCTGCAGACCGCGTTGCGCGCTTTCGAGCTGCTGATGTTGCGCGAGCTCGGGCTGCTGCCAATGCTGGACATCCAAACCTTGTCGCTGGCGGGGCTCGATCTTGAGGCCCGCTACAGCCTTGTACCAGAGGGTGGATTGCGTCAGACTAGCGCCGCGGACCGCGTCAGCCTGGCTGGAGCACAATGGCTGACCTTGCAACAATCGTTGGCTACCAGCGCGGCATTCGCCGAAACCTTGCGGGCCTGTGCGCCAGTGGTCAATGAGCTCAAACTCCAACTGCGGGCCTTGCTCCATTACCATTGCGGGGTAACTACCTTGCGTACCAGGCAAATGATGGTCGATCTCCAATCGTTATGAGAAGCACCGCCCTTTCTGTCAATCTAAACAAGGTAGCCCTGGTGCGTAATACGCGGCAACTTGGCATCCCGTCCCTGACGCGTGCTGCCGATATTTGTTTGCGCCACGGCGCAAACGGTATCACGGTCCATCCGCGTCCGGACCAGCGTCACATCCGGGCCCAGGATGTGCACGACCTGTCTAGATTGCTGGCGCTATGGCCCGAGCGAGAGTTCAATATTGAAGGTAATCCGTTTCACAACTTGATGGCTTTTATTCGGGCGGTGCGTCCGCAACAGTGCACGCTGGTGCCGGATGGTGAAGGCCAGTTTACAAGCGACCACGGATGGAACCTGATGCAGGATGGGGACCGACTAAGGCCCCTGATCGCCGAGGCAAAAGCACTCGGAGTGCGCGTCAGCCTTTTCATGGATGCCGACCCCGCGGCCATGCCGCTTGCGAAAGCCCTGGGGGCTGATCGGGTCGAGTTGTACACCGAACCCTACGCGCACGCATGGGCAAGCCCGCGGCAACGGCAACAGACCGCGCGCTACGTCACCGCCGCCCGCGCCGCCCTCGAACTTGGTCTCGGTGTCAACGCCGGCCACGACCTAAACCGGGACAACCTGGCATGGTTCCTGAAGTCAGTGCCGGGAGTGCAGGAGGTGTCCATCGGGCATGCCCTCAT
The DNA here is from genome assembly GCA_031403955.1 of Betaproteobacteria bacterium. GTDB lineage: Bacteria > Pseudomonadota > Gammaproteobacteria > Burkholderiales > Burkholderiaceae_C > CAISIP01. The sequence goes on from JANNGR010000510.1 coordinate 9,971, forward strand.
CTCCGATGCGCTTGAACTGGGATATGCCGTGGCTGTTGCCGAATATTTGCGTTGCATACGCGAGGCCGAAACGGCTTGATCTGGGCGTCAAGGCATGATTTTTGGGGTCGGCACCGACATTTGTGACATTCGCCGAATTCGCGCGAGCCTGCAGCGTCATGGCGAGCGTTTTGCACAGAAAATCCTCTGCGATACCGAACTCGACATATGGCGCTCGCGTAGCGAGCGCTGGCCGGATCGCGGCGTGCGTTATCTGGCGACCCGTTTCAGCGCGAAAGAGGCATTCAGCAAGGCGATCGGACTGGGCATGCGCTTGCCCATGACCTGGCGACTATGCGAGGTTGGCAGGTTGCCGGCTGGAACTCCCAATTCCGGCCAACCCACCATTGTGCTGCATGGTGCTTTAAAGCAATGGTTTGACGCCCGGGGTTTGCGTGTGCATGTCAGTCTGACCGACGAGACCGATTACGCAGCGAGTTTTTGCGTCGTGGAGAGTGGCGGTTAACGCCGTTGCGCCGCTTGCGGCTCCAGTCCAGACCTCAGTCAAATTGCCATTTTCTGAAATACAAAATGGTTGAACACGCTCCCCTAATAATCGACCTTGCAGGCTTGCGCCTCGAATCGGCGGATGTCGCTCGCCTCAGGCACCCAATGGTTGGTGGCGTGGTACTTTTTGCGCGCAATTGGCTCGACCGCAAGCAACTCTGCGCGTTGTGCCGGGACATCAAGACCGTGCGCCAGGATTTGCTCATCATGGTGGACCATGAGGGTGGCCGCGTGCAGCGATTCAAGTCCGATGGGTTTACCCAATTGCCGCCGATGCGTTCCCTCGGACAACTCTGGTTGGGCGCCACCAGGGAAGATCCGGTGTCCCGCGCAATGTTGGCTACCAGGGCAGCTACTGCCTGCGGTTATGTCATGGGCGCGGAGTTGCGGGCTTGCGGCGTCGATCTGACCTTTGCGCCGGTACTGGACCTGGACCATGGCACAAGCGGCGTGATCGGGGACCGCGCATTTGCAGGTGACGCCTCGGTGGTGACGCTGCTAGCCAAAAGCCTGATGCACGGATTGGCGCAAAGCAGCATGGCCAACTGTGGCAAACACTTCCCTGGCCACGGGTTTGCAAGAGCTGATTCACATACCGATATCCCCTTGGACCGGCGCAGCCTAAGCACAATTCTGGGACAGGATGGCGCCCCCTACGCCTGGCTCGGCACGGCACTTGCCAGCGTGATGCCGGCGCACGTGGTCTACCCGCGTGTCGACTCTCGTCCGGCCGGTTTTTCGCAAAAGTGGTTGGGCGACATATTGCGTGGGCGCCTTGGTTTTGGTGGCGCGATCTTCAGCGACGACCTGAGCATGGCGGGCGCACGAATGCTGGACGGCGCGCAGGTCAGTTACCTACAGGCCGCAATAACGGCCCTGAACGCCGGTTGCGACATGGTGTTGCTGTGCAACCAGAGCGCTGGTGGCAGCACGGTCATCGACGAGTTGCTGGACGGTCTGGTACGCACCCGGCTCGACGGGGACTGGCAGGCGCAGGGTGTCAGTGGGCAACGTCGGCTGGCGCTGTTGCCTAACTCGCCGGCCCTTGATTGGGATGTGTTGATGGTCCATCCACTTTACATGCGCGCCCTGGATCTGATTTTCTGACCCTGCCGGTCTTGGCAGTCTTGGCCGCGGGCCTCTGCGCTCTATCACGCATTTGGCGTCTCCCGGCGCAGGGCCGGAAACAGGATGACGTCCCGGATGCTGGGGCTATCGGTCAGCAACATGATCAACCTGTCAATGCCGATGCCGCAGCCCCCCGTAGGCGGCATGCCGTATTCGAGCGCCCGCACGAAGTCGTGGTCGAAGAACATGGCTTCATCGTCGCCCCCGTCCTGGGCCGCGACCTGGGCGTGAAACCGGGCGGCCTGATCCTCGGCATCGTTCAACTCGCTAAAGCCATTGCCAAACTCACGTCCCGTTATGTAGAGCTCGAAACGCTCGGTCACTTCCGGGTTGCTGTCGCTGGCTCTGGCCAGCGGGGAAATTTCAACCGGATGCTCGCAGATAAAGGTCGGTTGCCAGAGCTTGTCTTCAACCGTTTCCTCAAAGTACAGCACTTGCAGCCTGGCCAGACTGCGTTGCGACAGTTTGTGGATCTCTTCGGTCTTGCCTAATTTGCGCAGGACGTTGACCAGCCAGTTGGCATCGAGAGCGTTCGGGCCGGCATCGGTATGCTTTTCGATTGCTTGCACGATGCTAAGGCGCTCAAACGGCTGTTCAAGATTCACCGGTTTTCCGTCGTAACTCAAGTGCAGCGTACCAACGGCCTTGCGGGCCGCGTCGCGAATCAAGGCCTCGGTGAATACCATCAGATCCTGATAATTCCAGTAGGCGGCATAAAACTCCATCATGGTGAATTCGGGGTTATGACGCACCGATATGCCTTCGTTGCGGAAGTTGCGATTGATCTCGAATACACGATCAAACCCTCCGACGATCAACCGCTTCAGGTACAACTCGGGCGCGATCCGCAGAAACATCTGCTGGTCGAGCGCGTTGTGGTGGGTACTGAATGGTTTGGCGTTGGCGCCACCTGGAATAGGGTGCAGCATTGGGGTTTCAACTTCGAGAAAATCATGCGCCACCATGAATTCTCGAATGCAGCTGACCGCCCGGCTGCGGGCCACGAAACGTTTGCGCGCCGTTTCGTCGGTCATCAGGTCAACGTAACGTTGGCGGTACTTCTGCTCCTGATCATGCATCCCGTGAAACTTGTCGGGCATCGGACGCAGGCTCTTGGTTAGCAGGCGCAATTGGCTGGCGTGGATGGAGAGCTCACCGGTCTTGGTCCTGAACATGCGACCTTCAACGCCCACGATGTCCCCCAGGTCCCAATGTTTGAAACTCTCGTAAGCCACTGCACCCAATTCCTCGCCCTTGATGTAGACCTGCATGCGCCCTGAGCTGTCCTGCAGCGTCGCAAAGCTGGCCTTGCCCATCACCCGCTTGAGCATCATCCGCCCGGCAATACGAACGTCGTGCCTTTTCGCCACCAATTGCTCGGTAGTATCTTGTGCATGTTTATTCGCCAAAGCACCGGCGTAGTCCGCGGGCTTGAAATCATTGGGAAACGCGACGCCCTTGCCATCTACCTGGCGGCGGCGCATCGCCTTGAGTTTTTCGCGCCGCTCGGCAATCAACTGGTTTTCGTCTGGCAGCGATTGCGGGTGTGGGTGATCGGACATGGGGGTTCAGTGTTGGACGCGGACGAGGGCCGCGGCGGTTTGGCAAGGTTGGAAATCGGGCAATCCGAAATGTCGGATTGGCGCGCAGGGATGCCAACAGCCACTATTATCGCCACAGCAGCTTTTCCCTCACAGTCATGCTGATTCAAATCTTCACGTTGTTGCTGCAAGTCGCAGTCGGACTGGTGGCCGGCGCTTGCTTGCTGCGCCTATATATGCAGTACCAGCGCGTCGCGTTGTCGGCCCGATCGGGCAACCCGCTCGGTCCTTTTATTTTTGCGCTGACAGATTGGTTGGTGCTGCCGCTGCGCCGCGTTATCGCGCCAATCGGGCGCTGGGACAGCGCCAGTCTGATTGGCGCCTTTCTGCTCGAACTGGTTGAGTACACATTGCTGTGGTTGCTGGCAGGTGCTCACGGTGGGCCAGGCCCAATCCCAATACTGGCGCTTTTTGGTCTGGTCCGTCTAGTGCTGTCCGGCGCAAGTGGACTGGTGATTGTTTATGCCGTGTTGTCCTGGGTGCAGACTGGTTCGCCAATGGTCGCAGTGGTCGAGCGATTGGTGGCGCCGCTGCTCAAACCAATCCGCAAAGTGGTGCCACTAGCCGGTGGCGTGGACTTGTCGCCTCTAGTTCTGCTGGTGCTGCTGCAGGTGGCGGCGATTGTCGTTCAGTCAGTGCAAGCTAGCATCTAGTTCTGGACGCTCGCGTGTGGTTGCCGCGACCGTCAAACCACCGCATCAGCCGGTTGGCGCTGCAACATCGCGAGCAAGTTGGCGATCGCCTTGCGCAATTCGCGCCTGTCCATGACAAAGTCGACGGCGCCTTTCTCCTGCAAGAATTCCGCGCGCTGAAATCCCACTGGCAGCGTGACCCGCAACGTCGACTCGATGACCCGAGGGCCCGCGAAGCAAATTAGGGCCTTCGGTTCGGCAATCACCACGTCGCCCATAAAGGCAAAACTCGCGCTGACACCGCCCGTCGTCGGGTCGGTGAGAACACTGATAAAGGGCAAGCCCTTTTTGGCCAGTCGCGTCAACGCCGCATTGGTCTTGGCCATCTGCATCAGGCTGAGCAAGCCTTCCTGCATCCGCGCGCCACCCGTGGCGGTGAAGCAAACAAACGCAATCTTTTGCTCTATGGCGGTTTCAACGCCGCGCACGAAACGCTCTCCGACCACAGACCCCATGCTTCCCCCCATGAAGTCAAACTCAAAACATGCGGCGACCAGACTGATGTTGTGAACCGCGCCTCCCATTACGACAAGCGCGTCGGTTTCTCCCGTGTTTTCCAACGCTTCCTTTAGGCGCTCGGGATATTTGCGGCTGTCCTTGAACTTGAGTACGTCGACCGGCAGGACTTCCTGCCCAATCTCGAAGCGCCCCTCGTTGTCCAAGAACACATTTAGCCGGGCGCGGGCGCCGATCCGATGGTGATGGCTGCAAGTTGGGCAGACGTTCTGGTTTTGCTCAAGATCGGTCTTGTACAGCACCGACTCGCAACTGGGACACTTTATCCAGAGGCCTTCGGGTACGCTGCGGCGATCGGCCGGATCGGTGTGCTGAATTCTTGGTGGTAGAAGTTTTTCGAGCCAGCTCATGGAGTTACTCCTGTTGCTTGACCGGTCAATGCCAAGGATTGTGCGTCCAGCGCCGCCCGGATCCCCGCCAGAAAGTCGGCTGCCACCCGGAGCGCCTGGCGCCGGTCCTGACCATCGATCAGCTGAATGATCTTGCTGCCGATGACGACCGCATCCGCCACTTTCGCAATTTCACATGCGGACTGCGCGTCGCGAACGCCGAATCCTACGCCCACCGGTATGTCTACATGTTTGCGAATGCGTGGCAGCATGGCTTCGACAGCCGCGGTATCAAGGGTCCCGGCGCCGGTCACTCCCTTGAGCGCAACATAGTAGACATAACCACTGGCCACCCGGGCGACCTGTGCCATGCGCGTGTCAGTGCTGGTTGGAGCCAGCAAAAAAATCAGGTCCAGTCCGTGGGCCCGGAGTTCGGCCGCGAAATCCGCGCATTCCTCCGGGGGGTAATCCACCACCAGCAAGCCGTCAACACCGGCTCGCGCCGCGTCGCGCACAAACGCGCTGCCATGGCCGGCTGACATGTGGCGCTGTTCGTAGCGCTCGATCGGGTTGGCGTATCCCATCAGCACGACCGGTGTTGTGTCATTCTTGGCGCGAAATGCCCGGACCATATCCAGCACCTGGACCATACCGACGCCGGCTGCCAGCGCCTTGTCACCCGCTTTCTGGATCACGACACCATCGGCACTGGGGTCGGAGAACGGCACGCCGAGTTCGATCACATCCGCTCCGGCTGCAACCATGGCGTGCATCAGGTCCGCGGTGATGTCGGCGAACGGAAATCCAGCGGTCACGTAAGGAATCAGAGCGGTACGGTTGCGTGCCTTGAGCGCGGCCAGAGTGTTGCTGATGCGGCTCATACGCGCATCTCGTTGCCGCGCCGCGCCATGCTTGCCGAGCCTTTTACTGCCTGGCCGCTGCAACTCGGTCGGCAATAGAAGTCGGCGTTGCCAAGGTCTGCAACCGTTCCGATGTCCTTATCGCCGCGCCCGGACAGATTGACCAGGATGGATTGATCAGGACGCATGCCTTTGGCCAATTGCATCGCGTAGGCAACCGCATGGCTGGACTCAAGCGCAGGAATGATTCCCTCGGTGCGGCACAGATAATGAAACGCGGCCAGAGCCTCGGTGTCCGTGATGCCAACGTATTCGGCCCGACCAAGGTCCTTGAGGAATGCATGTTCCGGACCCACGCCTGGGTAATCAAGCCCGGCGCTGATACTATGTGTTTCGGTCACCTGTCCGTCGTGGTTTTGCAGGATGTAAGTCCGGTTACCGTGCAGCACACCGGGGCTGCCGCGTTGCAACGAAGCCGAATGTTTGCCACTGTCCAATCCTTCGCCTGCCGCTTCGACGCCAATCAGTCGGGTAGCATCATGTTGTATGTAGGGATAGAAGATGCCCATGGCGTTGCTTCCACCTCCGACACAGGCCACTACAACGTCGGGCTGCGTGCCGCGGCAACCTTGGGATGACAACATTTCCGGCATCTGCTGCAGGCATTCCTGGCCGATGACGCTCTGGAAGTCGCGGACCATCATCGGGTACGGGTGTGGCCCGGCAACTGTTCCGATTATGTAGAACGTATCGTCGACATTGGTCCTGGGTTCAGGCTTCCAGTAATTGGGGCCTTTGAGAAATTTTCCGTTCGAGTCA
>JANNGR010000511.1:0-9735 GCA_031403955.1 Betaproteobacteria bacterium
CGGCCGTCGCGGGTTCCGGAAATGGACCCCGCCGCGCCGCTGTTGTTCGTCATCAATGCCGCTTCGGGTAGCCATGATCCAGATACCACACGCCAGGTGATCGAAGCGGCGCTGAAGGCGGGCGGCAGAACCGGTGAATTACTGTTTGCACGACCCGATGCGCTGGCCGGCGTCGCACGCCAGGCCGCCGCGACGGCTGCCGCCCGTCATACAGCCGTGGTTGCCGTCGGCGGTGATGGCACGATCAATTCGGTGGCGCAGGCCGCGCATGCACAAGGCTGCGCCATGGGTGTGTTGCCGCAGGGCACCTTCAACTACTTTGCCAGGACTCACGGCATTCCCACCGATGCGGTCGAGGCGGCACAGGCCCTGCTACTTTCCGAGCCCGTGCCGGTGCAGGTGGGATTGATCAACGACCAGGTGTTTCTCGTCAACGCCAGCCTCGGTCTTTACCCCGAGTTGCTGCAGGACCGCGAGGCCTACAAAGCGCGTTTTGGCCGCAGCCGGCTGGTGGCAGTGGCGTCCGCTTTGGTCACCTTGCTGGGCCGGCACCGCCAGCTAAGGCTGCGTATCGAACGCGGTGCCGGTGCGCGCGAAGTGACGACACCGACGCTGTTTGTCGGTAACAACCGGCTGCAGTTGGAGCAGGTCGGTCTGCCGGAGGCAGGCGCGCTCGACGAGGGTTGCATCGCGGCAGTGGTGCTGCGGCCCATCGGAGTGCTTGCCATGCTCTGGCTGCTGCTGCGCGGCGCCTTCGGCACCCTCGGCGAGGCGAACACGGTGGAGAGTTTCACGTTCCGTCACATGCTGGTCAAGCCGCGGCGCGCATTGGGTCGCCGGATGGTGAAGGTGGCTTTCGACGGCGAGGTGAGCTGGATGCGCGCCCCGCTGGAATTCCGGGTCTCTCCCAAGCCGCTGTACCTGCTCAAGCCGATGGCCAAAGACGGGTCAAGCAGTCTGGGCGAGGGCAGCGCCCAGGGGGCCGCATGAGTGTGTTGTTGCAACTATCCGACCCACATTTCGGTACTGAGCAGCCGCTGGTGCTCGAAGCGCTGGCGACGCTGTCGCAGCAACAGCAGCCCGATCTGCTGGTGCTGTCGGGCGACATCACCCAGCGTGCCACGGCGGGTCAGTTCCGCGTTGCGCGGGCCTTCGTCGATCGGCTCGGCACGCCGGTGTTGGCCATTCCGGGCAACCACGACATTCCGTTGTTCGACTTGCGCGCCCGGCTATTTCACCCCTACTCGCGGCACCGCGACGCCTTCGGTGATGAACTCGAACCGGTGTTTGCCTCGAGCGAGTTGCTGGTGGTGTGTGTCAACACGACACGCTGGTACCGGCACACGAACGGAGCAGTGTCGCTGGCCCAGATAGACCGCGTGGCCCGGCTCCTGGGTGGCGCGGGTCCCGCGCAGTTGCGTATTGTGGTGGTCCATCAACCGGTCGCCGTGCCGCGCGCCGAAGACGTGCATGACCGGTTGCGCGGCCACGCGGTCGCGCTGCTGCGTTGGGCGGCCGCCGGCGGCGACCTTGTGATGGGCGGACACATCCACTTGCCTTATGTGATGGCGTTGCCGGACCTGGCGCGGCCGATGTGGGCCGTGCAGGCGGGTACCGCCGTGTCTTCGCGGGTTCGCGAAGGCGTGCCGAACTCGGTCAACCTGCTGCGCTGGGGTTGCGACGCGCCGCTTGGGCGCTGCTTGATCGAGCGCTGGGACTTCGCCGCCGCCGCCCAGGCTTTCGTTCGCACCACGGTTACCGAAGTCAAGCCAGGTGGGGCGGCCGATGCACCCTGACACAGATGTTCTGGTGCAGCGCGCGCTTTGGGCGGGTCAACACGCGTTGCCGCTATTTTTCGTGCTGCTCGGCATGTTGCTGGCCGCCACCTGGGTTTGCTGGTGGGGGCTGCGGCAAAGCCGGGTGAACCTATCGCCGACGCCGGTCCCGGGCCTGCGCATCGCGGCCGGCCTGGCCGTCATGTTGCTCGGCGCCGGGCTATTCGTCGCGCTGGCCGGACAACTCGATGCGGCAGAAAAACTGGGCCGGGCCGACCAGGCGCTCACCGGCGCGTTGCGTGCCAGCGTGCCTAAATTGGCATCGCAAATATTTGCCGCACTCACGCACTTGGGCGACACAGCGACGCTCACCGGACTGTGCATCGGCGTGGCGATTGTGTTATTGGCCCTGGGCCGGCGCTGGCTCGCCCTCGGCTGGGTGGTGGCGGTGGCGGGCAATGGCCTGCTCAACGATACCCTGAAGGAGGTATTTGGCCGCGCCCGGCCGCTGCGTCCGGACAGCCTGTTGCTCGAGCCGGGGTTCAGCTTCCCGAGCGGCCATAGCTCCGGATCGGTTGTGGCCTACGGCATGTTGGCATACCTGGCGCTGCGACTGATGCCGCGGCGCTGGCACCTGCCGGCGCTGCTGGTGGCGATGGCGCTCGCCTTCACCATCGGCGCCAGCCGCCTGTTCCTGCGGGTGCATTTTGCGAGTGACGTCATCGCGGGTTTTGCGTCAGGCTCGGCGTGGCTCGCGGTGTGCCTCACGGGCATCGCGCTGATGCGGTGGTGGCAGCAACGAACGGCCTGAGACGTAACGCTCCCACCCTTCGCCTTGACGCAACTCAGACCCGCGGGTTCTTGGGTGTATCGGTAGAAGGCTTGCCGTCTTCGTCCAGATCCTTGTTGGGCTTGATGGCGGGCGAGCCGGCGCCGCGGGTGACGTCGACGTTGCCCTCGACCATATCGAGAAACGCATCAACCTCGTCGGTCGAGTGCTCGGATGGTTCTATGTGGGCCGGTTGTTGGCGCGTCATGGTGTTTCCGTTTGGTTGATGACAGGGACTGTCAGTATTCGCCGAGCGCCGCGCCACGTCTGTCGGCCGGGCGGAGGCGCAACGGTAAGACCTCGCCTACAACCAGCGAAGGTGACCGGTGGCCGGGCCGAGGGCGCGGGCCCGCCAGTTCACGCCGGATGCACCACCACCAGCCAGGCGCTGGCGGCGGTCTTGCCGACATTGCGAATCGCATGCGGCCGGTCGACCGCATACCGCGCGGTCTCGCCATGTTTGACGCGCTGTTTTTCGTCGCCCGCATGGACCTCCAGGGTGCCGGCCAGCACCGTCAGGTGTTCACGCGCGCCGTGTTCATGCGCCTGTGACTCCAGCGCGCCACCGGCCTGCAGGGAGAGCGTATACCACTCAAATTGGCCCGCCAGGTCGATCGGACCGAGGATGCGCAATTCGCAACTGCCATCGGGATTGCGCAGTGACGGCGTGGCGTGGACCGGCACCACCGCAATCGTCGGCGCGGCCGGTTGCCGCGTGCCGCCCAGCAGCTCTCCCATCGGCACGCCCAGCGCGTTGGCCAGGCGCCACACCACCGCCACGGTCGGGTTGGCCTGGGCGCGCTCGATCTGCGACAACATCGACTTGGAAACACCGGCCTTGCGCGATAACTCGTCGAGCGACAGCGACTGAAGCTGGCGCAACGCGGCCAGCGTGTCGCCGACGCGTGGTGGCTCGGTGTTAGTGGGCCTGGTTGCGCGCAGTGCCATACAATTATTCGATATATTGCGTTTATGTTCGATATACTGCACACTTCCAACATTTGCAGCCCCCTGCATTGTGCCCCACAAACGAAACCAATGGAGAACGGCATGACCGCCAGCCACGACTTTCACGCCCATCTGAGCCGCGAACTGCAGGGCATTCGCGACGCCGGCCTGTACAAGGCCGAGCGCGTGATCGCCACGCCGCAGGGCGCCCGCATCCGCACCGTGGCGGCTGATGGCTCCACGCGCGAGGTACTCAACCTGTGCGCCAACAACTATCTGGGCCTGTCGTCGCACCCGCTGGTGGTGGCGGCGGCCGTCGAGGCGCTGCGCACGCATGGTTATGGCCTGAGTTCGGTGCGTTTTATTTGCGGCACCCAGGACTTGCACAAGACGCTGGAGGCGCGGCTGTCGCGATTTCTGGGCACCGAGGACACCATCCTGTATGCGGCCGCGTTCGACGCTAACGGCGGTTTGTTCGAGCCGCTGCTGGGCGAGCAGGATGCCGTGATCAGTGACGAGTTGAACCATGCCTCCATCATCGACGGCATCCGTCTGTGCAAGGCCAAGCGCTACCGTTACAAGCACAACGACATGGCCGATCTGGAGCGCTGCCTGCAACAGGCGGCCGCTGATGGCGCGCGTTACAAGCTGGTCTTCACCGACGGCGTGTTTTCGATGGATGGCACGGTGGCGCAACTTGACGCCATGCGTGTGTTGTGTGATCGCCACGGCGCGTTGCTGGGCGTGGACGAGTGCCATGCCAGCGGCTTCATGGGCACGACCGGGCGCGGCACGCACGAGCACCGTGGCGTGTTCGGCAAGGTCGACATAATCACCGGCACGCTGGGTAAAGCGCTCGGCGGCGCATCGGGTGGCTTTACCAGCGCGCGGCGCGAGGTGGTCGAGTTGCTGCGCCAACGTTCGCGGCCGTACTTGTTTTCCAACACCGTGGCGCCGGCCATCGTGGGCGCGTCGATCGCCGTACTTGACCTGCTGGAAGGCTCGACCGCGCTACGCGACAAGCTGGCCGACAATACGCGTTATTTTCGCGCCGCCATTCACCAGGCCGGGTTCGACATAAAGGCCGGCGAGCACCCGATCGTGCCGATCATGGTGTACGACGCCGCGCGCGCGCAACAACTCGCGGCGCGGCTGCTGGAGCTGGGCGTCTACGTGGTCGGGTTTTTCTTCCCGGTGGTTCCCAAGGGGCAGGCGCGTATTCGCGTGCAGGTTAGCGCGGTGCATGCGCGCGAAGATCTGGAGCGCGCGGTGGCGGCGTTTGCCCAGGCCGGCCGCGAGCTGGGCCTGGTCACCTGAGGCGCGCGTTATGTACACCCGCATTCTGATCCTCGGCGCCAACGGCCAGATCGGCACCGAGTTGGCCCATGCGCTGGTGCAGCGCCATGGAGTTGATTCCGTGGTCACCAGCGACCTGGTACCGGATGGCCGCGTACTCGGCCTGCGCCACGAGGCGCTCGACGCGACCGACCCCGGCCCATTGACCGAAGTGGTCGAGCGCCACCACATCACGCAAATCTACCTGCTGGCCGCCGCCTTGTCGGCGCGCGGCGAACAACATCCCAAATGGGCCTGGGATCTGAACATGAAGGGCCTGCTCAATGTGCTGGAGTTGGCCCGCACGCACAAACTGCAACGCGTTTTCTGGCCCAGCTCGATTGCCGCGTTCGGCCCGTCCACCCCGCGCGACCAGACGCCGCAAAAAACCGTGATGGATCCGAGCACCGTGTACGGCATCTCCAAACTGGCCGGCGAGGGCTGGTGTGCCTGGTACCACCGCAACCATGGCGTGGACGTGCGCAGCCTGCGTTATCCGGGCCTGATTAGCTGGAAGACGGCGCCCGGTGGTGGCACCACCGACTACGCGGTCGAGATTTTTCACGCGGCACTCAAACACGGCCACTACACCAGCTTTCTCTCGGAAACCACCGCGCTACCGATGATGTATATGCCCGATGCGATTCGCGCGACGCTGGAGCTGATGGAAGCGCCCAGCGGCGCGGTGCGCGAGCGCCAGTCGTACAACCTGGCCGGCATCAGTTTTACACCGGTAGAAATCGCCGCCGCCATCGCGCGGCAGTTGCCCGGTTTCAGCCTGAAGTGCCAGCCTGATTTTCGCCAGGCTATAGCCGATAGCTGGCCGCGCTCCATCGACGACCAGGCGGCACGGGCCGATTGGGGCTGGCGCTCGCGCTACGACCTCGACGCCATGGTGCACGACATGCTGGCCAACCTGCGTCCGCTGTTGTTGTCTTGATGCCTGCCGGCGCCGCTCAGCTTTTCAGCGTGCCGGCGGCAAGTTGTTGCACCGCGATGCAGATCGCCGCAAAACTCTGCGCCGCCCGGCTGGACATGTGTCGCGCGCGCAGGTAGCCGTGCACCAGTTGGGGCTCGTTGCGGTAGCGGGCCGGTACACCGGCTGCACGCAGCCGGTTGACGTATTCCAGTCCATCGTCGCGCAGCGGGTCGATATCGGCGGTCACCACAAACGCCGGCGGTAGGCCGGAAAAATCAGCCGCCAGCAGCGGCATCAACTCCGGGTCGGCTACCTCTTCGCGCCTCAATCCGCCGGTGCGAATCGCGAAATAGGTCGCGCCTTCCTTGGTGGAGAGCATCGGGGCATTCGCGTTGCTGATGTAGGAGCCGATGTTGTGGTCCCCGCCCAGGCCAGGGTAAATCAGCACCTGGCCGACCGGCATGGCCGCACCGCTTGCTTTTTGCCGCAGGCACAACGCCGCCGCGAGATTGCCGCCCGCGCTATCGCCGCCCACAATCACGCGCTCCCCGCCACCCGCCAGGTGCAGGAACGCCGCTTGCACGTCGTCGCCCTGCGCTGGATGCACATGTTCGGGCGCCAGACGGTAGGCAATCGCCACTACGTCCACGCCGCTGGCAGCGCAGACGCCGGCGCAGGTGTCGGCGTGGCTTTCCAGGTTGCCCAGGATGAAGCCGCCACCGTGCAAATACAGCAGCGTGATGCCGGCACTGGATTGATTGCCGCCGCGGCGGTAGCGCCGGGCAGGGATCAGGCGATGCGGCTTTGCCGCCGTTATGGCGAAATCCGTGGCGGTAACTCCAGCGGGCATCGGCTCGCGCATTTCAGCCGCGTATTGGTTGTACCAGGTCCGGTTCTCTTGGATCGTGAAGGTGTAAGCGTCCGGCGGATAGAACGCGTTGGTGCGCGCGATGTAGGCCAGCACTTCGGGATCCGTGGGCAACGGGTGGGCTGTGGTGTCGGTCATGGCGCGCAGTGAAGGTATTCAATCGCGCGTGGCGTGCCGCTGCACGCACGCGACGTAGGCTTCGCCATCGGGCGGACGGCTGGAGCGCTGGCTGTCCCAGATCATCTGCCCCAGGCACTCCATGGTTTCATGGTGGGCGTCGTGCAGGGAGTTTCGCCTGTGGATCAGCAACTCGACCGCCTGGCGGATGCCACGCGGCTGGTCGATGGAACATTGCTCGCTGATCGACAGATGCATCGACAGGTGCAGAAAAGGGTTGGTTTTGCCAGCGCCCGAGTCGAACATTTTTTGCAGGGCGTCATCCATGTCCGCCAGATCGGCGTGGTATTCGGGGTGCTCATCAATCCAGCCACTGGCGATGGCTTCAATCGCTTCCAGCGGCTGCGCCGAGCGGGCCTTCGCATAGACCGCGCAGAAGAAGCGCCGCACGTCGGCCTGGGAGGGTTGCATCAACATACAGGGGCCACTGCTTCTGGAACGGAATAGTTTCGACAACCGTGAGCATTCGACATCTATACGCCTAAGGCGAACGACTGTCGAGGTTAGGCCGGCGTTGCGAGTTTGAGCCCAACGATCCCGGCAAGTATGAGCCCCAGACTGACTAGACGCCCGGCGCTGGCGGATTCACCGAGCAGCACTATGCCCAGTATCGCGGTGCCCACCGCGCCGACGCCAACCCAAACCGCGTAGGACGTGCCCACTGGCAACGACTTCATCGCAACCCCGAGCAAACCAAGGCTGATGACCATCGCCATGACCGTGCCCACGGTTGGCCAGAAACGCGTGAAACCCTCGGTGTACTTCAATCCGATGGCCCAGCCAATCTCGAATAGCCCTGCGATCACAAGAACAACCCATGCCATACGACCTCCGAGACTGCGATTTGTTTGAGATGGGATTGTCACCGACGCGCAGGAGGAAAAAAGCCTGTGGTCCAAATTGGTCAACCGAAATCCGCCGACACGCGTCCGGCCGTCGGTGGCGCAATCGACCTAGCCGTGGATCCAAACAGACCTCGGTCATGATGAACTTGCTGACCAAAAAGGCTGGGGCAAGGTCGTGGCCAAAAGCAGTTATCCGTTGACCGGTATCGCCTGTGTCAGACGCGTCTACACCGGCCGTCCGACTTTGTAGTGTTGGCCCCAGGGCCTGAAATTGATTGATAAAGTACAGGGATTGAGAGAACCAACCGAGCCCGCCATGAATCCACAAGCTTTTATCTGTGATGCCATCCGTACCCCTTTCGGCCGCTACGGCGGCGCGTTGAGCGGTGTTCGCACCGACGACCTGGGCGCGGTTCCGATCAAGGCCCTGATGGCGCGCAACTCGGGTGTCGATTGGCAGGCCGTCACCGACGTAATTTATGGCTGCGCCAACCAGGCTGGCGAAGACAACCGCAACGTGGCCCGCATGGCCAGTCTGCTGGCCGGCATGCCGCTCGAAGTGCCGGGCGCCACCATCAACCGCCTGTGTGGTTCGGGGCTGGACGCGCTGGGCACGGCAGCGCGCGCCATCCGCGCCGGCGAAGCCAATCTGATGATCGCCGGCGGTGTGGAGAGCATGAGCCGGGCCCCGTTCGTGATGCCCAAGGCTGAGTCTGCGTTCAGCCGCGCCAACGCGGTCTACGACACCACCATCGGCTGGCGTTTTGTGAACCGTCTGATGAAGGAAAAATATGGCGTTGACGCCATGCCCGAGACGGCCGAGAACGTCGCTACCGACCACAAGATCAGCCGTGAGGCGCAGGACAAAATGGCGCTGGCCAGCCAGATGAAGGCGGTGGCGGCGCAAAAGGCGGGCTACTTCGAATCAGAAATCGTGCCGGTGACGATTGCCCAGAAGAAGGGTGACGCGGTGATTGTCAGCAAAGACGAACACCCGCGCGAAACTTCACTGGAAGCATTGGCCAAACTCAAGGGCGTGGTGCGTCCCGATGGAACCGTGACCGCCGGCAACGCCAGCGGCGTGAATGATGGCGCGTGTGCGTTGCTGCTGGCCAACGAGGCGAGCGCCGCCAAGATGGGTCTCACGCCCAGGGCACGTGTGGTGGGCATGGCCACAGCCGGTGTCGCCCCGCGCGTCATGGGTATTGGCCCGGCCCCGGCGACGCAAAAGCTGCTGGCGCTGACCGGCCTGAAGATCGAACAAATGGACGTGATCGAACTCAACGAAGCTTTTGCCGCGCAGGGTCTGGCGGTGTTGCGGTTGCTGGGTTTGCAGGACGACGACCCGCGCGTGAACCCCAACGGCGGCGCGATTGCGCTCGGTCATCCGCTGGGTGCCTCGGGCGCCCGCCTGGCCGCGACGGCGGTGAATCAGCTCGTGCGCAGCGGTGGCCGTTACGCCTTGTGCACCATGTGTATTGGGGTGGGGCAGGGTATTGCGCTGGTGCTGGAGCGGGTTTGAGCGCCGCGCCGGGCCGCTCCCAAGCAAGCTCGCACCGCAGCCCGCAGGGCGAAGGTACTCCAGTGAGCGCCGCGCCGGGCCGCTCCCAAGCAAGCTCGCACCGCAGCCCGCAGGGCGAAGGTACTCCAGTGATCCCGGTCGCCATCCGAGCGCTCGGGCCGCAAGACGCAGCCGGCTACCACGCGTTGCGGCTGCGCGCGTTGCGTGAGCATCCCGAGGCGTTCACGTCGAGTTTTGAGGAAGAATCGGTCAAACCGGTGTGCTGGGCTGAGCAGCGGCTAAGCGCCAGCGCCGAGCGGCCACACGATTTTTTTCTGGGGGCGTTTCAGGGCGATGACCTGTTGGGAATGTTGGGCTTGCAGGGCCGCTACCGGCCCAAGGAGCGCCACAACGCCAGCGTCGTGGGCATGTACGTCGTACCCGAATTCGCTGGGCAGGGCATCGGTCTGGCGCTGCTGCGGGAACTGATCAGGCTGGCCAGCGCCGGCGCAGGGCTCGAACAACTCGACCTGACCGT
>JANNGR010000512.1:0-1756 GCA_031403955.1 Betaproteobacteria bacterium
ACTGGGTAGGTATCGGCGAACGAAACCTGGCGCACTCCGCCGGAATCAGTTTTTCCAGGTCTTCTGTAGATAACATGGCCGGCTCCTGTGGCTGCCGTGCAAAGTCTACGCCCAGGCGGTGGGGCGCCGCAAGCAATTGAATCCAGAATCGTATTTGCCGCGTAAGGCTTGTTGCCAGCGCTCGATTCGAACGTGGCACGGCGCGCCCAAGCGGGGTGGGCCGGCAAACAAACCTTTCGAGGAGTCCTTCCATGACCGTTCCAGTGCCTTGGCGTCTTACGACGCGAACCGTTGTCACCAGCGTCAGCGCAGTCGTATTGGCCACCCTGACGTACCTGCCGGCCCAAGCCTCCAGCCACCGCGAGGCGCCATTCATCAGCACCCAACCCAAGGTGGACGGCACCGACCTCTATCTCTTCAATAGCTACGAAAACGGCCGCTCCGCCTTTGTGACAGTAATCGCCAACTACCAGCCGCTGCAGGACGCCTACGGCGGGCCCAACTATTTCAAGATGGACCCCAACGCGTTGTACGAGATCCATATTGACAACAATGGCGACGCGCGCGAAGACCTGACGTTCCAATTCCGCTTCCAGAACAACTTCAAGGCCATCACGCTGCCGATCGGCACTCAGAATGTTGCGATCCCGTTGACGCAGGCCGGCCAGGTCAGCGCGCCCAACGCCGCCGCGCTGAACGTCAACGAAAAGTACACGCTGACGCTGGTGCGCGGCGACCGCCGCACCGGTCAAGCCACGGCCATAAGCCAGGCCGGCACCGGCGCCACCAGCTTCGACAAGCCGGTAGACAACATCGGCGTCAAGACCATTCCCAACTATGCCGCCTACGCCGCACAACACATCCATCCGATCAACATACCCGGTTGCGGGATTCAAGGCCGGGTGTTCGTCGGCCAGCGCCAGGAGGGCTTCGCGGTCAACCTGGGTGTGGTGTTCGACCTGGTGAATGCGCCGCTGGCTGTGATCACCGATCCCACGCTGATCGGCGCGGCACCCAACATAATCGCCGACAAGAACATAACCACACTGGCGCTGGAAATTCCCAAGAGTTGCCTGCTGGCCACCAACAGCACCGATCCGGTGATCGGCGCCTGGTCCACCGCCAGCATCCGCCAGAGCCAGTTGATAAACGCCACGCCGCCCAGCGGCCACCAGACCACAGTCAACTACGGCGGCGGCTGGGTGCAGGTGTCGCGCCTGGGAATGCCGCTGGTAAATGAAGTGGTGATCGGCCTGCCCGACAAGGACAAGTTCAACGCTTCGTTGCCGCGCAACGACGGGCAGTTCGCCACCTACGTTACCAACCCGACATTGCCAGCGTTGCTGGAGATTGCCCTGGCACTGCCCGGTAAAGCGCCGACCAACCTGCCGCGCACCGACCTGGTTACCACTTTCCTGACCGGCATCGCGGGTGTCAACCAACCTCAGAACGTGGTGCCCTCCGAGATGTTGCGACTCAACACCGCGATACCGGCGGTGCCTTTCGGGCAGCAAAACCGTCTGGGCATAGTCGGCAACATTCTCGCCGGCGGGAGCGATAACGCCGGTTACCCCAACGGCCGCCGGCCCAAGGACGACGTGGTCGACATCTCGCTGGTGGCGATGATGGGCGGGCTGTGTATGGCCAACGGCAGTACCAACACCTTAGGCTTCGGTGTTGGATGCACACCGGCAGCGGTGCCGCTGAGCACCACGTCATTCGCGTTACACGACGCGGTGGACCAGGCGGTGCAGCC
>JANNGR010000513.1:0-5250 GCA_031403955.1 Betaproteobacteria bacterium
GACCATGCCGACGCAGAACATTGCGAGCATCCTTCGCACCAACACGCAGACGGGCGCCACCACCATTACGATGACGACGTGAAGAGTTTTGTGTTCAGGTCAGAGCGAGCGTTCGATGCGGCCAAGCTGGAAGACTTTCTGGGCGCGATTGTCAATATCTACGGCCCCCGCATGTTGCGCTACAAGGGGGTGCTGCACATGCAGGGGACGGACAGAAAGGTTATTTTCCAGGGCGTGCACCAGCTGATGGGCAGTGATTTGGGGCCACAATGGCAGGCCGATGAGAAGCGGTCCAGCAAGATGGTATTTATTGGCATTGACCTGCCGAAGGACATTTTTCTGCAGGGAATGGAGCAATGCCTTGTAATCCAGTAGCAGCAAGCGTCCGGTTGGCCGGGTTGCGCGCCGCTTGCCTGACCTGATTTTCAAGTTGATGCCTTTTTGCCTGTACACTCGCGCGCCGACGACAAGTACCGCCAAATGCATGCGCGGGCCAATCCTGCGAGGAGTCAATAAGTGAAAGCACAGTCAGGCCAGGCCAAACAGCCGCCCACTCAACCAAGCAAGGCACAGCAAAAGGTGACTAGAGTCGCTGTCAAGACTAGCCCGGCCAAGGTTCTGCCCAAAAAAGCGGTGGCTGCCAAACCGGCGCTCAAACCCGCTGCCAAAGTGGCCGCTAAGCCAACCGTGAAGCCTGCGGTAAAGACAAGCGCCAAGCCAGCCGCCCGCCCCGCCGCCAAAACAGAACGTTCCAGCGCAAAAGCGCCGCCCGGCACGGATCGTCCACCGTCCATTAAGCCCAATCCGGGCGCCAAATCTGCTACCCCGCCCGAGATCAAGGCATCCGGTAGCACCAGCGGAACCAGCGCCAAACCCAAAGCCGGTGACAAAACGGAAATTAACGTGCAAGTAAAAACCCCAGCCAAACCCGAACCTACTGCAGTGCCTGTCGCTGTTGCTTCAGCGTTGGCAGTGGCCCAACGCCCAGGTCGGCCGTCGTCTCGCCTGGCGTCTTTAACCGTTCCGTCGATGGCCCAGTCCGTCGCATCCACCGCAGCCAAAGCCAGTTATTCGCAGGTGACGGCTGCGCCGTTGATCGTGCCACCGTTGCCTTCAGCCACCAAAAAGGATCCCAAGCTGGCTAACAACTGGAAAACAAAACCAGTGGAACAACTGACCGACGCCGAGTTGATGGCAATGCCGGATTCCGAATACATGAACGACAAGCAGAGGGCAGCTTTTCGACTGAAACTGGCCTTGCTCAAGCAGGAAATACTCAACAGCGCCGGAGAAACAACCGAACATCTGCGTGAAGACACGGTGGTGGTGCCGGATCCCGCCGATCGGGCCACGATCGAGGAAGAACACGCATTGGAGCTGCGCACACGCGACCGCGAACGTAAGCTGCTTAAGAAGATTGAGCAGTCGATTGCGCGTATCGATGCCGGTGACTACGGTTTTTGCGACGAAACCGGCGAGTCCATCGGCGTCGGGCGCTTGCTGGCCCGGCCAACCGCCACGTTATCGCTTGAAGCGCAGCAGCGGCGGGAACTCAAACAGAAAATGTTTGGTGATTGAGCGCTGTTCGCGCCGAATGTGTGGACTTGGCGGGTGTTCTGCGTAAAATTTTGGTCCCGTTTTATCCGATCCATGGCCACCAAAGACAATAATCCCGGCTTGCTGTCCAAGGTGGCCAAGTTCGTCCGCAATCCGACGACGAACTGGACCGATCTGGACAAACAGGATCCAGAGCCTGACACGGGTTACAGCAAGCAGGCGCTCAAGGAGATGATTGAGCGCAAGCGCCAGAACGATTTCGTGCGCCGCCGCGAATTCGATCAATTACGAAAACTCAGGAGCCGCGATCCCAGCGCGGGAAACCCGGATCTGGCCGGTCGCCCTTCCTACTTTCAGAGCAGCTTGCCGTCGAACCCGGACGAGCGGGCAATGACAATCAAGAAGATCGACGAAATTGAAGCGCAGATGTCCAACCAGTGGTGGCAAGGCAAAAACGAAGGTGCAATGCCACCGGGCGCAGCAGCACGAGCCGGTGACCCAGCTGCGGCGACGGTGGGCGCTGTGGATGTCAGAAACGCTGCACCAGCGGGCGCCAGCGCGCCCGTCAGGCTGAGTCCCATGGTGCGGGAAGCCACGGTTGCCGATCAATCAGATTTCATGCCGACGCAGTCCACCTCGTCTTTCGGCAAACATGCCGGGGTCGCGCCGCAAACAACGCCAGGAAAAGGCAGTCCTGCGGCGGGTGCCGTGGCCAGACCCGCGGCAAAAGCCGGTCACGGCAGTGGATTCTCCAACTCCCGATCGTTGGCGATAGAGCTGGTTGACGGCAGCACTGACCCAGACCTTGAGGAAGCCGCCATCCGGTTTGCCAATGGCGACAATGCGGGGGCGGAAGCCGGATTACTCAATGCCCTGCAGGGTGGTGAAGTGCGCGGTGATCTGGCCCAGATATGGACTTCGGCCTTGTTCGACCTTTACCGCGCAACCGGCCAGCAAGCCCGTTTCGACAGCGTCGCGATTGATTACGCAGAGCGATTCGGTCGCTCGGCCCCGACCTGGTTTTCGATGCCGGACTTGCTCGGCATCAAGACCTCGACGTCGGTTGTCCGCACGGTACCCTCGCGTCTGGTAGATGAGCCGATCTGGCGCAGCCCTTCGAATTTTGGCCGTTCATCGATCGATGAACTGCAGTTGGCGCTGGCAAATGCGAGTCCGCCCTGGTTCCTGGACTGGAGTCAGATGGTGGAATTGGAACCGGATGCGGCACCGGCCCTGGGTGATTTGTTCAGCGAATGGTCTTCGAACGCCATACAACTGCGATTCAAGGGTTCGGAGAACCTTGAACACGCGCTTCGGTCTTGCACGCCATCGGGTGACAAGACCGTCAGCCAGGTTAGCTGGCGGCTGCGCATGGATGCGTTGCGCATCATGCGCTTGCAAGACGAATTCGAACTCGCCGCGCTCGAGTATTGCGTTACCTTTGAAGTTTCTCCGCCATCGTGGCAAGACGCGCGTTGTGGCTTCCAGCGCGAACCAGCGGACGCGTCCGACGCGCCGGGGAACGAGGCGTCCGGTCCCGGCGATCTGGTGTCCGATCAAGAAGCCAACGACGGTCAGGGTCTGACAGTGCCGATGGGCTTCGACTCGGCCCCGGCCGCCGTGGTGGAGTTGGCTGGTGAAATTCTGGGAGAAGCCACTGACGCGCTGGTCAGCCTGGAAGAAGCGCGCCAGAACGGCGACCGTCTCGTGATCTCCTGCGCCAATTTGATCCGTGTCGATTTCTCGGCGGCCGGTAGCATCCTTAACTGGGTCGCCATGCGCCAAGCCGAGGGTTGTCACTTGCAGTTCCGCGACGTGCACCGCCTTGTCGGTGCATTCTTCGGCGTAATTGGCATCAATGAACATGCCAGGGTCGTGTTGCGATCCAATTGACCCCAACTCTATCGGGGGCCACCAGGTACCGGGCTTGCGGGCTCCGCTGCCACTAAGACATGGAACAATTTCACGCAACCACCATCATCAGCGTACGGCGCAAAACGGCCGGGGGCTCCGACGTTGCGATTGGCGGCGACGGACAGGTGACGCTGGGCAACGTCGTGGTCAAGGGTACGGCGCGC
Organism: Betaproteobacteria bacterium; assembly: GCA_031403955.1. GTDB lineage: Bacteria > Pseudomonadota > Gammaproteobacteria > Burkholderiales > Burkholderiaceae_C > CAISIP01. Next base: position 3,636 of record JANNGR010000513.1, read on the forward strand.
AAGGTGCGCAAGCTCTACCATGGCAAGGTGCTGGCCGGCTTTGCTGGCGCCACCGCCGACGCCTTCACGCTGTTCGAGCGTTTTGAAGCCAAGCTGGAAAAGCACCAGGGACACCTGGTGCGCGCCGCGATCGAACTCACCAAAGACTGGCGCACCGATCGTGTCCTGCGGCGCCTGGAAGCCATGCTGGCGGTCGCCGACAAGGAGGCGTCATTGATCATCACCGGTAATGGCGATGTTCTGGAACCTGAAAACGGTATCGTGACGATCGGCTCTGGCGGTGCGTACGCGCAAGCGGCGGCGGTCGCGCTGCTCGCGCACACCGACCTGACGGCCCAGGAGATCGTTCGCAAGTCACTCGAAATCGCCGGTGAATTGTGCATCTACACCAACATGTACCACACCATCGAGACGCTGCCTTGAACCAGGATTCAGACCAGCACAACGTGACAAATATCTGACCATGTCGTCCTTGACTCCGCAGGAAATCGTACACGAGCTTGACAAACATATTGTCGGCCAGCATCAGGCCAAACGGGCAGTGGCGATCGCGCTGCGCAACCGGTGGCGGCGCCAGCAGGTGGAACCCGGCTTGCGCGCCGAGATCACCCCCAAGAACATACTGATGATTGGCCCGACCGGAGTCGGCAAGACGGAAATCGCGCGCCGCCTGGCACGCCTGGCCGACGCGCCGTTCATCAAGGTTGAAGCGACGAAATTCACCGAAGTCGGGTATGTCGGCAAGGACGTTGACACCATCATCCGCGATCTGGCCGACGTGGCCGTGAAACAAACCCGCGAGGCCGCCAAACTCCAGGTTCGGGAACGTGCGCTGGACGCCGCCGAGGATCGTATTCTGGACATTCTGGTGCCGCCGCCACGCGGCGAATTCGGCGTCGCGCGCAACTCGGAACTGCCGGAAAACACCACTCGGCAGACATTTCGAAAGAAGCTGCGTGAAGGTGAACTGGCCGAACGTGAAATCGAGATTGACGTCGCGGAATCAAGACCGCAACTTGAAATCATGGGCCCGGCGGGGATGGAAGAAATGACTGAACAACTGCGCGGCATGTTCGGCCAGATAGGCCAACAAAAACGCCAGACGCGCAAGATGCGCATCAGCGAGGCGCTGAAACTTGCCCAGGACGAAGAGGCCGCGAAACTGGTCAACGAAGACGAGATCAAGGCCCAGGCGCTGCACGCGGCGGAGCAAAACGGTATCGTGTTCATTGACGAGATTGACAAAGTCACTTCACGTTCTGAGGGCAGCACCGCGGAGGTGTCGCGCCAAGGCGTGCAGCGCGACCTGTTGCCTCTGGTGGAAGGTACCACCGTATCCACCAAATACGGCATGATCACTCGAAATGTGATCGTTCACACTCGTGTCGATTTCAAGCCCGAGACTTTTTCATCCAACTGAAGCATTCGCGTGCCTTCGCAGCCTTAGACTTTAGGGTTCCCCTTGCGCCCTACCCACGCCCTCAACACCCGATTGATCTCCGTCTGATAGCCCGGACCTTGCGCCTTGAACCAGGCGAGCACGTCGGCGTCGATGCGGAGCGTCACCTGCTGCGCCAGCGGCCGATAGAACTTGCCGACCTCAGCCCCCGACCAG
>JANNGR010000514.1:0-2155 GCA_031403955.1 Betaproteobacteria bacterium
GCTGATTGTGTCGATCACGTTGACCGGCTGGGTGCCCTATGCCCGCACCGTGCGCGGCACGACCATGGTCGAGCGCAACAAGGAGTATGTGCAGGCGGCGCGTGTCACCGGTGTGGCGCCATTGCGCATCATGCGCTTGCATGTGTTGCCCAACGTGTTGGGCCCGGTGCTGGTGCTGGCCACGATCCAGGTAGCCACGGCCATCATCACCGAAGCTACGTTGTCGTTCCTGGGCGTTGGTGCGCCACCGACGTCGCCGTCGCTTGGCACCTTGATCCGGATCGGCAACGACTACCTGTTCTCAGGCGAGTGGTGGATCACGATTTTCCCGGGCCTGATGCTGATCACCATCGCGCTGTCGGTCAACCTGCTGGGCGATTGGCTGCGCGACGCGCTCAACCCGCGCCTGCGTTAAGCCCATGGGTCTGCTGCAAGTCAAGAATCTGGTGGTCGAGTTTCCCGGCCGCCGTGGCACGTTGCGCGCGCTCGACGACATTTCTTTCGAGATCGCGCCGGGCGAAATCCTGGGCGTGGTGGGTGAATCGGGCGCCGGCAAGTCGCTCACCGGCGCGGCCATCATTGGTCTGCTGGAGCCGCCCGGCCGCGTGGCCAGCGGGCAGGTGCTGCTGGAAGGGCAACGCATCGACAACCTGGCGCATGAACAGATGCGCCATATCCGGGGACGCAAGATTGGGGCGATCTTTCAGGATCCCCTGACATCGCTCAATCCGCTGTATTCGATTGGCCGCCAGTTGACCGAGACCATCCTTACGCATTTGCCGATGACACAGAAGGAAGCGCGCGCGCGAGCCATTTCCCTGTTGCAGGACACCGGCATTCCGGGCGCCGGGCAGCGCATCGACCATTTCCCGCACCAGTTCTCCGGCGGCATGCGCCAGCGGGTGGTGATTGCGCTGGCGCTGGCGGCTGAACCCAAGCTGATCGTGGCCGATGAACCGACCACCGCGCTGGACGTGTCGATTCAGGCGCAGATTATCACGCTGCTAAAAACTGTTTGCAAGAATCGCGGCGCCGCCGTGATGCTGATCACCCACGACATGGGTGTCATCGCGGAAACCTGCGATCGGGTCGCGGTGATGTATGCCGGGCGTATCGCCGAAATCGGTCCGGTGCACCAGGTGATCAACCATCCGGCGCATCCCTACAGCGCGGGTTTGATGGCCGCCATACCCGACATAACGCAAGACCGCGAGCGGCTGCACCAGATCGATGGGGCGATGCCCAGACTGAATGCGATTCCTAGCGGCTGCGCGTTCAATCCGCGCTGCACCAGGACATTCGACAAGTGCCGCTCCGAGCGCCCGGACCTGCTCGATGCCGGAGCCACCCGGGCCGCTTGTTGGCTGCATGCACCGGATGCCGTTCGGAAATGAAAACCATGACACCCCTGGTGCAGGCCCACGATCTCGCCATGACCTTCGATGTGTCGGCCCCGTGGCTCAATCGCGCCATCGAGCGAACATCCCGGCTGCTTTTGCACGCGGTGGATGGCGTCAGCTTCGAGATTGCGAAGGGAAAGACGCTGGCCCTGGTAGGCGAATCGGGTTGTGGCAAGAGCACCGTGGCACGGTTGCTGGTCGGTTTGTACGAGCCTACGCGGGGTGGCTTCACCTTTGACGGGCAGGACGCGCATGCCGCGTTCAAGTCTTCGAAGGGCCGCAACTTGCGCCGCCGCATACAGATGATTTTCCAGGATCCGTATGCCAGCCTGAACCCGCGCTGGATCGTGGAGGATATTGTCGGAGAGCCACTTACCGAACATGGCCTGATCAGCGACAAGGTGGCTTTGCGCGCGCGGGTGGAGGAACTGTTGCAGTCGGTTGGACTGGCGGCGGCGGACCGCCTGAAGTATCCGCACCAGTTTTCCGGTGGCCAACGCCAGCGTATTTCGATCGCGCGCGCATTGGCGACCCAGCCGGAGTTCCTGGTCTGCGACGAGCCCACGTCGGCGCTGGACGTCAGCGTGCAGGCGCAGGTGCTCAACATAATGAAAGACCTGCAACGCCAGATGGGCCTGACCTACCTGTTCATCTCGCACAATCTGGCCGTGGTGCGCCATGTGAGCGACCAGGTCGGTGTGATGTATCTGGGCCGGCTGGTCGAGCTGGCCGACAAGCAAGCGTTGTTCGCCAAT
>JANNGR010000515.1:0-10136 GCA_031403955.1 Betaproteobacteria bacterium
ACCGCGTCGAATTCGGTTGCCAATGGCTCCAGAAACACGTCCTTGCCCAGCCGGGTATCGGCGCGCAATCCAATGCCGCCGATTGACAACAACCACGCGATCTCGCGCTGGGCAAAATTATTCAGCGTCTTGTAGGTTGCCAGACCGTATTCGTTCAGGCCGCCCGGTTTGGGATTGGCGTCGATCAAAACGACCGAATGCCCAAAGCGTGCCAGGCCGTGGGCACAGGCCAATCCTGCCGGGCCGGCGCCGACCACCGCCACCTTGCGGCCAGTGGTTTGGGCGCGCGTGAACAGCGGGGCGCCAGGGTTCTCGAAATACCGGTCGGTTGCGTAACGTTGCAGCAGTCCAATTTCCACCGGCTTGTCTTCGTTGGTGTTGCGCACGCAGGCCTGCTCGCACAGTACCTCGGTCGGGCAGACCCGGGCACACATGCCGCCGAGCGGATTGGACGTCAGGATCGCGTGTGCCGATCCGCGGATGTTGCCGTCGGTTATGCGCTGGATGAAGCTGGGAATGTCGATGCCGGTCGGGCAGGCGGTCTGGCAGGGTGCTTCGAAACAGTAGTAACAACGCGCAGCCTCGATTTTGGCCTGCGCCAGATTCAACGGCGCATGGGATTCGCAGAAGTTCTTGTCGTACTGCGAGGCACTCAGGCGAGCGGCTCGAATGTCCGGTGGCGCGCCAATGGCCGGGACGGTTGTGTTCATGGGTTGGCCTTCTTCAAAACGTTGCATCCCTAAAACTTACCATTTGGTAAACATTGATCCTATTTGACCGGTAATGGGTGGCTGATTCAACTAGTGTTTACCCGCATTGGGGTAGGCCGGAGTCAGGTCACTGGGCGTGAAAATAAGGCGCTACCATCCGCCTCTATGCCCAAGATTCGCGCCACCAGCCCAGCCAGGGAACGGCGCAGCGACACCCGCGAGCGGCTGGAACAGGAGATTCTGGAAGCTGCCAAGAAGTTGTTCGCGAACCGGGGCTACGGCGGTGTTTCGCTCGACCATATTGCGCGCGAGGTCGGCACGGCAAAGCAGAATTTGCTGTACTACTTTGCCAGCAAGGAAAGCCTGTACCGGCGTGTGTTGCACGGCGTGCTGGACGTCTGGCTGTCGTACATGGAGGCGATTACGCACCATGCGGACGACCCCGAGATAGCGCTGCGCAAATACATCGCCGGCAAACTGCGCTTTTCGCGCGAACATCCCTACGATTCACGCGTTTACGCCAATGAGGTGATCGCCGGTGCGCCGCTGTTCGCGCAGGAAATCAGGGACCGGGTTCTGCCGGCGCTGCAAGCCGACATAGCGGTCTTCAACCGCTGGGCCGAACTTGGTATTTGCCGCCCGGTCGATGCGGCACACCTGATGGTCGTTTTATGGGCTTCGACCCAGGCCTACGCCGATTTCGCCAGCCAGATCTGCCTGGTGCTGGGCAAACCCGAACTGGAACAGCAGGACTTCGACGCCGCCGAAAAGTTGCTGGTGGACATGGTGCTGCGCAGCGTGATGCGGACATCGACCTGACAGTGCTGGCATGCGCATGCTCAAGCGTCTCGAGTCACACCCTGGCAATCACTGGCCGCGGGCGACTCTGGTCGGATTGTTTGTCGGGAAGCGCCGCCCTCACACGGGTTCTGCCAAGAATCCAAGTGCTGCGTATTCCGGGTCATTTGCTCCCAGCTTGAGCAATTGAGCATCATTGGTCACCACTGCGGCGTGGTGCAATGCTGCGCTTGCCATGATGATCAAATCGGGAAGCTTCAGCGTCTTGCGCTGACGAATATCAGTTATGTGGGCCATCAACGCGCTGTTGCCGTGCATAACATCAACTACCGTGACACGCGATACAAACTGCATAAAGAGGTGCCGGTCATGTTCGCTTAAGCCCGTCAAAGCCCAAGAACTCCAAGACGTTGATGACAGACAGACCAAGCCACTCGGCGGACTGGGTCAGGGCCACCAACTCCCGATTGCCCTGCAACAAGGCAATCAGGGCATTGGTATCGAACAGATAACGTTTACCAGGCATCGCGCTGCACGCGTTGGGCCGCAACGGCATCGCCCCGCCACTGCAATCGGCCCAACAAATCAGTTAATTGATAACGCACCGGTATTGGCGCTTGTTGCGTCGGCGACGTATCGTCATCGATCACCACCAGCACCCTCACACCAGTCAAATTGGCCGGTGGCCGATCCAGCCAAATAAGTTCGGCGCCATTGAGCTCTGCACTATAACTTCGCAACACAGTCGGTACCTCCATAAGCTGTCAGTCCATTTTAGGCACGTCACCGACAGGCACAGGAAAGTCAACCGCGTCAAGCCAGGACTCGCGCCAGAGTGGGTCGCATGCGCCGGATCGTTTCTCGCACGCTCATTCACGCGTCTATGCCAATGAGGTGATCGCCGGTGCGCCGCTGTTCGCGCAGGAAATCAGGGACCGGGTCCTGCCGGCGCTGCAAGCCGACATAGCGGTCTTCAACCGCTGGGCCGAACTTGGCATTAGCCGCCCGGTCGATGCGGCACACCTGATGGTCGTTTTATGGGCCTCGACCCAGGCCTACGCCGATTTCGCCAGCCAGATCTGCCTGGTGCTGGGCAAACCCGAACTGGAACAGCAGGACTTCGACGCCGCCGAAAAGTTGCTGGTGGACATGGTGCTGCGCAGCGTGATGCGGACATCGACCTGTCAGAGCTGGCATGCGCATGCGCATGCTCAAAGCGTGTCTATACATTTCCTGCTACGCGTGCGGCCGGCACAGTGAACGTATCTGGTGAGGGCTAACCAAAAATGGTTATGCGTCATCACTCTCGCTTGGCCGCTTGCCTACGGCGAGCACTGCGGCAATTGGGATTGCCAGGCCACCTTCGAGCTGATACTTCGCGGCGGCGGCTTCGAGGCCACGCAGAATTGCCTTGCGACTGGCGGCCGGCTGCGAACGCAACAGCGAGGCGAGCCGAACCGTTCCGCTCTCGATGAGGTGCGTCAGCTCGGCCACGGAACTGAGGCGCAGGGTGCGCCGAACCAAGCCACAGCGTTGCGCGTCTGACTTTAGGCCTGCTGCCGCTAGCAAGCTCATGCAGCCGCCAAGCGTGTTCAAGCCGCCATGCGGCGGCGCAGGAAGACTGGCGCCGAGGCTTCCCGCCGCGCGAACAGCTTCAAGTGCAATGCCATGCAATGCGTGTTCGTCAGGTGTTGACCAGACTGTGAAAGCGACGAGGCCACCCTTGCGAAGGACGCGGCAGGTTTCGGAGAGCGCCCGCTGCGGGAACGGAAAGTGATGTACCCCGAAGTTGATCGTGACGACATCGAAGCTACCGTCCGGGTACGGCAGCGCCTCGGCATCGGCCTGCTCGAAACGAACAGAGGGATGGAGGCGCGTCGCTTCGGACAGCATGGCGGCGGAAAAGTCGGTGCCGACAACATAGGCGCCACGCTCAAGCGCCAACTGAGTGAGGTGGCCGGTGCCGCATGCGATATCCAACAGATCCACGCCTGACTTCAACTGGGCGGCGTCGAGCAGGGCTTCGGCGTAGAGGCGAGTAGCGGCTTCGAAGGTTTCGGCGTATGCGACTGCCGCGCGCTCCCACCCCGCGAGTTCGAAGTCGCGATAGGGGTGCGCGGCAACGCCGGCGTTCATGGTCGTAGTGGGTCGAGTAGGCCGCCAAACACGCGTCAGGTCAGCGGCGCATCGCTTGCGAAGCGTCCGCCGCACCGTATGGTGTGCGCCCGCATTGTTGGCCAGAACAGCGCCTTCGGCGAGAGCACTTCATTTCACCGGTATGGCCCCGTTAGCAGTGATCACACTGTGGCCCATGGAACCTCGTGTGAATTCCAGGAATCGCGTGACCGCGGGCGAGGCAGGCGTTTTGATCACAAAGTAGGACTCGCGAACGAGCCGGTAGGTTTTCCGCTCCACGTTCTGTGCGCTCGGGTCGATGCCGTTGATAGAAAGGGCCTTGATCTTCCCCTGACTCTGCTCGACGACAGTCATCGTCGTCATGCCAATCGCGCCAGCGGCAGCGGCAAGTTCGCGCGCCATGTCCCCGGCCGTCGGCATGACCTTCACCACCTCGGACATCTTGAGATCCTTCAGGCATGCGATGTTGTCCCGCACGATCTCAGTATCCACCTCGCTGTCAGGCCTGGTGCGCGCCGCAATCTCCATCTCAGGCCCGTCCAGGGCTTTCCAGTTCGTAGTTTTCCCGGCGTACACGTCGCAAATCCGCTGAGCTGAAATGTTGACTACGGGCACCGTCGCGTTGACACCGAACACAACGGCTACATTCGCGATTTCGTGTACGGCCATCCCTTGGCGGGTAATTTCGCTGACGTTCAGACCATGACTGGCCAATGCAATGTCGATCTTTCCCTCCGCCAGTGCCTCTAGGCGGGCCTTGGTTCCGAGCCCTTTCCCGATCTCAACGGCCACGCCCGGATTGCGTTCCTGAAATGCCTTCGCGAGCGCAGCGGCCAGCGGCATCCCGCCAGTCGAGCCGTCGATGACAATCCTCTCGGACGTTTGTCCAGAGGCGCCGATGGCAAGAATCGCACCGAGCGAAAACGTGCCGATTCGGGTAACCCATTCTTTGCGCATTTCTCACCTTGTTGGAAAGTGTGCTCGATAAGTGCTCGCGCCTACTAAAACGGCTCCGGTGACGATTCTGATCGCATTGCCGCCAAACGGAATACGAAAGGATCTCCCACTTCCAGGTAACGGCATCAAATGCCAAGATTGGGTTGTTGCATTCAATCTGAAACCTTGATGGAAGCAGAAGTCCTTCGAGCCAAGATTACACGAGTTGGTGCCGATCTGGCAATACGCGTCATCCAGGTTCACGCCGTCGATGCCAGTCGCCAGCGGGTCACCGGCTGGGCATTGAGTCGCGACAAGTTCTTGCCCTGATGCGCACAATTGCCGCCGGGCTGCATGGTGACCATGGAAGCTGAGCCCTTACATAAACCGTCCCTGCGGAATGTTTGTGGCGTGCGAAGGGGCAGTCATGCCAACCCGGCACGTCACTGCCGACGCGGGTGATTGAACCCTTCGAAATTAGCTTCAATCTTCCCGCGAGTGCCGCAGCCGCAGCACATAAATCGTGGATGCCGCAATTTCATGACGCAATTCGTATTGCGCCACGATGATCCGGCGAACCTCGCGTGGATCGAATTCTTGAAGTCTTTTGCCAATGCGCGGATTTGCCAAGAGACTGGTGAGTGCGGCGGTTAGCGACTGGACTGTGCGGGCCGCCGCGGGCCTGGTTCACGGGTGCCAAGAACTCGTGGAGGCGTGCCAAATCAGACAAAGCCCTACCAGTCCACTTCAGTTCCATCAGCGTTTGACTGGCAGCGGCAGGGGCAATGAGGCGTCGCTGCCGAGACTTTTACTCCATGCCTGCACGGCATCGTGATCGATAGTACAACTCGCATCCACGTCGGCCAGTGCCTCGTGAGTCAAACGGCTATGTTCCTCCTCCTGATTGACCCAGTCGATCAAGGCCTGCTTCATGATCCAGCCGCGTGAGCGCTCAAAACGCGCTGCCAATTGATCTACTTTATCGGCCAGTGGCCGAGGTATATTGGCCGTGAGTACTATGGTCTCAACTGCAGTTGCCATGGGATTTCCTTTCCGGATCAGTCAACTTCAATCATGATGACCAATAATGATTTACGCAAGCCCCGAGAACAGATCCGCCATCGTCCGTCGCAGCCAGATGTTTCCCGCGTCTGCATTGAAACGCTCGTGCCAATGTTGCTTGACCTTGTACGAAGGAAGGGGCACTGGCGGTTCGAGTACCTGAACACGTTCCTGCGAAGCCAACGCCTTGCCGAGAAGCCTGGGTACGATGACCAGCAGTTCGGTTTGCGCGACGATACGTGCCACGCCCAGGAAGCTGGGTAAGCGCAGGACGGTGCGGCGCTCGACCTTGTGCCTGGCCAACACTTTGTCGACGATGGAGTGTCCGGTGCCGGACGCGGTGACCACGATGTGGCCTTCTGCCGAGAAAGCGCGCCGGCTGAGTTTGGAGCGAATGCGCGGATGTTCCGCCGACGCGAGGCAGACGAAGTCCTGGGCGAACAGCGCCTGCTGGTAGAAACCGGCTTCCAGGTCGGGCGTGAACCCGACTGCCAGATCGACCTCCCCCGACTCGAGCCTGCGCCGGCTTTCAGGGGAGATCTGGTCGGCTTCGACAACCAGGCCCGGCGCCGTTTGCCGCAGGTGGTTGATGAGCTTGGGCAGCAGCACAATTTCGCTGATATCGGTCGTGCAGATTCGAAATTCCCGCTCGGCATCACGCGGCGAGAAGTCACGGCGCGTGCCGCGTGCCTTTTCGATTCGAAACAGCGCTTCCTGCAAATCCGGGTAGATGCTCTGCGCCCTCGGCGTCGGCTCCATGCCCTGCGACGTGCGGCTGAACAGGCGGTCGTCGAAGTGGCGGCGAAGCTTGCCGAGCGCGATGCTGGCACTTGCCTGCTCCATTCCAAGCCGCTGCGCAGCGCGAGACACGCTCTGTGTTTTGTAGATCTCGACAAATACGCCGAGCCAGTCGAGATCGAGTTTGGCCATGGTTGAGTATTCCGAAACGATATTCGCGGTATTCGATATTGGGCTTTGACGCAATAGTGTAAAACGCCGACAGTTGAGCCAGATCAAGGACGAATGGAGACAAACATGGTTCAGATATCCAGAAACTCGTTGCCGGTACTAGTGGCGGGTGGCGGCATTGGCGGGCTTGCCGCGGCGCTCGCGCTGACGCGGCAGGGGTTCGCGGTAAAGGTGCTCGAGCAGGCGCCGGAACTCGGCGAAATCGGCGCCGGCATCCAGCTCGGCCCGAATGGCTTCGCGGCGTTCGACGCGCTTGGCATCGGCGAGATCGCCCGCAGCCGCGCGGTCTACACCGACGAGATGGTGATGCACGATGCGCTCGACGAGTCGCTGGTTGGCCGCATTCCGACCGGCGCGGCATTTCGCGAACGGTTCGGCAATCCTTACGCCGTGATCCACCGCGCCGACGTGCATGGGTCGCTGCTCGAAGGGGCGCAGGCCACCGACCGCATCGAAGTCGCGACCTCGACCCAGGTGCAACGCGTCGAGCAGAACGATGCCGGCGTCACTGTGTTCGATGCCAAGGGTGGGCAGCACCGCGGCATCGCGCTGATCGGCGCCGACGGCGTCAAGTCGGCGGTGCGCCGTCAGTATGTCGGCGACGAGGCGCGTGTTTCAGGTCACGTGGTCTACCGCGCGGTGGTCGACAAGAAGGACTTCCCAGCCGACTTGCAGTGGAACGCCGCCAGCATCTGGGTCGGCCCGAACTGCCACCTAGTGCACTACCCGCTGCGTGGCGGCGAGCAATATAACGTGGTCGTCACCTTTCACAGCCGAAACACGGAGCAGTGGAGCGTGCGCGAAGGCAGCCGCGAGGAGGTGCAAAGTTATTTCGAAGGCATCTGCCCGCGTGCACGCCAACTCATCGACCTGCCCAAGGACTGGAAGCGCTGGGCCACCGCCGACCGCGAACCCATAGCGCAGTGGAACTATGGCCGCGCCACGCTGCTGGGCGACGCGGCGCACCCAACGCTGCAGTACCTGGCCCAAGGCGCTTGCATGGCGATGGAAGACGCGGTCACGCTGGGCGAGGCACTGCGTATGCACGACAACGACTTCGGCAAGGCCTTCGAGTTGTACCAGCGCTCACGTGTGTCACGCACCGCACGCATTGTGTTGTCGGCGCGCGAGATGGGCCGCATATTCCACGCCAAAGGCGTCGAGCGCCTGGTACGCAACGCGCTTTGGAAAGGCCGCACGCCGGATCGTTTTTACGACGCGATGGAGTGGCTGTATGGCTGGAAAGTCGAGAACTGCCTTGAATCCTGAAACCGTCACCTGACCCCAAACTCAGACCCCAAATTCATCACGGAAACACCATGAAGTCTCTTAATCAACTGTTCGTCCCCAAGACCCTATTGGCTGCCGCTTTGCTGGCTGCGCTTTGCACGCCAGCATTGGCGCAACAAGGCAACTTCCCCAACAAGCCAGTGACCATAGTCACCGCTTTCCCCGCTGGAAGTGGCCCAGACGCGGTGTTGCGGCAAGTGTCGGAAAAACTGTCCAGAATCTGGAATCAGCCAGTCCTTATCAACAACAAACCCGGCGGTGGCGGCTTTATTGCCATCGATGCAACGCAGCGCGCCGCCGCGGATGGCTACACCTTGCTCCAACTCGACAGTGAACACCTTGCGGCTTTGCCACACCTGTACAAGTCCAAGGGTTTTGTGACGCTGAACGTGTTTGACCCGGTCGCGCCCTTGTTCAGAACCCCGTTCTTTGTGACCGTAGCCACGGACTCGAAGTGGCAAAACATGAAAGACCTGATCGGCGCGGCCAAGGCCGGCCCCAACAAAGTGAATTTTGGATCGTGGGGTATCGGCAGTCCCGGGCATTTGGGGGGCGAACAACTGGAGTTGCTGACAAGCTCCGAGATGACCCATGTGGCGTACCGCGAGATGTCGCAATTGTTTACCTCCGTAGGTTCCGGAGACATTCAATGGAGCTTTGGCAGCATTCCGTCAAGTCAGGGAATATTCAAGGCCGGCAAAATTCGCTACATTGCGGTAGCCGCCGCCAATCGTGTGCCGCAAATGCCTGAGGTGCCCACGGTGGCGCAAGCGGGTGGCCCGGCGGACTTTGAAGTCAACTCCTTCGTGGTGCTTTTGTCGCCCAAAGGAATAAACAACGATGTCAAGGCCAAGATCAACAGCGATGTCCTAAAAGTTTTGGCTGACCCCGAGGTGAAGGCCCGTTTCAACAACTTCGCGTTCGAGGCCATCACCTGGTCACCCGACGAGATTCGCAAAAATGCAGATGCCAAGAGCAAGATCTACGAGCAATTGGTGAAGCGCAAGAACATCAGCCTGGACTAGAACCAACATGAACGAACTCGCACGCCTCGAAGACCTGCCCGCCGACTATGTCGCGGCGCTGAAGTCGCACAATCTGGTGCCGCTGTGGCCCAGCCTGCGCGCCTTGCTGCCGCCCGGCAAGCCCCAGCCCCGCACCCGTGCCACGCACTGGGCCTACAAAGCACTGCGCCCGCTGCTGATGAAGGCGGGTGAACTGACGCCGATCGAGAAGGCCGAGCGTCGCGTACTGGTGCTCGCCAACCCGGGCCATGGGTTGGAGAAGATGCAGGCCAGCGCCGCAATCTACCTGGGCATGCAACTGCTGCTGCCAGGCGAGTGGGCGCCATCACACCGCCACACGCCGAATGCGGTGCGCATGATCGTCGAGGGCGAGGGCGCCACCACCACGGTGGACGGTGAGAAATGCCCGATGAGCCGCGGCGACCTGATCCTCACGCCCACCGGCTTGTGGCACGAGCATGGCCACGACGGTACCGAACCGGTAGTGTGGCTCGATGTGCTCGATCTGCCGCTGGTCTACTACATGGAGGCCTCGTACCACGTCGATGGTCCGCGCCAGAGCGTCAAGCCCGGTCGCGGCGACCGCACGTATGCCCACGGCGGCGTCGTGCCCACGCCCGTGTTCACGCGCACGGACAAGGCCTATCCGATGCTGCGTTATCCCTGGGCACAGACCCGAGCCGCGCTCGAAACGCTGGCCGCCGATCAGCCGGAGCTGGAGGCGGTGCAGGTTAGCTACGTCAACCCCGAGACCGGCGGCGACGCGCAGAACATACTCGGCTACTACGCGCTGATGCTGCGCCCCGGCCAGGCGCTGCGCCTGCCGGTGCGATCTCCGGCGATCGTGTTCCACCTGATCGGAGGCAGTGCCGACGTAAAGGTCGAATACCAGTCCTTCACGCTGGCCGAAGCCGACACCTGCTGCGCCCCCGGCTACACCGCTGTGAACCTAGTCAACCGCTCATCCGACGAACCGGCCTTCCTGTTCATCGCCGACGAGACGCCGCTGCACAAGAAGCTCGGCGTTTTCGAGAACCGCGGCTGAAGCCACTAGTAGTCCGTTTCACCAAAATCATTACATGAAACCGCGGCTTTTTCCGCCATGCGTCGTTGCAGCCCCTTGCCGCACTGCCAGTGCGGCTGCGGGTCTACGCCTAGCCTGGCGAAAAATCCATCGGTTTCATTTCGTAATGCCTTTGATGAAACGGAC
>JANNGR010000516.1:0-2984 GCA_031403955.1 Betaproteobacteria bacterium
CCGCCTTTCGCCGAGCCTACCTTGCGGGAGGTGCCATCGGTTACCTGGCCGCATCACGCCGGACGCAATTTGAGGCCTTGGCAAAGGCATCCAAGTGAACGCCGACTTGCCGTCACCCCCTGACAAGGCGCCCCTGAGCGCGATCGAGGCACTCAACCATGACTGTTTTTGCCTCAGTCTCGACCAGGCCGCGCTGGTGCGAGCACTCGATCTGGAGCTCGGCCAACCGGGCCTGTCGGCGATGGTGCGAGAGCGTTGCCCCTACCTGTTCGCGGCGCTTCCGGTGTTCGTGGCGACGCCGCAATTGCAGCAGATGGCGCACGTGATACAGGCCGTCGAATCGGTCGTGGCGCTGCCGGCTTATCGAGAGCAGGTACTGGCCGCCGCGCCGGCCATCGCCCGGCTAGGTACCAGCGGTCCAAGGGGTGTGTTCTTCGGTTACGACTTCCACCTCGATCAGGGCCACCTGGGGTTGATCGAGATCAACACCAATGCCGGCGGGGCGATGCTAAACGCGGTGTTGGCGCGCGCGCATCGGGCCTGCTGCGCGGCGATGGGTGCGATGGTGCCGACACTTGCCAATGTGGCGGCCTTCGAACAGCGAATCGTCGAAATGTTCCGCCATGAATGGCGTCTGTCTGGCCGCACCCGGCCGCTGGTGAGCATCGCCATCGTCGACGAGGCACCCGAGCAACAGTACCTCTACCCCGAGTTCCTGTTATTCCAGCAACTGTTCGAGCGCCTCGGGCTGCGCGCCGTGATTGCCTGCCCTGCGTCGCTCGAATGGCGCGACGGCTGGTTGTGGTTCGGCGACCTTGCCATCGACCTGGTCTACAACCGCCTGACCGACTTCTATCTGGAACAGCCCGGCAGCGCCGCGCTGCGCGAAGCGACCCTGCGGCAAGTCGTGGTGCTGACGCCGAACCCGCAAGCCCATGCTCTGTATGCCGACAAGCGGCGGCTCGCGCTTTTCAGCGATGCCGCGCGGCTGCAGGCGTTGGGCGTGCCCCAGGCGACGCAACAGGTGCTGCTGGAGCACGTGCCCCGCACCGAGCTGGTCGATGGCGCCGATGCACAGCGTTTGTGGGACGCGCGCCGGGGCCTGTTTTTCAAGCCGGTGGCCGGTTTTGGCAGCCGTGCCGCCTACCGGGGCGACAAGCTGACGCGGCGGGTCTGGCAGGAGATTCTGGCCGGGGACTATGTCGCCCAGGCCATCGTCGCGCCGGGTCAGCGGATGGTCGACAAATTCGATGCAGGAAAGGCGATGAAGTTCGATCTGCGCGCCTACGCCTACGAGGGCGCGGTGCAATGGGTGGCCGCTCGGATGTACCAGGGCCAGACGACCAACTTCCGCACGCCGGGTGGTGGCTTCGCGCCGGTTTACAGCACGGCCGACGTGTCGGGTCGAACCCTCCAGGCCTGTGGTGAGGACAGCGCATCTGACGCCGGGTATGGCTCCTATGTGTTCCTGCTCGACGAAGACACGGGTGTGCATCCGGTTCCGCATGCGTTGTACGTCGCGCTGGCACGTGCCCAGGCATCGGCCCCGGCATTGGCTGGCCAGACCTTGCGCCTGGCAGACTGGTATGTGCGCCTGAAAGACGGGGCGCCGGACACGGTGGTCAATGAGACCTACAGCCTGGTCCGCTTCGACGCGCAGGGGCGGGTCGATTGGACTACCACACCGGCGGCCCATCCCCACCGCACCGAGGTGGCGCCCGTTCCCGACGACGCCGGCTGGCCCACTGTCGCGGAACGTGAACGTATGCGGGCGCTGCTGTTCGGCAGTGCCGAATTGCCGCTACCGACATCCAAGGTCGATTCGACCAGGTCTTGGTGTTGATGCACGCGCCGCGCAAGCCCAATTGAGGAAATGCATGTGCGGCATCTGCGGTGAATTGCGATTCGATGGCGCGTCGCCTGACCTTGAGGCCATCGCGCGCATGTCCGGGGCGCTGGCACGCCGCGGCCCCGACCATGCGGGCACATTCACGGATGGGCCACTTGCCTTCGGGCACCGGCGGCTGGCCATCATCGACCTGTCGGCTAGCGCCGACCAGCCAATGGTCGACCCGGCATTGCAATTGGCCCTGGTGTTCAATGGCACGATCTACAACTACCGTGAACTGCGCGGCGAACTCATCGCGATCGGTTATGCCTTCTTTTCCGAAGGTGACAGCGAAGTCATCCTGAAGGCCTACCACGCCTGGGGGCAGGCGTGTGTGCAACGTTTCTACGGCATGTTCGCGTTTGCCATCTGGGATATGCGGGACGGGCGCCGCGGCGGCCTGTTCCTCGCGCGCGACCGCTTCGGCATCAAGCCGCTGTACCTGGCGCAGGATGGTCAGCGGCTGCGATTCGCATCGAGCGTGCAGGCACTGCTGGCCGGCGGCGGCATCGACACCCGGCTCGATCCGATCGCCTTGCATCACCACTTCACGCTGCATACCGTGGTGCCGGCGCCGCGCACCGTTCTCAGCGGGGTGCGCAAGTTGCCGCCCGCCACCACGATGGCGGTGAGCACGGACGGTCAGGTCACGCAGCGGGTGTACTGGACGCTGGACGCGACGCGCCCGGCGCAGCCCCTCTCCGAGGCCGAATGGCTGGATGCGACCCGCCAGGTGCTGGTGCGCGCGCTGGACCGCCACCGTCTGGCTGCCGACGTACCGGTGGGCGTGTTGCTGTCAGGCGGACTGGACTCCAGCCTGCTGGTCGGCCTGCTGGCCGATCATGTGGACGACCTGCTGACGTTTTCGATCGGTTTCGAAGGCGTAGGAGCTGGCACTGAGAAGGCCGACGAATTCGAATACTCGGACCTGATCGCCGAGCGCTTCAAGACCCGCCACCACAAGCACCTGATGCCCAACAGCGAGGTGCTCGCACGGTTGCCCGAGGCCGTGGCGGCGATGACCGAGCCGATGATGAGCCACGACGTCATCGCGTTCTACCTGCTCAGCGAACGGGTGTCGAAGGAGGTGAAGGTC
>JANNGR010000517.1:0-40473 GCA_031403955.1 Betaproteobacteria bacterium
GCAGGCAATCCTGGGCCAGGTAGTGATCGACGCCACCGGGGATCTGGACGTGGCGGCCTCGGCCGGCGCACCACATACCGGCGGCAACTACATCATGACCACGGTGTTCCGACTCGGCGGTGTGGACACCGATGCCGCCGAGCAATTCGAGCGCCAGGAGCCCGAAATCTATTCGGCGCTGGATCGCCAGATCAAGAAGCTGCTGGGCGGGTCATGGGGCCTGTGGTGGCTCAAGACACCGTTACCGGGCGTGGTGTGGTGCAACTGCCCGCACATGGCCGGGCTGGACGGTCTGATGGTGGAGGATCTGACGCGCGCCGAGGTTCGGGGCCGCAAACACATCCATGCGCTGGTGGACTTTGTCCGCTCCCGGCTGCCCGGTTTCGAGAAGTGTTATGTGGTCGACGTCGCGCCGCAGACCGGCGTGCGCCAGACGCGATTGCTGGAAGGCGAATACATACTGACCAAGGAAGACCTGGCGCGGCGGACCCGTTTTGCCGACAGCATCGCGCGTGGCCGCGACTACACCATGCCCTACCAGGTGTTATTGCCGCAAAAGATCGACAACCTGTTGGTGGCAGGGCGCCACTATTCGGTAACCTCGCAGGCCCAAAAAATCTCGCGCGAAATACCGCCCTGTATGGCGATGGGTGAAGCCGCTGGGGTGGCTGCCGCACTGGCGCTGGATGCCGGGGTAACGGTGCGTAATGTAGACATCCAGCGGCTGCAGAAGACCTTGCGCGCGCAAGGCGCCGACCCGGGCGACCAGACCGGACGCAATGCCGACGTTCCGGCGCTGGCGGCCGCGCTGGCAACCCATGACACTGTTCTGGAGACGGTATGAAAAACGACCTTCAAACCGGCGCCGACCTGCCACTGGCGGGCGTTCGCGTGGTCGACTTCTCGCAGGTGATGATGGGGCCGGTATGTACCCAGATGCTGGCCGACTACGGCGCCGACATACTGAAGATCGAGCGCAAAGGTGCAGGGGATCTGAGCCGTTCGACTTTCGAGCCGGTGCATGGTGCCGACAACCCGATTTTTTGCAGCCTGAACCGCAATAAGCGTAGCGCCGCGATTGACTTGCGCGACCCGGCGCAGATCGCCGCCGTCAAGGCGCTGATTAGCGGCGCCGACGTGGTGGTCAACAACTTTCGCGCCGGCGTGATGGAACGTATGGGCCTGGGTTATGAAGACTGCCGCGCGCTCAATCCACGCATCATCTATGCCGTGGGCACCGGTTTCGGCGACAGCGGGCCATATGCCCATAAAGGCGGGCAGGACGTGCTGGCGCAGGCCATGAGTGGCGTGATGGCCCGGCGCGCCGATGATTCGGTGCCGGTGTCGGTCTATCCCACCGCGCTGGCCGATTATTCGGCTGGCATGCACATGGTGCAGGGCATCCTGCTGGCCCTGCTGCAGCGCGGGCGCACCGGCGTCGGGCAGAAAGTCAGCGTATCGCTCTACAACTCGATGCTGGCGATGCAGATGCAGGAGGCGGCGATGATCATGATGGCCGACTCGGAGGTCAACTGGGCCGCGATGCCACTCTCCGGTGTGTTCGATACGCAGGACGGCGCGCTGGTGCTGGTGGGTGCATTCAAGGCCAACCCGCTGCAGGACATCTGCGCCGCGCTCGGCCTGGACGACCTCTCAAAAGACGCGCGCTTCTGCAACCTGAACCAGCAGTTCAAACACAAGACTGAATTGCAGGCCATGTTCCGCGAACGCTTCGCCAGCAATAACCGCGCCCACTGGCTGGAACGCCTGGAGCAACAGGACCTGTTGTGCGCCCCGGTGCGCGACCTGCGCGAAGCATTGGTGGATCCGCAAACCCTGCACAACCGGATGCTGATGGAAGGCCAAGGCGAAGGCCAGCCGGTGAAGTTTGTCGGCAGCCCGATCGAGATGTCCGCCGCGCCGGTGATACTGCGCCGGGCCCCGCCACGGCTGGGCCAACACACCGAAGAAATCCTGCAACTCGCGCGCGCGGGAGTCGAGCAGTCATGACAGTGGGATTCACGGTCCACGACCACGTTGCCACGGTAACCCTGTCCAGGCCCGAGGCACTGAACGCGGTTGACCTGGCGACCGAGGCCGAGTTGCAACACATCTGGAAGCAGATCGAGAACGACCCAGAGGTGCGCATAGTGGTGCTGACGGGCGCCGGCGAGCGTGCGTTTTGCGTCGGCGCCGACCTGAAGAATCCGTCCGTCACCGGGCTGGAGTACTGGGCCGCCCCGCGGCCCGGCGGCTTTGGCGGCATTGCGCTGCGCGAGACCCTCAACCTACCGGTGATCGCGCGTATCAACGGTTTTGCATTGGGCGGCGGTTTTGAGATGGTACTGGGCTGCGATATCGTGGTCGCCTGTGAAGAGGCCAGCTTCGGCCTGCCGGAGGCGCTGGTAGGCCGTATGCCGCTGGATGGCGGCATGACGCTGCTGCAGCGCCAGGTGCCGTTTCGAAAGGCGATGGCGATGTTGTTCACCGGCAAACGCATAACCGCGGCACAGGCGCTGGACATGGGTCTGGTGAACGAAGTGGTGCCGCGCGCGGAGTTGGACGCGGCGGTTGCGCGCTGGGTGAATGACATCCTGGCCTGCGCGCCGCTGTCGCTGCAGGCGATCAAGCAGGTCGTGCGCAGCACCGGCAACCTCTCACCAGCACAGGCACAGGCGTTGCGCCTGCCGGCGCTGGTTGCGGCGCTGCACTCCGAAGACGCGAATGAAGGTGTGTTGGCGTTTCAGCAAAAACGCAAGCCGCAATGGACCGGGCGCTGACATGGCCTACGTCATCGTCGACACCTGCATCGACTGCAAGGACGCCAGTTGTGTCGCGTGTTGCCCGGTGGACTGTATCTATGAAGGCGCGCGTACCTACTACATCCACCCCGACGAATGCATCAACTGCGGCATCTGTGTATCGGTCTGCCCGCCCGAGGCGATCTACGAAGATGCCGAAGTACCCAAACACCTGACACAGTTCATCGCCGCCAATCGGGAGTTCTTTTCCGCGCAAGTCAGTGGCCTGGGCAGCCCGGGCGGCGCCAGCAGCGTCGGTGCCACCGCCTGCGACCATCCGCTGGTGCAGACGGTGGGCCGTTAGACCTGTGCCGCCTTGAACTCGTCCGACGTTTGCCCGGCAATCCGCCGCGTGACCGAAATGTCTTCATCCAGGCCCGGCCAGTGAATGCCTTGCTCCTCACCCTGCAAGGTAACGCGATGCGCGGCAGACCGTTTGAGTTCAGCGAAGGGCTCGGCTATCTTTCTGCATGCATTGCTCAGGCAGCCAACAGTTGACAACGGGAAATACGCGAGAGCGCTTCGCCCATCGTTTCACGCGCGATCGCTGTGTCGTAGTTGGCCTGACCGCGAAGCCACCATCCATCGCTGAGCCCAAAGTACCGGCACAGGCGTAGGTCAGTGTCGGCGGTGATGGACCGCTTACCGGCCACGATGTCCCCGATTCGCTGAGGCGGGACACCAATGTCTTTGGCCAAGCGGTACTTCGATAGACCAAGAGGCTTCAAAAACTCTTCGGCCAACATTTCGCCGGGAGAAACAGGGGGAACGGTACGCATGGTCAAACTCCTTCAGTGCTAGTCAACGATCTCAAGGTTCTTCGGGCCTTGCGAGGTCCAAACGAAGCACACGCGCCACTGATCGTTGATGCGAATGTTATGTTGCCCCTTACGCTTTCCCTTCAACGCTTCCAATTGATTGCCAGGGGGTACACGCAAATCCTCCAACACCGCGGACCAGTCGAGTTGCTCAAGTTTTCGTAGAGCAGGTCGCTCGACGTTAACCCATCGACGCACACGTTGACCGAGAAAGAGCGCGTGCGAATCTTTGCATTTGAAGCTCTGGATCGTCATGCGCGAATATTAACGCCTAGCGTTGCTAACGTCAAGCGTTAACACTCACCAATAGGATCGCGTGGTGATTGAAAAGCGGTAGCCGCGCATGCGCAAGTCTGTTGGCATGGGAGGGAGTAGGTCGGATTGCCAAACGCAAAGCCGGGACTGACTAAACTCGGGGCACGCTTTGACTGAAGACTGGTCGCCACCCGACCCGCAAGCCATGCATGCCGTTGTTCTGAAGTATTTCCTGGAAGTCGCCCGTTGCGGGTCGATCCGCAAGGCAGCGCAAAACCTGTTTGTGGCATCCAGCGCCGTCAACCGGCAAATACTTCGGCTGGAGGAAGAGCTGGGTACCGAGTTGTTCGACCGGATTCCCAGTGGCATGCGCCTGAACGCAGCCGGTGAACGCCTGCAACAACATGTGCGCGGCACCTTGCACGACTTTCACTTGATGCGCACCGAACTCGACGCGTTAAAGGGTGAACGCAAAGGCCATGTGTCGGTGGCGGCAATGGACTCCCTGCTGATCGACTTCCTGCCGTCGGCGGTGGAAGAGTTTTCCGGCAGCTACCCGGCCGTGCGTTACACGATTTCCTCCGCGCTGCCGAGCGAAGTACCGGAGCGGGTGGCGATGGGCGAGAACGACATCGGTATCTGTTATCTGGGCAAACTTCCCGCCACGCTGGAGGTCGTTGCCAAAGCGCCGTTCCCACCCGGCGTGGTGATGGCGCCGTCGCACCCACTGGCGAAAAAAAATCAGATCGGCTTCGACGACTGCCGTGGCCAGGCCTTCATACAGATCAGCCGCCTGTCGCCCATCCACAGCTTGGTGCAACCGGAGTTCTCCAAGTTCTGGGATGAACTGGTGCCGTCGATCACGTGTAACTCGACCACCATGGCCAAGCGGCTGATCATCGCCGGGCGCGGAATTTCGTTCTTCTCCAGGATCGGCTTCATGGATGAACTCGAGCGCGGCGAAGTGGTGTGGCGGCCACTGGCCAATCGCGCCATCAACGCCATCGAAGTCGGCATCCTGGTTCCGTCGCACCGAACTTTGTCGCACGTGAGCAAGCAGTTTCTGGAACGTATTACGCGGCGGCTCAAGCAACTTGAACTGGCGGCGGCGATATAGAACCTATCCGTGAATAAGGCGGCCCTGCGCCGGGGTCCCAAGGGGTACAGGCGTAGGAGCGAGACGCGCCGTGGTGCTCTGCACCACAAGCGGCTTGCGACACCCGCATGTGCCCCTTGGGGCCCCGGCCCGAAGGGTTGCGACGATAAAGCGCGTCTGCGTCGTTGCAAACCTTGCCCAGGGGCCTACCCTGGGCTGCGGCTTGCGCCTAGCATCCATCGCTTTCTCGTCACAACGCAGGGTCGTCTTATTCACGGATAGGTTCTTAGGCCCAAGTTCCTCGGTCGCTAGAACTTTTCCACCCAGGGCCGCAGGTCCATCTCCTGCGTCCAGGTGCTGCGGTGCTGCAGGTGCAACTGGTAATAAGACTGCGCGATATGTTCGGGGAACAGGGATACGTGGCGTTCCCGTGCAGCGTCACCGGACTGCGCGGACAGGATGCCACCGTCGAGAATGACGTGGGCGACGTGAATTCCCTTTGGCCCCAGATCACGCGCCATGCTCTGGGCCAGCGCCCGCACCCCGAACTTGCCAACCGCCATGTTGATGTAGCCGGCCCGGCCGCGCAATGCGCCGGTGGCACCGGTATAGATAATCGTGCCGGACGCGCGCGGCACCATCAGCCGAGCGGCCTCGCGCCCGACGATGAACCCGCCCAGTGCCATCGCCCGCCAGCATTGCTCGAATGCCGGTGTTTCGATGTCCAGCAGGGTGCCGGGTATGAAATGCTCCACGTTGTACACCACCAGATCGGGAACTCCGATCTCCTCGACCACCCGATTGAGCATGGATCTGACCGATCGTTCGTCGCTTGCATCACAACCGTAAGCTCGACCCACACCGCCCAGCGCGGGAAGTTCCTGTATCAAGGGCTCCAGTTTTTCGGCATTGCGGGCCGCCACGGCCACCCGCATGCCAGCACGGGCAAATTGGCGCGCCAACGCGCTGCCCAGGCCGGGCCCGGTACCGACGATCAAGGCTACCTGGGATTGCCGCGGCGGCGCTGCCGATCGGTGCGCCTGATTCGATCGCAACTCCACACCACTGCCGCTTAGCGCGGTCGGCGCATGCTGCAAAGGCGCGCGTGGCGCGTTTGTGGAAACGCGTTCACTGCGGGCGAGCCGCAGGTGGATGGTGATAGAGCCGAGGCGGATTCCGATGCCGATCTTCGCGTTGGTCCAAAACCTCGCGCTCAGAGTCATTGGATTCGGAACCTTTATGTAGCGTGGCCGCGGCGCAAGACTCGCCTGGCTGTGGTACGCGCGCGCATTCCAATCAGCACCAGCATCGCCGCGGCGAGAAGCGTCCAGGCAGGCGGCTCCGGGGCCGTCAACCGGGTCTCATAGGCAAACCCGAGTTCAGGCAGCCCGTCGGCGGATACCAAACCTCGGGCGATGAAAAACGAATCGCTGGTGCCGGGAAAGAAAAACTCGAGCGTCCCGCCAACCGGCACGGAATAGAAGGATTGACTCGACTGCAACAAACCGTTCAAAGTGACGATGGCGCCGGACAAAGGCGTGCCAATTGCGCCGACGACGTCAAGCGGCAGTTCCGTCGTGAAAGTCTCGAAGCCGAGATCGGACAACACGATATTGTTAAAAGCATCGTTTGTATAGGCGAAGCTCAATCCCGCGAACAGTCCGGCAAGGCCCGGATCCGTCGCGTCCATCCCCATCCGGATCGTGTGCACCGCCTTCTGGCCGGATTGAACGCTGCTGCCGTCATCCAGTTTCCAGATGCCGCGCTCCTTCGAAAACGTGTCGCGGTAGACTGGCCTGGGAGGGGGCGGCTCCTTGCTGGTGCCGGTCTTGGGCCGCTGATCGTAGGCCCTCTGAATTTCCAGCGTAGCGCCGAATTTCAACTGGTTTCCGGCGCCGAAAACTACCGGCGCAGCCGGAAAAAACAACGCCTCCCACGACAAAGCCACGTTGTCGGTACGAATTGTCGTACCCGCGGGCACGCCGGGTGGCTTGTCATTCGGTTTGTTCTGAGCGACGCCTTTGGTCACCGAAAACGACTTCGGATCACTCGGGTCAAAGAAAAACTGCGGATCCTGCAGGGTCTTGGGATCAACACCATTGGTCGTT
Source organism: Betaproteobacteria bacterium (assembly GCA_031403955.1). Lineage (GTDB taxonomy): Bacteria > Pseudomonadota > Gammaproteobacteria > Burkholderiales > Burkholderiaceae_C > CAISIP01. The sequence goes on from JANNGR010000517.1 coordinate 7,079, forward strand.
ATGGGCACCGGGCTGCAGTTCTGGGGCGTGGCAACGCAGTTGGGTGTCGGCACGGTGAACGGGTTCGGAGCCAGTTTATTTGCGAGCTTGGGGTCCGCTATAACAATGTTCGGCCCCACGGCCGAACTCAGCACATCGACGCTCAAGCCAAAGCCAACGATATTCTGGTTCGCGTTGAGCGGCGGCGCCGTGAAGTTATAACTGAACAACACCGGATCCGCATGTGCGCAGCTGACGGCAAGCAAGACAACAAAACCAGGAAGGAACTGCATGGCAACCTCCTCAAGATTGGTCCGGACAACGCGTGATCATTAGTATCTACTCCTGCGCAAGCACTTTGTCAAGGATCGAGGCGGACCGTGCCCGCCACAAGCATGGCTCAGAGCGTGAGAGGCAATCGAATGCGCCCGCGCCGGGGTGGCCTGGGGCGCTGGGGTTGGCGCGACGCGCAGCCATGGCTCTTGCCTTGGCAAGCGGCGCAACACCCCCCAGCGCCCCTGGGTACCCCGGCCCTTCGGGTGAGGCCCCAAAACAAGCCCACTCGTTGTTGCAAAGCCTTGCCGGGGGCCAACCCCGGCTGCGTTTTGCGCCTAGATTGGACCCGTTTTGGGGCCTCACGCGGGTGCATTGGATTGCCTCTCACGCTCTCAGCCCCGATCCAGCCGGTCGCGCCGCGCCAGCGACGGAAACCAGCGCGTCCACAACGCCGCCACCAGCAAGGTTCCGATACCACCCAGCACGACTGAACCCACCGGGCCCAGCAATGCCGCGGTGGCGCCCGACTCGAACTCGCCGAGTTGGTTGCTGGCGCCAATGAACACCGAGTTGACAGCGCTGACCCGTCCCCGCATGTCGTCGGGGGTTTCCAGCTGGACCAGCGTCTGGCGCACTACGACACTGACGGTGTCGGCAGCGCCGGAGACGGCCAGCACCAGCAGCGACAAGGCGAAACTGGTCGACAGACCAAATACGATCATGCACAAACCGAACAGGGCAACCGACAGAAACAGGCTGCGCCCGATCCGTCTTCGCAAAGGCCAGCGCGTCAACACCGCCGAGATGCACAGGGCACCCACGGCCGGGGCGCCGCGCAGCAGGCCAAGACCCCAGGGACCAACCTGCAAAATGTCCTTGGCAAACATCGGCAACAAAGCCGTCGCGCCACCCAGCAAGACGGCAAACAAGTCCAGCGAAACGGCGCCCAGCAAAACCTTGCGCTCCCAGACAAACGCGACACCGGCCAGCACCGTGCGCAGGGATGTGGGCTCGGCCTCCCGTGGCAGGTGCGTGTAACGCAAGCGCAGCACCAGGACGCCAGCCACGGCAAACGCCATCGCGCAGGCTGCGTACACGGCGCTCGCTCCAAAGACAAACAACACGCCACCGATTGCCGGGCCGCCGATGATGGCCGCCTGCGAACCGGCTGAACTGAAAGCCAGGCCACGCGACAACAGCGCTGCCGGCAGCAGCATCGGCGTCAACGACTGGTGGGCCGGCATCTGGAAGGCGCGCGCAAGCCCCAGCGCCACCGATAGCGCCAACAGCAGCTCGCGTGACACCCAGACAGTGGATGCACCGGCACCCTCGGTGGCAGCGACCAGCAGGCCTGCCACCAGCGCCTGCGCCAGCAGGCAGACCGCGATGATGCGACCGCGGTGCACGCGGTCCGCCAGATGGCCGGCCATCAGCGTAAACAACAACGCGGGAACGAACTGGTACAGGCCCACCAGACCCAGGTCCCAGGCGCTACCGGTCAGGTCGTACATCTGCCAACCAATCGCCACCATCAGCATCTGGTTGCCGGTGGTGCCGAACAAACGCGCGCTCCAAAGACGCATGAAGTCGCGCTGCCGGGTGAGTGCGGAGAAGCTGTCGTGGGGCATCCCTGGTGAGCATAGCAGTGGCCCTGGCAAGAGTTCGCGCGAAGGCCACGCGTTCGATCAGGCCCTGGCCCACATTGGCCCGTGGGATTCGTATGCTGCAACCGGATCAAACGCCACGCCCAGCGCCGCTACCGCCGCATGCAAACACGCCAGAAGTTGGCCCCGGCTGATCAGCTTGCGCAACGCCTTGTCCAGCAAGGTCAGATCTCCATACGGGAGACCGTGACGAACCGGCACACGTCCATGTTGAGCGGGATGATAGGATCGCGAAATTCTGGCTCGATCCAATTCGGTTGCAAAGCAGCGGCGGATTTTCGCGCGTAGAACTCGCTCGGATCGAGAAGCTTGCGAGTGATCATCGTGATGAACTTAGGAAGGCCTGGAATGAGTACTTCAGCCATTGACATGGAAGTCCCCTTTGCCGAAGACGTGGCTGTTTCGGACGACACACTTTGCGTTGAACTTAGCGATGGCCGAACCATTTCGGTTCCCCTCGCGTGGTACCCGCGGTTATTACGTGCCACCCCGGCAGAACGCAAGCGCTGGCGACTGATCGGCCGAGGTTTAGGTATTCACTGGGAAGATCTCGACGAAGATATAAGCGTCGAAGGTCTGTTGGCCGGAAAGCAATCCGGAGAAAGCCAAGCGTCCTTCAGTAATTGGCTTGCGTTGCGCTTATCGCGTCCAACAACGCGCTCAACTCGGACGCGCGCAAAATCAGTGCGCGCCGGTTAGCGCGAACCTTCGGCATCACACCAGGCACGTCGGCGGCCATGAAGCACTACCGTGTGCTGATGGGAATCGCTACCGGAAGCGACGCAGCGCTCGATCCGCCATGCCAGGCGCGCCGCGGGAAACACAGCAGGTGCGCTACCTCACCACAAGGGTTGCAGCCGCCCCGCCACCAGCCGCAAACCGCGTTGCGCCAGTGCCCGCGCCTCCGCTTCGTCATGCGTCACGAGTACGGTTGTTATGCCGGCGGCCTGGATGCGTTGCGCAAACTCCTCGCGCAGGCTGGCGCGCAACTCGGCGTCCAGCGCCGAAAACGGTTCGTCGAGCAGCAGCAGGCGCGGCGCGGTGATCAGGGCACGTGCCAGCGCCACGCGTTGTTGTTCACCGCCCGACAGCTTCCAGACCTTGTGGCGGGCGTGCGTGGCCAGGCCAAATACCGACAACATGTGCAGCGCCTGCTCACGCGCCTGCCGGCGCGACTGCCGCTGCTCCACCAGGCCAAACGCCACGTTGTCCAGTACGTCGAGGTGCGGGAACAGCGCAAAATCCTGAAACATGAGCGCAAAGCCACGCCGCTCCGGTGATACACCAGCCAGGTTCACGCCGTCAAACCAGATGTCGCCGGCGTCTTGCGCCTCCAATCCGGCAATCATTTTTAGCAAGGTGCTCTTGCCACTGCCCGATGGGCCCAGAACGGCCACGGTTTGACCCTGCGCCACCAACAGATCGAGATCGTCGGCCAGCAACCACAACCCGCCCGCATGGTCGTCGAAGGTCTTGCGAACGCGCTTTAATTCAAGCACCGGCAATACTCCGCGCAGGCTGCGCGTCACGCCGATTCGCGCGCGGCGGGTTTTCTATCAACAGGAAAGTCGTCAGCGCGAGCAGCATCAACAAGGCCGCCAGCAGCAATGCGGCATCGCGGTTGCCGGCACCTGGGCGCCCCAGGCGCTGGTAGATCAGGGTCGTTAGCGTGGCCCACTCCGGGCGCGACAGAAACAGCGTCACGGCAAACTCACCTAACGCGGTGGCGGCGGCAAATGCCATACCACGGCGCAGCGACGGCGCCACCAATGGCAGCGTGACGCGCCAGAAGCCGCGCCATGGCGTTGCGCCTAACGAGCGCGCCGCCTGCAATACATGTTCGGGCAGGCTGTCCAGGGCGGCGCCAAGTGACTTGGCCACGAACGGATAGGCAATCAACGCGTAAGCCGCAACCAGCAGCGGCAGGCTGGCGCTCCACAACGGGTAGAGCAACAACAAACCAAACGCCACCGTCACCGGAGACACGACAAACGGCAGGAATGCCGCCGCACGCAGCCAAACCGAACGGCGCGCGGCCAGAGCGTGGGTGACGCCCAGCGCGGTGGCCAAAAGTAAGGCCATCACAGTGAATCGCAGTGTGTTCCATAAAGCCTGCAGGGTTTCCTGGTCCAGCAGCGCGGCCCAGGCTGCCGTACCCGCGCCCAGGGCTTGCACCAGTATCGCCAGCAGCGGCGCGGCGCAAAAGAACACCAGCACCAGCAGCGCAGCGCCCACGGCGCACCACTGCTGGGCTCCCACTGGCCGTTTGAGCGCGATCGGGTCGACCCGTGCCGGCGTGGACATGCGCTGCTCCAGCCACGCATAAAGCAACGCCACCATGCCGGTCAGCAGCAACATGCCCAACGCCAACGCGCCGGCCTGCGCCAGCTTCAACTCATGTGCCACCAGCGTGTAGATCTCAACTTCGACGGTCGCGAACTTTTGTCCACCCAGAATCAGCGCCAGTCCGAAACCCGAGAAGCAATACAGGAAAACCAGGCACAGGGCCGAAGTCAGCCAGGGCAGAATCGCCGGCCACTCCACACGCCAGAATACGCGCCACGGCGTGGCTCCCAAAGTGCGCGCCGCCGCAACGCGCGCCGCGCTGACTTGCCCCAGCGCATCCACGCCGGCGCGCACCAGCAGGCACAGATTGAAGAACAGGTTGCCATACAGCAGCAGCCAGGGTGTGTCCTGCAAATCCCAACCGAGCCAGCCGGCGAGCAGGCCGCGCGGGCCCCATAACGCCAGCACACCCAATGCCGCCACCAGCGTGGGAACAACAAACGGCAACATCAGTAGGCGCAACACCAGCACACGGCCCGGGAATTCATAACGCGCCAACACCCAGGCCACCGGCAGCCCGCACAGCAGCGCCGCCACACAGGTAAGGGCCGCCTGCAGCAACGACCACCAGACCCGCCAGCGCAAGTAGTCGTCGGACCACAAGGCGATCAGCATGGCAGTGCTTGCATCCGCGCCAGCTTCGACCATCAGGCGCGCCAGGGGCGCGACCAGCATCAACGCAAGAAATGCGAGCGGCAAGACAGCCACAGCCAGCGCGGGCACCGGCCGTTCCCGGACCATGGACACGGAAGCAGATTTACTTCAACACCACGCGGGTCCAACGGTCGAGCCAGGCGCTGCCTTTGTCGGCAATGGTCTGTGGACTCGGGTTGTCGAATACCGCCGGCTCCACAGCATGGCGCAACACGTCAGGCCTGTTGGTACGTGGCTCGGCGGCGAACATCCACATGCTGGTTTGCAAGGCCTCCTGCACCGCGGCGGAGCGCATGAACTCCACAAAACGCGCCGCCGCCTCACGCTGCTGGCCACCCTTGACCAGCGCCACGCCTTCGACCTGGCGGAACACACCGCCTTTGAGAAACAGGCTGGCGGTCGGCGGCTCGGTGATCTTCTCCTTGCTGTAGAACACCTCGGCCGCCGGACTGCTGGCGTAACTGACCACCAGCGGCCGGCTTCCGCCGTTGCGGCTGAACTCGGTGTAATAGGCCTCGCTCCAGCCCTTGGTCACCTTTACGCCATTGGCACGCATGCGGCCCCACCAGTCGAAGGCGGCTTCTTCTCCCAGACCTGACACGGTAGCGAGCATGAACGCATAACCGGGGCTCGAAGTGGCCGGGTTTTGCACCACCAGCAGGTTGCGGTAGGCGGGTTGCGCTAGGTCTTCCAGTGTTTTCGGCAACGGCACGGCACTCTTGGCAAACCAGGCGCGGTCATAGTTCAACGTGACAAAGCCATAGTCCACCGCCACCACGCCATTGGCCAGTGGCGCCGCCGCGTCACGTTGGCTCGCCGCGCCAGAGTAGGGGTCGAGCACGTTGGCCGCCTGGGCCTTCACAACCAACGCGTTGTCCAGGCCGTACACCACGTCGGCGATCGGTTGGGCACGCGTGAGGATTAGCTTGTTGAGCATCTCGCCAGCGTCGCCACCCTTTATTACGCTGAGCTTCACGCCGGCCTCAAGCTCAAACTGCGCCAGCAAGGGTTTGGGCAGTGAGAATGAGTTATGCACCAGCAGGCGCAGTTCCTGGCTCGAAGCAGTCTGCGAGAGGCCAAACAGCGGCAAAGCCAGAACAGCCGCCGTCAAAAAAGAAAAGGTCCGTCGTTGCATGTTGTCCATCCTTTCAATGCGCCAGACTCGGGGCATGAAAAGACGGTCAACCAGCTGCGCGAAAGACCCGTCTCATCACGCTCCCTACGCTGGCATTACCCAGATCAGGTGAGAGGTTGTGAATCATTCTGCTGCGGCCACCGATCTCGGGCCTGCGCTGCTCGCCGTACAGGTGTACGGATGCGCTGCTCAACCCGATCTCGGCGCCTTCGCGACGAAATCTTCACTACCTCCAAGTGGGGTATTTCTCAGTCGGCCTGACGTTGCCATCAGGCGCGACACCCCCGGTGATGGGCGGATTGTAAACGCCTGCGCCCCCGCTGCACATCACGGCTGGCTGGCCAGCAACTCGCCGAAGCGCTGCAGGTCCACATTGCCGCCGCTGACGATCACACCCACGCGTTTGCCCTGCAACGACACGCCGCCGTGGCAAACGGCGGCCAGGCTCAGGCAGCCGGTAGGCTCCACCACCATCTTCATGCGTTCGGCATAAAAGCGCATCGCCTGCACCAGTTGCGCGTCGGTGACGGTCGACACGTCGTCTACATCGCGCCGGATGATGGCAAAGGTAATCTCGCCCACGGCCTGTGTTTGCGCGCCATCCGCGATGGTTTGTGGGGTGGCTATACGCACGATCGCACCGCTTCGAAACGACTGCTGGCCATCGTTGCCGGCCTCGGGTTCCACACCGATCACCTTGCAGTTGGGCGACAAGGCGCGCGCTGCCAGCGCACAGCCACTCAGCAAGCCCCCACCGCCCATACAGACAAACAGGTAATCGAGTTCGCCCGCCTCGTCGAACAGTTCCTTGGCCGCGGTTCCCTGGCCCGCGATCACATCCGGGTGGTCAAACGGCGGGATCAGCGTCATGCCGCGTTGCGCCGCCATGTCACGCGTGAGCGACTCGCGGTCCTGCTTGAAGCGGTCAAACAGAATCACCTCGCCGCCGTAACCACGCGTGGCATCCACCTTGGCCCGCGGCGCGTCGGCGGGCATCAGGATCACGGCGGGAATATCCAGCAGGCGCGCCGACAACGCAATTGCCTGCGCATGGTTGCCGCTGGAGAACGCAATGGCGCCGGCCTTGCGCTGCGCGTCGTCAAATTTGGACAAGGCGTTGAACGCGCCGCGAAACTTGAACGCACCCATGCGCTGGAAGTTCTCGCACTTGAAAAAAACCTGTGCGCCAAGACGCCGGTCCAACGTGCTGGAGCGCAACACCGGCGTGTGGTGGGCGTGGCCGTGCAGTCGCTGCGCGGCGGCCGCAACATCGGCAAAGGTCGGAAGCTTGAACATGGAGAGGTCCTTGGTGGGCGGGGCAGTTGTGTGCAATCAAGTTCAACCGCGTTGGCCGCTCAATATACTGTCTCGTGTTCGCGCTGCTGAAAACATTCTCATGGCAGGAACTGCTGCACCACCCCTGGCGCAATGCCGCGGCCGTGGTAGCCGTGATGCTGGGGGTGGCGCTTGCGTTCTCGGTGTCGCTGATCAATGCCTCGGCCCTGTCCGAGTTTTCGCAGGCGGTTCGTTCAGTCAACGGCCAGCCGGACCTGGAGTTGCGCGCGGCGCAGGGCAGTTTTGATGAAGCGATTTTCGCCCGCGTAGCGACCGACCCGCGGGTTGCCGTGGCGTCGCCGGTGCTCGAATTTGCAACCTACGCTTTGGACCCAGCGGGAAAGCGGGTCTCACTGCGTGTCGTCGGTATTGATGCGCTGCAAGTGTCTTCGGTGGCCCCGGCGCTGATGCCGGTGCCAAACGCAACTGCCGGCCGGTTTGCAGTGTTCGCGCCCGACGCCGTATTCCTCAACGCGGCAGCGTCCAAGGCGCTGGCGATCGAGCAGGCGGCACCGGCCAGCCTGCAACTGCAAAGCGCGATGCAGTTACGCAGCATGAAAGTGACCGGCCGGGTCGGCGCCAGTGGTCCGCCGCTGGCGGTGATGGACATTGCCGCGGCACAGGATTTGTTTGGCAAGATCGGCTTGTTGTCGCGCGTCGATGTGCGCCTGAAGCCGGGTGCCGACCAGCAGGCCTTTGTGACCGCGCTGCGTGCCGATCCGCTGTGGAGCACCAACCTGTCGCTGGCGCAGCCCGGCGATGCGACACAACGCATCAGCAATCTGTCGCGTGCCTACCGGGTGAACCTGACGGTACTGGCGCTGGTGGCGCTGTTCACCGGCGCGTTCCTGGTGTTTTCGGTGCTCGCCCTGAGCGTGGCCAAACGCGCGCAACAATTCGCTCTATTGGGTGTGTTGGGCCTTTGCGCACGCGAGCGCCTGCGTCTGGTGCTGGCCGAGTCGCTGGTGCTCGGAACGGTGGGTAGCTTGGCCGGTGTCGCGTTGGGCACCGGTCTGGCATGGCTGGCGCTGGGTTTGTTGGGCGGGGACCTTGGCGGTGGTTATTTTCCGGGTGTGGCGCCGAGCCTGCAATGGAACGGGCTGGCGGCGCTAGCCTACGGCACGCTCGGTGTCGCGGCGGCGCTGGCTGGTGGTTGGTTACCAGCACGCGCGGCCCAAAAATTACCAGCGGCACAAACACTCAAGGGCCTGGGGCTCCAAAGCCCGGCGCGCAGCCACCCCTGGCTTGCGTTGGTCTTGTTAGCGGCGTGCGGCGTGCTGAGCGTGGCGCCGCCGGTATTCGGCCTGCCCCTGGCGGCCTATCTCGCCATTGCGCTGCTGCTGGTCGGCGGCATCGGCGCGCTGCCGGCCTTGATTGCGCTGCTGTACGACCGACTTGCTCCGGTGCTGTCACACTGGTTGCTGCCAATGCTGGCGATCGAACGAGCGCGGCGGGTACGCGCGAGCGCCGCCGTGGCGGTTAGTGGCGTGGTGGCGTCTCTCAGCCTGGCCGTGGCGCTGACGGTGATGGTGGCGAGCTTTCGCGAATCGGTCACGCGCTGGCTCGATGTAGTCTTGCCGGCCGACATCTATGTGCGCACGGCCAGCGGCAGTGGTGCGGGCGAAACAGCCTATTTCACGCCCGAGTTCGTGCTGGCGGTAGAACAGGTCCGAGGCGTGCAGAAAATTGCCACCGTGCGAACCCAGCCGCTGATGCTGGAGCCATCGCGCCCGGCGGTGGCGCTGCTGTCGCGCACCATTGGCGACGCAGCGCGCACGCTGCCGCTGGTTGGTGAACCCTTGCCGGTGCCCGCGGGCGCCGTTGCGATCTACGTCAGCGAACCCATGATGGACTTGTATGGCGCAATACCGGGAAGTTATTTCAAACCGCTTTCCGCCGTGTTTGCCGTCCCGACCGGTCGCACGTCAGTTGGCGATGCCACCAGCGCGTTTTTCGTGGCCGGCGTGTGGCGCGACTATGGGCGCCAGTTTGGCTCCATCGCGATCGACCGGAGCGACTTCGAGCGCCTCACCGGGGACCGCCGCGCCAACGACCTGGCGCTCTGGCTGGTGCCAGGCGCCGACAGCGCCACCGTGCAGCAGGCAGTGCGCGACGCGGCAAGGCAACAAGGCGGGGCAATGCTGATCGAGTTCGCCAGCGCCGGGGAAATTCGCGCCTTGTCGCTGCGGATATTTGACCGCAGCTTTGCCGTTACCTACTGGCTGCAGGCGGTGGCGATTGCGATCGGCCTGTTTGGCGTAGCGGCCAATTTCAGTGCCCAGGTGCTGGCGCGGCGCAAGGAGTTCGGCCTGCTGGTGCACCTCGGGCTGACGCGCCGCCAGATCCTGACGCTGGTGGCGGTCGAAGGCCTGGCCTGGACCGCCGTTGGCTCACTCGCTGGACTGGTCCTGGGCCTGGGTGTCAGCGTGATCCTGGTGCATGTCGTCAATCCGCAAAGCTTTCACTGGACCATGGACCTGCTGCTGCCGTGGGCGCGCTTGCTGGGCTTGTGTGTCGCGATGGTGGTTGCCGGAACCGGCACCGCCTGGCTCGCCGCGCGCGCAGCCGCCGGTTCCGACGCCGTGCTCGCGGTCAAGGAAGACTGGTAGTTGAACGGTTGGGGACATCCGACATCCGACATCCGACACAGTGTTGAGGACAGAGCTTGCCCACTGCGTGTGGCTGCGGTCTGTCCCACAAGGTTTCAGGTCTTCAGGTTTTCAGGAAGTAATCGCCACCAATACGCTGCAGTGGGCGTGTTCGATCAAAGCGCCCGAGCTTGAGCCGCGCCACCAGCGCGCCGCCCAGCCATCCAGATGTTTGTGGCCGACCACGATCAGGTCGGCATTCACTTTGCGCGCGTAACCGGTGATCTCGCTCACGGTGTCTCCCACCAGCACTTCCCCATTCGCGGCGTGACCGGCCTCCGATAACAATCGCAAGCCCTGGTCCAGGATGGTCTTGTAGCTTTCCTTTTCGCGTTCGGTAATTTTCGGGTCGTAAAAGCCGCCCTCGGCGCCTATGAAATCGATATGGTGCGGCATCACGGCAACCAGCGTGAGCGTGGCGCCACTCCACTGCACGATGTCCTTGCAATCCAGCAGCGCTTTTTGCCCGCTTTCAGAACCGTCGTAGGCCAGCAAAATTCGCTTGTACATGATGCTTCTCCAGTTGATGGGCTTGGTTCACCGCAACGCGATTTGAGCATAACAGGTGGTCCACTCGGCTCCGGCGGCAAAGCCCCTCAAGGCACAATTCGCAGCGCTGCCACCGGCGGCAAGTCACGTGACAGGTTGTGCCAGCGTTCGCCGGCATTGGCGCTGACCCACAACCCGCCGGTGGTGGAAGCCATCGCCAAGGTCTGGCCGTCATTACTAACGTCCAGCGCATGGCGGTAGACCAGGTGGCAGGCATGGTCTTGCGGCAGGCCCTCGCCAAAACTGCTGAAACTGGCGCCGCCGTCGTCGGTGCGGGTGACCACCATTTTTCCATCGACCGGAATACGCACCGCATCGGCCTGCGCCGGAACAAACCAGGCGCGCTGCGGGTTGTGCGGGTCGCAGGTAACCGCAAAACCAAATCCAGACGGCGCTGGCGCGGGAATCGCCCGCCAGCTTTGCGCGCCGTCGGTCGAGTGGTAGATGCCGCAATGGTGTTGCACCCACATTACGTCGGGCTGGGCCGCGCATTGCACCAAACAATGCGGATCCTGGATGTTGCCGTCTTCAACCCGTTCCTCGGGCATGAAATCGGCTCTCATGCCGGTCGCCGTCAGTGCCCAACTCTTTCCAGCGTCACGGGTTTGCCAGACACCGCCACACGACACCGCGACCGTCAGGTGATTTGCGTCGCGCGGGTCGACCAGCACCGAGTGGATACCGGCATGGTCGTAACCGCCGCCAAACCAATCCTTGCGCCGTGGTTCCTCCCATAACGGCGTATTCAATTGCCAGCTTTCGCCACCATCAGCCGACTTGAATAAACCAGCCGGAATACAACCCGCCCACAGTGTTCCCGGCTCGGCCGCGCCACCCGCGGCCAAGGTCCAGATCAGGTCCACGCTCCACGGCGTGGTGTCTTCGGCCCAGGGCCCTTGTGTGGGTTTGAGCGGAAAGGACGGCGCCGCGATGTCTTGCCAGCTTGCACCCTGGTCCACACTCTTGCGCATTTTGACGCCGAAATGCCCCATGCGCAGCGCGCAATACCAGGCGCCGTCTCGCGGGTCGGCCAGCACCTGCGTGACAGGCTCCCCGGCAAACTGGTGCGCCGCTATGTTCCAGCTTGTACCCTGCCCGCGCACTACGAACAAGCCCTTGCGGCTGCCAACGAGTAAGGTCTGCATGCTGATCTCCTTGTGTCAGTCAGGGGTGGGCGCCATCAGCCGCCAGTCAGGGCCTGCACGACCAGCACTCGGTCGCCTGGGTTCAATGGCTGATCCAGGTTGCGCCGGTCCTGCACCATTTGCTGGTTCACGAACACCGCCACATGCTTGCGAATCGCGCGCTGGTCGTCAAAAACATAATGCGCCAGTTCCGGCACTCTCGCCAACGCGGCTTCAAGCACGGCACGCAGCGAACCGGGCGCAACCGCCTGGGGCGCGCATTCGACATGGCGGCGCAAGCTGGCGGCGAATTCAACTGCAATCATGTTTGCCGCTGGCGCAATATCAAGTGAAAGTGCTGTCTTCATTAGTGAAATTGTCTGGTGCCGATGCACCAGAGTCAAGCGGCTGCGGCAACCGGGTTGAGCCTGAACATCGCCCGTTATCATGGTCCGATGTGCCATGACGGCACTGCAATGCCACGAGCCATGCTTAGCACACAACAACAAACCAATTACCAGAACGACGGCTACCTGGTGCTGCCGGATTTCAAAACAGCCGCTGACATAGCGGTATTGCGTGCCCGGGCGGCCGCCATCGTGGACGCTTTCGATGCGTCTGAAAATATCTCAATTTTCACCACCAAAGAGCAGGACCGCCGGGTCGACGAGTACTTCATGGGTTCGGCCGACAAGGTGCGCTGCTTTTTCGAAGAAGAGGCCTTTGGGGCCGACGGCCGGCTCAGGCAGGACAAAGCCCTGTCCATCAACAAGATCGGGCACGCCCTGCATGACCTGGACCCGGTATTCGATCACTTTTCACGCGGCCCTGCCTTGGCGGCGATGGCGGCCGGTTTGGGGCTGGTGCAACCACAAATCTGGCAGTCGATGTTGATCTTCAAGCAACCGGGCATTGGTGGCGAGGTGCGCTGGCACCAGGACGCCACTTTCTTTGAAACCACGCCCATCAGTGTCACCACCTTCTGGTTTGCGCTGCAAGATGCGAACCGGGGCAATGGTTGCTTGTGGGTGGAACCCGGCGGCCACCGCGGCCCCCTGCGCGAACGCTTCGTGAAGGCCGGCAACGCCGCCAGCATCGAAAAGCTCGACACCACGCCCTGGCCCGATGGACACACCGCCAAGCCTGTGGAGGTACGGGCCGGAACACTGGTGGTTTTGCACGGCCTGTTGCCACACTACAGCGCACCCAACCGCTCACCCGTTTCACGCCACGCCTACACCTTGCACGTCACCGACGCGCGCTCGGTTTATTCGCCGAGAAACTGGTTGCAACGCACCGATGCCTTGCCGGTGCGCGGGTTTTAGGGAAACCAGTCAGGGCGGCAGGCGCGCCCGTATGCGCGCATTCACGTCAGCAGCACCAGTGCCCGCTCCCGCAGCTTGCGGGTATTCGCGGCACCGGCCTTGAAAGCCTCATCGGCATGTTTCTCGGCTTGTTGGTCTCCACCTGCGTCTATGTAGGAAGCCTGCATCACTCTGAACAATGCTTTAAGAGCGTCCGCGTATGCGGCGTCCATGATTTCGGTTTCGGTCATCACTTTTCCTTTGCGAGGTAGTTTGCTTTGCGAGGCCTAACGGTAGCCTCGAACCTTCTCCGATACGAAAGCCGCTCGGGCCGCCGCGTCGTTTTCCTTCTTGTGCGCGAGACACCAAGACAGAAGTTCGGCAGGCAGTAGTTGCACTTTGACAGCGTATATCCCAACCTTCTGCAGGTCGCCTAGTGCATGCAATGCCACAACTTCCCATTCCACGAAAGTATCCTCGAAGCGCCGCGGATCGCGCGCGGTGGCTTTCACTTGAGCCCAGGTTTCCTCGGTGTACCAGGTAACCCCAACCACCATGGACCGGTTTTGCTTCTTCGCGCGAAGGCGCTCGATCAAAGGTTTCTTCATCTCCGTGAATGGTAGCGCGCAGTTCGATACCTGGGCATTTGAGCCTGGTGGTTCAGCGCGCCGTGCCAAGTGTGCCCTGCACGCTGAGATCGATGCAGATGCGAGCGGATCGCGCTACACCCGGTTGCCTTTTGATGAAACCGCGCCGCTCAAGTGTTTGCATCATTTGGTTGACACTTGGCGCGGAAACCAGGAAATGCCGCTCTATGTCCGACTCGGCCGGGGCCTGCCCTGCCACAACGATGGATGTATTTGGCGATGAACGCGAGGTAGTCGAGTTGGCGCTTGGTGGGGCGCTGCGAGGTGTCTTGTGCTGTTGACGTGCCAACGCTCTCCATACGCGTCAGCAGCCCACCCGGACAGGTTTCAACGATCAGAACGTTACCGTCTGAAAACTGGATTTTCAGTTGCTGCGGGCCGTTGACAATCACTTGCGACACCTGCCGATCCTTCAGACGGTGTGTCAACGATTTCGAGTCGAATAGTCGCGCTTGCATGACGCTCCGGTAATGGTGGTTCGCGGGCGCTGCGGCCTGAACTTGAGTCAAGCAAAGAACATACGGTCCACCATGCTACATGCAGTTCATGTATGCGGCGATTCAGCGAATCGATCGGCTACGCGACTCGCGCTGCGGCGCCGCAATGCTCAATCAACCAGGCTGGCATACACCAGGTTGCGAAATAGCTGCCGGTAATAGGCTCGCTGGTTCGGAGCCTGAATCATCAAAACGGCGAACATGTCCTGCACCGGGTCGACAAAAAAGCTGGTACCAGCCATGCCGCTCCAGTAGAAGGTGCCGACCGAGCCAGGCACCGCCGTCACACCCAGCGCCATGCGCACTGCAAAACCAAGACCAAATCCCTCACCCGGATCGAGCAGACTAGCGCGGGCGGGGATACGTCCCAGGTGGTCGGCGGTCATGTAGTCCACGGTGCGCGGGCCCAACAGCCGAACGTCGTCGAGTTGCCCCTTGTTGAGCAGAAACTGAAGGAACCGCGCGTAGTCCATGGCCGTCCCAACCAGGCCACCACCACCAGACTCTAGCGCCGGTTGCTCGCGGATGTTGGACACGGTCATCAACACGCCGCCGTCGGGGTCCTGGCCAAAAGGCTCCGCGATCCGGCCGTGGTGCTCGGGCGCGGCGAAAAAACCGGCGTCGACCATGCCCAGCGGCGCAAATACCTCTTCGGACAGAAAAGCACCCAAGCTCTGTCCACTCAGCACTTCCACCAGCCGCCCCAGCACGTCAGTGGCGCGGCTGTATTCGCCAACACTGCCGGGTTGATCCATCAGGGCAATAGCCGCCAGTGCCTTGGTAAATCCCGCGTTGTCTCGCCCCGGCACCCTGGAACTGATTTGCCGCTTGCGGTACTGCCGCTGCACGGCCGAATCACCGGAAAACTCGTACGTCAACC
Organism: Betaproteobacteria bacterium; assembly: GCA_031403955.1. Taxonomy (GTDB): domain Bacteria; phylum Pseudomonadota; class Gammaproteobacteria; order Burkholderiales; family Burkholderiaceae_C; genus CAISIP01. The sequence continues at coordinate 22,117 of JANNGR010000517.1, forward strand.
CAGCCGTATGGCGCAGCAAATCCTGGATCGTCGCCGCTTGTACCACCGGCGCCAGCGTCACCTGGCCATCGCGCTCCACCGCCACCTGCTGGTTGGCGAACTCAGGCAAATACTTCGAAATCGAATCACTCAGCAACAATCGCCCCTGCTCCATCAGCATCATCACGGCTACCGACACAATCGGCTTGGTCATTGAATACAGGCGAAAAATGGAGTCGCGCGCCATCGCGACACCGGCACTTGGGTCCTGCGCGCCCAAGGCCTCAAACAAACCGATTTTCCCGTGCCGCGAGAGCAGGACCACCGCGCCAGGCAGCCGCTGCCGGTCGATTTCGGTTTGCAAGACCGTGATGAGGCGCCCGCAGCGCTCAGCGCAAAAGCCCAGTTCGGCGGGTCGTGTTATGGGTAGTTCCATGTATGTTGCTCCCGTATTGCTGGCGGGTTCCTGCCCCGAGTTTGCACCATCCCGATCGGCCGGCCACGGTCTTACACTGGTACCTGCCGTTGCCCGGCGCAACCAAAAGGAGACGGACAACCACCGAGCGGCACGCACGCGCAAGCCCCTCGAGGGAAGCCATTCACGTCCGGTATTCCTGAGCGCCCCACCGCGCCACGCAATTTGCCGGACAAAAATGGCTGGTCAGCTGAGCGTCATGTGTCGGGCCGGTAGGCGGAATCGAGCGTTATTTCGCCGACCACACGGGATACGCAGGTACAGATGCGCCGGTTCTGCTGCTTTTCATCGTCACTTAGGAACACGTCGCGGTGGTCGATCTCCCCGGCTACCGCTAACACGTCCATCACACACAGGCCACATTCGCCACGTTTGCAATCAGCGATGGTTTGTACGCCGGCGGCGTCCAGCGCGTCAAGCAAGCTGCAATCGGCGCTGACCGTGATGTCGAGCTGGTGGCGCGGAACCAGGACCCGAAAAGCCTGCGGCGCGAAACGGCCACTCGATCCAAATGTTTCGTAACGCAGGTCTGCCGCCGCGCGGCCGGCCGTGCTCCAGGCGCGCCGTGCCGCGTCCAGCATCGTAGCCGGCCCGCATACCAGTATTTGTCCGCCTACCGGCAACGCGGCAATTTCGGTTTCGAAATCGATCCGCTGTCCGCGTTGTGACACGAAGGTACTCAGGCGCTCGCCGAGCGCGGCGCGAAGCTCTGCTGCATAAGCCAACTCGTCGTCGTACCGGGCGGCCAGCAACAACCGCAGCGGCTGTCCGCGGGTTTCGCTGCGCTTGGCCAGCACCTGCGCCATGTGCAGCAACGGCGTGATGCCAATGCCGCCGGCCACCAACAGATAGGCCGGTGCATTCAGGTCGAGCGGGAAATGGTTCTGCGGCTCGGTAATGCGCAGTTGATCTCCCGGCGCAAGGCGCCACATAGCCAGCGAACCTCCACGCCCCGCGTCCAGACGTTTCACGGCAATGTGGTAGACGCCGGGGTCGGGTGGCCCCACCAGCGAGTAGGAACGGGTATGGGCCTTGCCGTTTACCAGCAGCTGTAATTGCAGGTGACCACCGGGCTGTTGTGGCAACACGCCACCGGCGGGCCGCAGGCTGAACTCGCGCACCGTCGGGGTGACATCGCGCATCGACTCTACCGTGGCATCCAACCAGGAAGGGGCGTTACGCATATTGTCAGGAACGCTTGCGGATCAGCCGCACACCGGGCAGGTGGCCGCTGTCCTGGCGCTGTACGACTTCACACAGATTGCGCCGCGCAATACGTGAATGCTCACGCATCAGGGCCTCGGCCCGCGTGCCTTCACGGTTGGCGATGGCATCAAGCACCTGCCAATGCTGGTCCTGCGCCACCATCAGCATGTCGCGAGCGCGCGGAGAATTCGCCTGCGCCACGACGAACCCGGACGGCGACGCAAATGGCAGGCTCGAGACGCGCTCAAGCTCCTTGGCGATCACGTCACTACCAGCCATTTCGCCCAGCAAGGCGTGGAACTTCTCGTTTAGCGCCACATAACTCGAAAACGCCTCGTCATCCAGCGCCGGAGGCTCGAGCACCGCGTCGATTTCGCCCAGGCAGACACGCGCTTCGTTCAGCACCACCGGCGCCGCGCCGCGCTCGGCCGCCAGCCGTGCGCACAGGCCTTCCAGCGTGCCGCGAAGCTCGATCGCCTCCGCTATATCGCGTTCGGAAAATGTACGCACCGCGTAACCGCCGTTGGGCAACACCTCCAGCAAACCCTCCTGCTCGAGTCGCATCAGCGCAGCGCGAATCGGCGTGCGCGAGACGCCGAGTTTCTCCACTATGGCCAGTTCGGCGATACGCCCGCCCCCCGGCAGTTCACCGGCCAGGATCATCGCGCGCAGCCGCAGTTGAGCCTTCACAGCCTGCGAGGTGGCTGGCTCCTGGGTTTGCGCAATGGTGGGAAGCGATACGTCAGCCACGGCTTGCCCGCTAGACCGCGCGATGGATGACGATGCGCGTCGCGTCGGGGGTTTCCAGCGCGACCATTTTGTCGATGAAGCGGCGCGCCCACATCGAGCCGGCGTCGATATTCAGGTTGTAAAAACTGTGCTCAGGGTGGTCGTTCATCGCCACCTGCTGGGCCTCCAGCACCTTTTCATCTTCCTTGAAAATACTGGCAACACCTTCGCGCAACTGGTGCGTCAAACGTTGTTCGCCCAGGCAGTAATTACGTGCAAAGGCCCAGAAATAATGGCAACTGCCATTGGTCTCGGGGGTGATGGTGTTGAGCACGAAGCCGTTGACGCCCTTGCTGCGGTCACCGCCGCCATTACCGGCGCGAGGCGGCGCGCCGCTTCCGGCCTCGGCAACTCCCACATCGATGTTCACCGTGCAGGGGGCTTCAAATCGGATGATCTGCCAGCGGTCCACCTTGCCCACATAGGCACGTGCGTGCGCGATCTGCCCGGCCCAAAACGGCGGTGGGTCGATATTTTCCATCCAGCGCGTGACAGTCGCGCTACGGTCGCCGTGGGTGGCCACAAATGGCGCCTCGGCCACTTCGCGGCTGCCAATGCTGGAGCCATGCACGAAAGTCTCGTGCGTCAAGTCCATCAGGTTGTCGACCACCAGCCGGTAGTCACACTTGACCGTTATCAGCTTGCCATCGCCAGCCCAGGCCGGGTCATCGTTCCAGTGCATGTCCGGCACCAGCGCCGGATCGGCCTTGGCCGGATCACCCGGCCAGACCCAGACAAAGCGATACCGCTGCAGCACCGGGAAACTGCGCACACAGGCCGACGGATTGAGCGTCTCCTGGCTCGGCATATAAGTGCATCGACCCTGCGCGTTGTAGACCAGACCGTGATACGCACAGGTGACTTCGTCCCCCTCCAGACGCCCCAGCGACAAGGGCATCAGGCGGTGCCAACAGGCGTCCTCGAGCGCGGCCAGGTTGCCATTAAGGGTGCGATACAGCACCAGTTTCAGGTTGCAGATGGTGCGTGCCAGCAAACTGCGGCCAACTTCAACGTCGTAGGCAGCGGCGTACCATGCATTCAGGGGAAACAACTGCTTATTGATCGTCATGAATACTCAGTGTATACATTGCAGTCCGAAAATCAACACTTTTTACTAAATTCAAGGGTTAATACTAAGTTTCTGTATTCATGCGAACACCTTAATTGAACTAACATCCGGTGCAGTCCCTGTTCCAACTAGAGCTTTTCATGACCCAACTACCCGCCCGTTACGACCATGTTGGCAGTTTTCTGCGTCCCAAATACCTGCTTGAGGCCCGCGAGCAACAAGCCAACGGTGTTATCACGGCGGCGCAATTGCGCGACGTCGAAGATCGCGCGATCAGCGAAATCGTGGCGTTCCAGCAAGACGTCGGGCTGAAAAGCATCACCGACGGCGAGTTCCGCCGCACCTACTTCCACATCGACTTTCTGCAACAGATTGGCGGCGTCAAGACCGACATTCCGGTCACCATCCAGCGACCGGACGGAACGCTGGAACTGGCCCCGCCGGTGATGCGCGTCATCGACAAGGTGCGCCATGTGAAGGACATCCAACTGGCCGACTTCTCATACCTGCAGTCGCAGGTGTCAGCCGGCAACACGCCCAAGGTCACCATACCTTCGCCCACCATGCTGCATTTCCGCGGCGGGCGCGCGGGCATCAGCAAACAGCACTACCCCGAGCTGGATCCGGACTTCTACCAGGACGTGGCCAATGCCTACGGGGATGAATTACGTTCACTGGCGCGCGCCGGTTGCACCTATGTGCAGATGGACGATACCAACCTGGCCTATCTGTGCGACGAGAAGATGCGCGAAGCCGCACGCTCGCGCGGCGACGACCCGAACGAATTACCGCACCGTTACGCCAAGTTCATCAACCTGGTGGTAGCCCAAAAGCCGGCCGGCATGTTGCTGGCCATACACCTGTGCCGCGGCAACTTCAAAAGCACCCATGCGGCGTCGGGCAACTACGAGCCGGTGGCCGAAGCCTTGCTGAAGGAAATGAACCTCGACGCCTACTTCATGGAATACGACGACGACCGCAGCGGTGACTTCAAGCCGCTGCGTTACCTGCCCAAGGGCAAGACCGTGGTGCTCGGGCTGGTGACCACCAAATTTGGCACGCTGGAATCCAAGGACGATCTAAAGCGCCGCATCGACGAGGCGGCCCGTTATGCCCCGATCGAGCAGCTCGCGCTGTCGCCACAGTGCGGCTTCTCCAGCACGGTGCACGGCAACGACATCGCGGTGGAGGCGCAACGCGCCAAGTTGCGGCTGGTGGTGGAGACGGCCCAGGAGGTATGGGGCTGACGCCTGGCCCAGTCAGTGGCCGGGCGCCAATGCCGACGGCCACCGTTATGGTTAAGTATTGTCAGTGGCGACGATTCCCCAGCGCCGCAATGCCGCATCATCCGCGACCCGCGCGTCCACCCAGCGCGCGCCATCGGCTGTCTGTTCCTTTTTCCAGAATGGGGCTTGTGTCTTCAGGTAATCCATCAGAAACTCGCAGGCCTGAAAACTCTCGCCGCGATGTTTTGATGTCACCGCGACCAGAACGATCTGGTCCAGTGGCCGCAACAAGCCGACCCGATGGATGACCCGGGCGGCATAGATGTCGAAGCGCCGGTGTGCTTCGTCGATCATCGCTTCGATCGCTTTCTCGGTCATGCCCGGGTAATGCTCCAGTTCCAGCGTGCTGATTGAAGCACCCTCGTTGCGGTCGCGCACGGTACCGACAAAACTGCAAACGGCGCCCACGCGTGGGTCATTGGCGCGCAGTGCCGCAATCTCGTCCGCGAGGTTGAAATCAGCGCTCTGGATGACCACGCGCGGCAGGTTCATGGGGCAATTGTGGCAGCTTGAATTTTTTCCAGGTCAGCCGCGCCTGTGCGTCAGCCGCTGGGCCAGGTTCACCCCGGCAAGCACCAGCGCGCCGGCCATGATGCCGGCCAGCGCGTCGGTTAGCAACAACGCGATGGACGAACCCAAGCCGCTGCCGGCCTGCGCGGCGACGGCTTCAATGGCATGGCGCAAGGGCGGGATGCCATGCATCAAAATTCCGCCGCCGACCAGAAACATCGCCACCGTACCAGCCACCGACAAGCCCTTCATCAGCCAGGGAGCGGCGCGCAAAATGCCGCGGCCGAGGCTGCGTTGCAGACGCGCGGCCGGACTTTCACCAGCTTTTTTGCTCAGGTGAAGCCCGGCGTCGTCGAGTTTGACAATGGCGGCTACCAGACCATACACACCCACCGTCATCAGCACGCCAATACCGCCCAGAACACTTAGCTGTGTGACAAACGGGCTGGATTGGACGGTACCCAACGTGATCACAATGATTTCCGCGGACAAAACGAAGTCGGTCCGAATCGCGCCCTTTATCTTGCCTTTTTCAACCGCCACCAGGTCTACCGAGGGATCGGCCAGAGCCTCCATCAGTTCTTTTTGGCGGGCGGCGTCTTCGGCCTTGTTGTGCATGTATTTGTGCGCCAGCTTCTCGAACCCTTCATAACAAAGAAACGCGCCACCAACCATCAGCAAGGGCGTGACGGCCCAGGGAGCAAAGGCGCTGATGGTCAGAGCCGCAGGCACCAAAATGGCTTTGTTCAGGAAGGAGCCTTTGGCCACCGCCCAAACCACCGGCAGCTCACGGTCGGCCCTGACACCCGACACCTGCTGGGCGTTAAGGGCCAGGTCATCGCCCAACACACCGGCGGTTTTTTTGGCCGCGACCTTGGTCAGCAACGCCACGTCGTCCAGCACCGTGGCAATGTCGTCAATCAGCGCGAACAGGCTACTGGCCATGTTGCACGGATGCTGCAGTCACCGGCGGATCAGCAAAGCTGACAACGTCAACCGCCCGTGACGGGGGGGAAAAAAGCAACCTCGGCGCCGTCCGTCAACGCCGCGGATTCATCGCGCATCACCTGGTTGAGGGCCATGCGCACGGCCTTGTCGCGTGCCAGTGCCTCGGCGTAGGTAACACCGCGCTCGATCAACTCATCGCGCAGGCCGCCCAAGCTGGAGGCGGAGGTCCGGTACGGCTCGCTGCCGAGTCCAATGGACTCGCGAATCGAGGCGAAATATCTGACCGTAAGCTGCATCGCCATGACCTCAGGACAACAAATCTGAAAACGCAATCAACCGGACCATATCACCAGGCATGATCGTGCCACCGGGCGGATTGTCGACCAGGCCGTCACCCCAGACAGCCGAGGTCAGCACACCCGAGCTTTGATTCGGGAACAAATCAAGCCCACCGGCTGCATTGCACCGTACGCGCAAGAACTCACGCCGCCGATCCGCCTTGGGCCAGGCAAAATCGGCGCGAACCGTGGATACCCTCGCAGCAACATCCACTACTCCCTGTAGCCGGAGCAGGAACGGCCGCACCAACAGCAAAAACGTCACAAAACTCGATACCGGATTACCGGGAAGGCCGATGAAATGTGCCGGGCCGACACGGCCATAAGCGAAAGGCTTGCCCGGCTTGATCGCGATTTGCCACAGAGCCAATTGCCCGAGCGCCGTCACGGCCGGCTTGACATGGTCTTCTTCTCCGACCGAAACGCCGCCGCTGGTAAGAACCAGGTCGTGGGTCAGGGAAGCGGCTCGCAGCGCGTCGACGGTTGCAGCGCGCTGGTCGGGCACGATGCCCAGATCACTCACTTCGCAACCCAGTCGCAACAACAAGGCACGCAAAAAGAACCGGTTGGAGTTGTAAATGGCGCCCGGCTGCATGTCCCCCGGCGCCACGTCGCCGGGCATCACCAACTCGTCGCCGGTGGAAAATAGCGCCACGCGCGCACGACGCGTCACCGTGAGCTGGTGCATGCCGACGCTCGCGGCGAGACCCAGACTTGCCGGCGTCAGGCGCACACCGAGGGCCAACACCACCGACGCCCGAGCTACATCCTCACCGGCACGGCGAATCCATTGCCCGGGTTGCGGCACCGCATGGATGCGTACCAAACTCGTATCGGATCCGCTGCCGCCAGACGCGGCCGGGTCGCCTTCGACCTGGCAGTCTTCCTGCATCACAACCGCGTCGGCACCGGGGGGAATCGGCGCTCCGGTGAAGATGCGCGCGGCAGTCGACGCGGCCAACCGGGAGCCAAACGTACCGGCCGCAATGCGTTGCGCCACGGTCAGCAATGCACCTGGGTGCGGCACATCGGCGCAGCGCACCGCATAACCGTCCATGGCGCTGTTGTCGTGCGGCGGCACTTGCAGCGCAGAGACCACGTCTTGCGCCAGCACGCGTTTGTCGGCGTCGAAGGTGGACACCTGTTCTACACCGGTCAAGGGCTGCGCAAATGCCAGCAACTCGGTCAAGGCATCGTCGAGCGGTTTGAGCGCAGGTCGTGGCGAGTGCATCGGGTAACGACGGTCAGTTGCTACAGGAATTGACGCAGAGCGCTTGCTCAGACCGGTATGCCCTGGGCCAAATCTCCATGGCGCGCGATATAGGCCTTGATCGCATCGACCTGGGCCGGCAAGACAACGACACGTTTTGGCAACGCTTCGATGCCTTCGAACCTGGCTGGGCGTATGGGTTCATGGCCCAGCGCCTCGACAATCGTTTGGGCGAACTTGATTGGCAATGCGGTCTCGAGCACGATCATCGGCATCTGTGCGCTCAGGTGTTCCCGAGCGACCGTTAACCCGTCCGCGGTGTGGGTATCGATTACCACGCCAAAACGCGCATCGGTATCGCGGATCGTGGCCAAGCGCTCGGCATGGGTGCTGCTGCCGCTTGCAAAACCGAACCTGTGCCTGGCATCCTTGAACAACGGATCCTGGCTCAGGTCGAAAAATCCGCGCTGCGGCAACTGACGCGCGAACAGATCCGTAACCTTGCTGGCGTCGCGACCGAGCAGGTCAAAAACAAAACGCTCGAAATTCGACGCCTTCGATATGTCCATCGACGGGCTGGACGTCTCATGTGTGTCGACACTGCCACGCACACGGTATACGCCGGTACGAAAAAACTCGTCAAGTACGTCGTTTTCGTTTGTCGCCACGACCAGCCGGTCGATCGGCAAACCCATCATGCGCGCCACATGTCCGGCGCAGACGTTGCCGAAATTGCCCGATGGGACCGCGAAACGTACCTGCTCGGCATTGCCGCCGGTGGCCTGGAAGTAACCCGCGAAGTAATACACGACCTGCGCCACCAGGCGCGCCCAGTTGATCGAATTCACCGTTCCTATTTTGTATTTGCGCTTGAAAGCAAGGTCGTTGGAGACCGCCTTGACAATATCCTGGCAGTCGTCAAATACGCCAACAACCGCAATGTTGTGGATGTTCTGGTCCATCAGGCTGAACATTTGCGCCTGCTGAAACGGGCTCATACGGCCATGCGGACTGGTCATGAATACCGACACCGCGCGTTTTCCCCGCATCGCGTATTCGGCCGCGCTGCCGGTGTCTCCACTGGTGGCGCCCAGAATGTTGAGTGTTTCGCCCCGGCGCCCCAGTTCATATTCGAACAGGTTGCCAAGCAATTGCATCGCCATGTCCTTGAAGGCCAGCGTCGGACCGTTGGAGAGCGCCTGCAGATAAAGCGGCGCGGTTTCATCTTGGGGCGACTTTGCATCTACCAGCCTGCGCAAAGGCACGATCTGGCGCGTGCCAAAAATTTCCTCGGTGTAGGTTTTGGCGCAAATGGCTTTAAGGTCGGGCGCCGGTATGTCATCCACATACAGCGACAACACCTCAAACGCCAGCTCCGCGTAGGCCAGACCGCGCCAGCGCGTCAATGTCGCATCATCGACACGCGGATAGGACTCGGGCAAATACAAACCCCCGTCGGGCGCGAGTCCCTCCAACAGAATGTCGCAAAACCGTTGCCGTGTCGCATGACCTCGGGTTGAAACGTAATACATCAGGCCAATTCTTCTTTGCGAATACGCTTGATTGGCTGCAACACGCTGGCCAGCGCCTGCATGCGCGTGATGGCCTGATCCATCGTGCCCTCGCGGGCGTCGTGCGTGAGGATGATCAAATCGGTTTGCGCAACTTGATCTCCCGCGGCCGCGCCCTCGGCGCCGACTTCATCGGCCTCCCGCTGCAACAAGGCGTCGATGCTGATTCCCGCGTCAGCCAGGATGCCAGTGACACTGGCCAATACGCCCGCCTCGTCGGCCACGCGCAGGCGCAGGTAGTAGCTGGTTATGATTTCACTCATCGGCAACACCGGCAGGTCGCTCATCGCGTCAGGCTGAAACGCCAGGTGGGGGACACGGTGCGCGGCGTCCGCGGTGTGCAGCCGGGTGATATCCACCAGGTCGGCGATCACGGCGCTGGCAGTCGGCTCGCTGCCAGCGCCCTTGCCGTAATAGAGCGTGGTACCCACAGCGTCGCCATGCACCATGACCGCATTCATCGCGCCTTCCACGTTGGCGATCAACCGTTTCATCGGCACCAGACTGGGATGCACGCGCAATTCGATTCCCCGCACCGCGCCGGTGTGGTTGTCGATGCTGCGTTTGGTTATGCCCAACAATTTGATCCGGTAGCCCAATTGCTCGGCATACCGGATGTCCTGCGCGCTTAAGCCAGTGATCCCTTCCACATAGGCCTTGTCAAACTGCATCGGAATGCCAAACGCAATCGCCGACATGATGGTGGCCTTGTGGGCGGCGTCGACGCCTTCGATATCGAACGTCGGGTCGGCCTCGGCGTAACCCAGGCGTTGCGCTTCCTTCAGCACCACGGCAAAGTCCAGCCCCTTGTTACGCATTTCACTCAGGATGAAGTTGGTCGTGCCATTGATGATGCCGGCGATCCACTGGATGCTGTTTGCGCTAAGTCCTTCGCGCAGGGCCTTGATGATCGGGATGCCGCCGGCCACGGCGGCCTCGAACGCGACCATGACGCCCTTGGCGTGGGCAGCGGCGAAAATTTCGGTTCCGTGCACCGCAAGCAAGGCCTTGTTGGCGGTCACCACATGTTTGCCCGCGGCAATCGATTCCATAACCAGTTGCCGCGCAATTCCATACCCGCCAATCAATTCGACCACGATGTCGATGTCCGGGTTGGCGATCACGGCTCGTGCGTCGTTCACTACCTTGACGCCGGCACCCACTAGCGCCTGCGCGCGCGCGATGTCAAGGTCAGCCACCATGGTGATTTCGATGCCGCGACCGGCGCGGCGCCTGATCTCGGCCTGGTTGCGTTTCAACACACTGAAAGTGCCGCTACCGACGGTACCAATGCCCAGCAGGCCTACTTGAATCGGATTCATGGCGATATTTTCGGGTTGACCAAAACGTGAACGAAAGTGCATCAACCGCGTGCCGCTACCAATTTGATAGTTCCGCGCGCGCCCGGCTCGTTGTGGCGTTTGCGGTAATGATCCAGGAACCTGGCAATGCGGCCAATTGCCTCACGCAAATCGTCCTCGTGCGGCAAAAATACAATTCGAAAATGATCCGGCGTCGACCAGTTGAAGCCGGTGCCCTGGACCAGCATCACCTTGGTTTCCTGCAGCAGTTCCAACACGAACTCCTGATCGTCTTCGATCGGATATAAATCGGGATCGAGTTTCGGGAACATGTACAGGGCCGCCTGCGGTTTGACGCAACTGACACCGGGTATCGCGGTGATCAGCTCAAAAGCCAGGTCGCGCTGCCGGCGCAGCCTGCCGCGCTCGCCGACCAGATCCTTGATGCTCTGGTAGCCACCCAAGGCGGTCTGAATCGCCCATTGGCCTGGCACATTCGGACACAGGCGAAGATTGGACATCATGTTCAAGCCGTCGATATAGTCCCGCGCCGGCCGCTTGTCGCCCGACACCACCATCCAGCCGGAGCGGTAACCGCAGGAACGGTAACTCTTGCTCAGACTGTTGAAGGTGAGTGTCAACACGTCGTCACTCAGGGACGCGATGGCGGTGTGTTTCACACCGTCATACAAGACCTTGTCGTATACCTCGTCGGCAAAAATCACCAGGCCGTGCTCGCGTGCGACCTCGACGATGCCCCGCAACAGGTCGTCGGAGTAAAGGGCCCCGGTCGGATTGTTGGGGTTGATCACCACAATGCCTTTGGTGCGTGGTGTCACCTTGGCGCGAATGTCATCCAGGTCGGGCATCCACCCGTTGGCCTCGTCGCACATGTAATGCACCGGCGCGCCACCGGACAACACCACGGCGGCGGTCCACAAAGGATAGTCCGGTGCGGGAATCAGCATCTCGTCGCCGTCGTTGAGCATCGCATTACTGGCCATGACAATCAGCTCGGACGCGCCATTACCAAGGTAAATGTCGTCGAGGCCCACGCCCTGGATGCCCTGCTCTTGTGTGTAATGCATGACCGCCTTGCGCGCGGTAAAAATACCCTTGCTATCGGAATAGCCGGCTGAGTTCGGCAAGTTGCGAATCATGTCCTGCTGGATTTCTTCCGGCGAATCGAAGCCAAATGCCGCCAGGTTGCCGATGTTGAGCCTGATGATCTTGTGCCCTTCTTCCTCCATGCGCTGCGCACATTCCAGAATCGGGCCACGAATGTCGTAACAGACGTTCTCCAGCTTGGCGGATTTACGTATCATTTTCATTGGCACTCCGGCGGTTCATGGCACTCATGGGTAAACCTATAATTTGACCACAGTTGCGCCCGCGGATACCCGATGAAACTCCAGCCCGACAAATCAGATGTTCAATCCATCTCGGGGTACGGGCCGGGCTGGGTCGCGGTGGACGGGGAGCGGATCAGCCACAGCGTTGTGATCAGCGCAACCGGGCAGCGTTTTGAATGGCAGTGCAGCCGTTTTTCCGACCTGGGCGCGGAGCACTTTTCCAGAATCGCGGAAATGGACACCGAGTTGGTGATATTCGGCAGTGGAGAGCTGATTCGCTTCCCGGCCTCGGCCTGGCTTGCCCCATTGATGGCACGGCGGATCGGCGTTGAGACCATGGACACAAAAGCGGCGTGCCGCACCTACAACATCCTGGCGGGCGAAGGGCGCAAAGTCGTGGCCGCGTTATTGATCGAAGTTGACGCAACCTAAGCCGGATTAGCCTCGGAATTGCGGTTAAAATTACCGGCTGCGGTTGAAGTGGATGGTCCTGCCCCCGAGCATGAACTGCTTCTGCCAAGCCCTGACACATTCTGCACGCGAGACTCAAGCAATTTATGGCGATCGTTGTCAACAAACCCCTACCTGAATTTGAAGCCAATGCCACCAGTGGCATCAAGGTGTCCAACACGACCCATATGGGCAAAACCATGGTGCTGTATTTCTACCCCAAGGACAACACTCCGGGTTGCACTACCGAGGCGATGCAGTTCCGCGACAAGTACAAAGATTTTGTGAAAGCCGGAGCCACGGTATTCGGCGTCTCGCGCGACAACATGAAATCTCATGACGAGTTCAAGCTCAAGCTCGAACTGCCGTTTGAACTGATCGCGGACACGGAGGAAAAAATGTGCCACATGTTTGGTGTTGTCAAGAACAAGATCATGTATGGCAAGAAGGTCAAGGGTATCGAGCGCAGCACGTTTCTGGTCGGCGCCGACGGCATCCTGAAAGAAGAATGGCGTGGCCTAAAGGTTCCTGGCCATGTTGACGACGTGCTCAAAGCGGTCAAAGCGATAAAAAAGCCTGCCTGACGTCGCTGCGCACTTCCAAAGCGGCTTATGCATCATGTGCATCTTGCCGCTGTCCCCGGCAACCGTGCATCCGTGAAAGCCGCCTTGGACCAAGGCGGCTTTTTCAATTCTCGGCCGTTCGGCATGGGACTTCCCTCGAAATGCCAATCCAACTTTTTTGAGTCACCCGGACCATGCCTCTGCCACCCGCTCCAACCAAACGCGCCGCACTTCTGACCCAAGAGGCCTTTGACGCTCCAGCCAGAAGCAGTTCAAGGGCTCAAGGGAAAGAGCGCACCGCGCACGGTGAACATGCGCTGGCCGGGCAGCCGCTGACGCGGGATCGAGCCAACAAGACCCCGCACGCAGCTACCCATCCGGCAGCGTTCATCGACAGGCCCGATCCCACCGGCAGCCCAGCGCGTGCCGCCGCATCCGTGCGTGGGGCGGCGCTGACCACGGCGCAGCGCCAAGGCGAACCATCCTGCGTGACTCCGCTCAAGCCAAAGAAGCGCAAGACATCGGGACCGGCCAAACTGTTCGTGCTCGATACCAATGTGCTGCTGCACGATCCCATGTGTTTGTTCCGCTTCGAAGAACATGACATCTTCCTGCCAATGATTGTTCTCGAAGAACTGGATGGCCATAAGAAGGGAATGACCGAGGTGGCCCGCAATGCCCGCCAAACCAGCCGTTCGCTGGATGCGCTGGCCGGGACAAATGGGGCGGATATTCGCGATGGGCTACGCCTGGACAGCACTGGCCACCGTGAGGCGAAGGGCAGACTGTTTTTTCAAACCCAGACACTGCATTACGCATTGCCACTGAGCCTGCCACAAGGCAAGGCCGACAACCAGATTCTTGGTGTCGTCGAGGCTTTGCGGCAGCAATACACGATAGACCAGGGTGTGCCGAGTTTCGCCGCCCGTGAGGTCGTACTGGTATCCAAAGACATCAACATGCGCGTCAAAGCGCGTGCGTTGGGCCTGAACACGGACGACTACCAAAATGACAAGACTCTGGACGACGGGGATCTGCTCTACGCGGGGTCACTGGCATTGCCAAGCGACTTCTGGGCCACCCACGGGCAAACAGTGGAAAGCTGGCAACAAGGCGTCCATACTTTCTATCGCATATCGGGTCCGGTGGTACCCACGCTGCTGATCAACCAGTTCGTTTATTTTGAGTCGCCCGGAGAACCCAGCCTGTACGCTCGGGTAACGGAAATTCGCGGCAAGACAGCCGTCTTCAAGACCCTCAAGGACTTCAACCACCTCAAAAATGCAGTATGGGGCGTGACCACCCGCAACCGCGAACAAAACTTCGCGATGAACCTTCTGATGGACCCCGAGATCGATTTTGTGACGCTGACCGGCACGGCTGGCAGCGGCAAAACCCTCATGGCGCTGGCCGCCGGCCTCACACAGGTACTGGATGACCGCCGTTATACCGAGATCATCGTGACGCGCGCCACCGTCAGCGTGGGCGAAGACATTGGATTCCTTCCCGGTACGGAGGAAGAAAAAATGGGGCCCTGGATGGGCGCGCTCGACGACAACCTTGAAGTGCTGGGAAAGACCGATACCAACGCCGGCGAGTGGGGCCGCGCGGCCACCAGCGAGCTAATTCGCAGCCGCATCAAAATCAAGAGCATGAACTTCATGCGCGGTCGCACCTTCTTGAACAAGTACTTGATCATCGATGAGGCACAGAACTTGACGCCCAAACAGATGAAGACTCTGGTCACCCGCGCCGGGCCCGGAACCAAGATCATTTGTATGGGCAACCTGGCCCAAATCGATACACCCTATCTGACCGAAGGCTCGTCAGGCCTGACTTTCGCAGTCGACAAGTTCAAGGGCTGGCCGCATGGCGGGCACATCACGCTGGCGCGCGGGGAACGTTCGCGTCTGGCGGATTTTGCCAGTGAGGTTCTGTAGCAGGCCGACGCCTAAAAGTCCCCACTTGCGCCATTTGCCAAACTCTCGAACTTGGTAATCGGCTTGAGGAACGCCAACTTCACGACTCCGGTTGGCCCATTTCGCTGCTTGGCAATAATGACTTCGGCCACACCGGGTTCCTTGCAAGCGTCCTTGGTGTAGTACTCGTCGCGGTAGATGAACATGATGATGTCGGCGTCCTGCTCGATCGCGCCGGACTCGCGCAAATCACTCATCAGCGGGCGTTTATCGGGCCTGGTTTCCACACTCCGATTGAGCTGCGACAACGCGACCACCGGACACTTCAGTTCTTTCGCCAGCATTTTCAGACCGCGCGAAATTTCGCCCAGTTCGGTGGCGCGGTTTTCATCGGACGACGTGGAGCCGCTCATCAATTGCAAATAGTCGACGACGATCAACCCCAACTGGCCGCACTGTCGCGCCAGCCGACGCGCGTTGGCGCGCAATTCGCTTGAGGTCAGGCCGGCGCTTTCGTCAATGTGCAGAGAAATGTTTCGCAGCTTCTCGATGGCCTCTGTCAAGCGCGGCCATTCCTCGTCCGTCAGTTTGCCGGTTCGCAAGTGGCTCTGGTCTATGCGGCCAATCGATCCGACGATCCGGACCGCGAGTTGCGCGGCGCCCATTTCCATTGAGAACACGGCCACTGGCAGGCCTTCGTGAAGCGCAACGTGTTCGGCGATATTGATCGCCAGCGCGGTTTTACCCATTGATGGTCTTGCGGCCAGCACAATCAGGTCGCCGGCCTGAAACCCAGCGGTCAAACGATCAAGGTCATAGAACCCGGTCGGTACGCCCGTCACGTCGTTGGGGTTGTCCGCCATCTCCTGCACCCGGTCAAGCAACTGCACGACCAGGGTGTCCATGCTCTGGAACCCCTGCTTCATGCGCGATCCCTGCTCGCCGATACTGAAAATCTTCTGTTCTGCCTCGTCCACGATGTCGGCTACCGGCCGGCCTTGCGGATTAAACGCATTGGTTGCGATTTCGTCACTGGCACTGACCAGTTTGCGCAGGATCGAGCGCTCACGAACTATCTCGGCATAACGGCGGATATTGCCGGCGCTGGGAACGTATTGCGCCAGCGAATTGAGGTACGACAAGCCCCCGATCTCCTCGGCCTTGCCCTGATTTTGCAGGTGCTCAAAAACCGTTATCACGTCGGCGGGTTTGGTGGCATTGATCAGAGCCGCAATCGCACCATACACCAGCCGATGCTCGTAACGGTAAAAGTCGGCGTCTATCAACAAGTCGGCCACCCGGTCCCAAGCACCGTTGTCAAGAAGCAAACCGCCCAAGACGCTGGACTCGGCCTCAATCGAGTGCGGCGGGATGCGCAACTGCGCAACCTGACGGTCTTGGCTGTAGTCATTCACAGCAGAAAGTACGGCAGACATGGTGTTTTCCTTGAAGCCTTCAATGCTACGCCAGCATGCGGCAAGCGTCCAATGAGAAGCTGGGCACAATTAGCTGACAGACTGTGCGCAAGTTGTGCATAGGGCGGGATAAGCCGTGCCGCAAAGAAAAAGCCACCACGGCTTTCACCCTGGCGGCTTGCGCGAAGCGCGGCGAACAGTGAACTCATGCGTGCATCAGCACCCTAGAGCCTGCGCGCATCGGACGATCAGGCGGTTTCTCCGTAGACCGATACCTTGATCTCCACAACCACATCGGAGTGCAGCGCCACGGACACCGTACTGTCTCCGACGACCTTGATCGGTCCGTTCGGCATACGCACTTGAGCTTTTACCACCTTGTAGCCCAATTTATTCAACTCCTCCGCAATATCGGCGTTAGTCACAGAACCGAAAAGACGCCCATCAACGCCCGCTTTCTGGGTCAGCTTGGCAGCCGTGCCGGCCAACTTTTCACCCAATGCCCGAGACTCGGCAAGTTTGCCGGCGGCGGCCTGTTCGAGCTCCGCGCGTTTGGCTTCAAACTCCTGTTTTGCGGATGCGGTCGCCCGACGGGCACGGCCGGCCGGGATCAGAAAATTGCGGGCATAACCGTCTTTGACTTTGACGATTTCGCCCAGATTACCAAGATTTACCACCTTGTCGAGCAGAATGACTTGCATGTTCGTCGCTCCCTTAAATGTGGTGCTGGTCGCTGTACGGCAACATGGCCAAAAAGCGCGCGCGCTTGATCGCGGTGTTGAGCTGGCGCTGGAATATGGCGCGGGTGCCAGTCAGGCGAGCGGGAATAATTTTGCCGTTTTCGGCGATGAAATCGCGCAGCGTGTCAATGTCCTTGTAATCGATTTCTTCGACCCCGGTCACGGTAAAACGGCAAAAGCGCTTGCGCTTGAACAGCAGGTTTTGTGCTGGGCGCTTTGGGCGCTTGTCTTTATTGAATCGTTTGGGTCCTGGCACGATGTTCTCCTGAGTATTCGCGCAAAGAGATTGGTTACTAGTCTTGCGAAAATTGTTGAATATGAAACACGACATGTTTACCGTTGCGCGGTGTAGCCAAAAAACCGCTGAACTTCCAAACGCTGCCTATCGCCTGTTTTGCAAGCCGCTCGGCCAGCGCCCCAAAAGCCACTGCTTTCATTGTCGCCTTCACTTGTCTTTCCTGGCCGGCTTCGACCAGATTTGACGCATGTTCAAGCTTCAAATTCAGAGCTGGCAACCCCGCCGGTGTGTAACGCATGCTTTCAAGCTCAGCGATACAGGCGGTCAACAAGAGGCAGTTGGCGGCTTCACTCACTACTCGACAAGCTTACCTGTCCGAGCCGTGAAACTCCGCTTGCTGAGCCTTGCGAGCGTCTTCGCGTTCAACCGTTTTCATCATTGAGGACGGTCCGGTGTCAGCCTTCTTCCTTGAAACCGTCAGGTGGCGCAACACCGCGTCGTTGAACTTGAACGCATGCTCCAGTTCCACCATCACAGCCTGATCGGCCTCAATGTTCAGGCACAGGTAATGCGCTTTTGCAAGTTTGTTGATCATGTAGATCAATTGGCGCCGACCCCAATCCTCAACCCGATGAATCTTGCCGCCACCGGTTGTGATCATGCCCTTGTAGCGTTCCAGCATCGCGGGAACCTGCTCGCTCTGATCCGGGTGAATCATGAGAATGATTTCATAATGACGCATTGAAACTCCTTGTGGATAACCCACCATCGGGTCAATAAAGCCACCCTCAGCGTCTGTTAGAGGTGTAGCAAGGCGAAGCTTTCCATTATATGACAATGTCAGGTCGCATCAGTGTGGCGGGGTGCGATTCAAAGTGATGTGTCGTAGAGTTCGGGCATTACCCAACTCACCGGAATGGCGCGAGGCGATGGAATCGATCAAGGGGAGCCGCAATACCGCAGCGCCAGCAAGCGAATACGCCCTTTTGCCCAAAGTG
>JANNGR010000518.1:0-2332 GCA_031403955.1 Betaproteobacteria bacterium
GCCGGCGCAGCGTGGGTTCGCCGCCCGAGACTTGAACATCGGTGCCGGGCCCGTAGTGCTGCAAGATCAAGTCGATACGGCGAAACACCTCTTCGAGCGGAAAGTCACGCACCGCTTCGGCCGACCCGCTCAGGTAACACAACGTGCAGTCGAGGTTGCAGCGCTGCGTGATCTCGAGCGACACACAAGCCACCGGCCAACGCCGCCCGGCCATCTGGTGCGGCTGCCACTGGCCGGTGCGATGCATGCGCGCACGCAAGGCACCCACCGCGTCGGGCGAGGGAGAGGTCTGGGGCTTCAGGCCGGCGGGATCGACGCTTGACGTCATTTGTGAGGGCTAATGGAACATGGGTCGCGGCGAAAGTACATACCTTACACGTTGAGGCGTGCGAATTGGGCCCGCTGCGCTGGCCAATGGGTAACCGCAGACGCAGCAACGCAGTTTGGCCACGACCGCCCACGCCCACGATGACGGCGATGACGACGACGGTTTCCGTTCGGGCAAAGTCTTCACCCGACCCATTGCTGCCGGTTAGCTGATCGAAATGTCGGCAGCAAAGCAGACTCTCGCCCGGGCCTGTCAGCGCAGCGGTCCTGTCCGACACTGAGCGCACCAGCAGCCGTGCGCTGACCTCAAGCGGCAGTCACGGCCCCGCCTACCATTGTGGCTGTGCGCTCAGCAGAGTCGTACGGATCTAACCAGCCGCTGATGGCAGCCGTTCGCCACCTGCCATAGTGCTACTCAGCGCGACTGGATCGCCGAAGTTTGTTCAACGTTTGCCGACTCCAACGCCAGACCTTCGAAATCGCTGAAATCTCGCCCTCCACTGCGCCCACGTATTGACCCTGGGCACCGCGTCGTTTGCCTTCCCCAGCCCGCGCAAGCGATCGCCGGGCGATGCCCGCGCCGTGCCCATCGCCCAGCCGCTCAAAGACGGCAAGTGCCTTGCGGTACCAGGCCTCGGCCGCGTCGAAGTCGCGCCGCTCCTCGGCCACCCTGCCGAGCTGGTGGTAGGTGCCCGCCAGCCTTGCAGGCCGCACCCGCGCCAGGGGCGCGGCCTCTTCGCGCTGTCCAACAGTGCTCAGCGTTGGATACGGCCTGCTGAATCACCGTATTCTGAACATCTGCCAGTAGCTGTTGCTGCTGACACCGTGCTGGATCGCCGACTTCAGGCTTACGCCCAAAGCCAGCAGGTTCTTGTTCTTCGTGCGCGCCCAGCGCCACTGTTTCCAGTAGCACATACGTATGCGCCGTCTGATCCACTCATCCCTTTGCAACGAGGTTTGAAATCCTCTTTTCTAGCTCAACCAGTCTTGATCGAGTAGTCCCACATAGCATCTATTCGCTTTTTCGGCCTCTTGGAAACATTGGTGACCGTTGGAAGCGTTGACAACCGCTTGCCGTGTTGTTATCGTATCCAACATGAAGGCCGCCGAGCTTGTACGAACACGCATTGCCTATTCAGCCACTACCTTTGCCGAGCTTGTGCTCTGGCAGCTGCCGAGCCCCATGCATGGCTCGACTCACGCCTTCAAGTACCGGCTAGCCTATGTCGTCGACGGAACCTGTGTTCTGCGCTACGACAACGAAGTCGGCAAAGGCGACCATAGGCACTACGGCACCGTTGAAAGCCGCTACAGGTTTTCAACGCCCGAACGACTGATTGCTGACTTCCAAATCGACATCGCGAGGTGGAACCGTGAAAACTGTGACTCTTGAAGTTCGCTCACCCGGTGAAGCAATGGCTGGCTTTGTGAACGCCTGGAAGACTGGCAAGGCGGAGAAGTCAGCGCATATCGCATTTGCTTCACCGGAGTTGCTTTGGCAGGTTCTCACTGCAAAGCGATGGGAATTGTTGAAAGTACTCTGTGGCGTTGGCCCTGTGTCCATCCGGGAGGCGGCTCGCCGCGTCGGACGTGATGTCAAAGCGGTCCACGGCGACGTAACGGCATTGCTGACCGCGGGCGTTCTGAGTCGGGCCGAAGGCGGCGGAATCGTCTTTCCGTTTGAGGCTGTCAAGGTTGAGTTCATGCTTCAGGCTGCATGAATCCTCGGTGACGAAGATGCCGAATCGGGTAGGCAACGGCTTTTAACCGTCGCCCCCCACACCACCCGCCATGCGGGTCCGCAGTGGGCGGTTCAACAAGTTGGCCCGCTCGACGAAGCTTTTCCTTATCTCTTTGCCGTGTAACCCTGGGCCTTGCGCCACAGGTCTTTAGTTCCGGCATAACCTGGGTACAAGTTAGCCTCCTCTGTGACCGCCGGGCCGAAACTGCATGTTTTTGGCCGGTATGAAAATGCATGAAAAGTTTGATCGTCCACGGCACTCTG
>JANNGR010000519.1:0-36009 GCA_031403955.1 Betaproteobacteria bacterium
GCCTGCGGCGCGGCGCTTATTCCTTGCGCGACGGTCTCGCGTGGGCGCAGTTTTCCACTGGCAACCAGGGTGCCGAGCTCCTTCAATGCTTCGGGCCAGATTTCCATGTGTTCACTGACGATGAATCCCTGCACCTTCAGCCGGTTGGTCAGAATCAGTTGCGGATTGGCGATTGGCAGCGGCGCCCCGTCGTAGCCAGCGATCATTCCGCAGATGGCGATGCGGCCAAACGCATTCATGCGCGTCAACACCGCGTCGAGCACCATGCCGCCGACGTTTTCAAAGTAGCCATCTATGCCTTTCGGGCAGGCCTGCTTGAGTGCCCCGGACAGGGACGCGGCATCTTGATGTTGTTTATGGTCGATACAGGCGTCAAAGCCCAACTCGTCCAGCGCGTATTTGCATTTGTCGGGCCCACCGGCAATGCCCACCGTGTGGCAGCCGCGCGCCTTGGACAACGCCGCAAAGGCGCTGCCCACGGCACCGGTGGCGGCGCTGACCAGCATGGTTTCTCCAACCTTGGGCTCACAAATCTTGACCAGCCCGTACCAGGCGGTGACGCCGGGCATGCCGACCGCGCCCAGGTAATGGCTGAGTGCAATATGGGTAGTGTCGACCTTGCGCAGCATGCCGGCCTGCGCCGCGTCGACCACGGTGTACTCCTGCCAGCCACCCATTCCGACCACCTTGTCACCAACCTGATAACGTTCCGAGCGGGACTCGACCACCTCACCCACCGTGCCACCTCCCATGACTTGCCCGAGTGGCTGCGGCGTGGCATAACTCTTGGCGTCGTTCATGCGACCTCGCATGTATGGGTCAAGGCTCAGGTAATGGTTGCGCACCAGCACCTGGCCCTCGTCGAGCGGCGGTGTCTGCGTAGTCACCAGTTTGAAGTTACTCTCGGTGGCTTGCGCGGCGGGGCGATTGTCAAGAAGAATCTGGCGATTGGTTGGCATTTGAGTAACTCCTGGTGTGAATGGTGAGGCGAATCAATCGGTGGCAATCACGCCGGCAGCGCCAGAGCTGCCAGCCGTGGCCTCGGCGCGCCGCACATACTTGAAGGTACCGGTGGCGTGGGCGCAGAGCCTGCCCTGTGCGTCCCATAACCTGGCCTCGGTAAAGGCCATCGTGTGGGTGCGTTGCAACAAACGCCCCTTGGCGATCAGCGCACCCTTTGCCGGGCGCATGAAACTGGTTTTCATCTCGATCGTCACCGCACCCATGTCCTTTTGCACGCTACGGGCGGCGACGGCCATCGCCACATCCATCAAGGTCATGGACGCGCCTCCGTGCGTGACACCGTGTGAATTCAGATGCTCCGGCCGGGGCTGGTACAGCAGCTCGGATTCGCCACCGTCGAAGTGGCGCAACTCGAAACCAAGATGGTGAACAAACGGAATCTCGGCGCCAAAATTCATTGACTTATGCCTCAGCTCAGCCGCCGGTCACGATCGATACGCCGCCGTCAACCGCCAGGCATTGGCCGGTAATGTGCTTGCCGGCGTCGGACGCGTACAACAACGTGATGCCTTTCAGGTCCTCGTCGTCACCGAGGCGGCGCAAAGGTGCATGCGAAGCCAGCGTTTCCTCGCCGAAGGCCTTCAGTGTGCCAAGCGTCAACTTGCTGGGAAAGAAGCCCGGACAAATGGCGTTGACGGTGATGTTGTACTTGCCCCATTCGGCTGCCAATGCGCGCGTGAAGTTGATCACCGCGCCCTTGGACGTGTTGTAGGCGATCGTTTGCATATCGGGTGGGTTGCCGCCCAGTCCCGCGATCGACGCGATATTGATTATGCGACCGGACCCTCGTTCGATCATGCAGCGTTTGGCGATGTGCTGGCTCATGATGAAGTAGCCCCGAATATTAAGGTTCATCACCTTGTCCCATGCCGAAACCGGATGGTCTTCGGCCGCCGCGCCCCAGGCCGCACCGGCGTTATTGACCAGGATATCCACGCTACCCATGCGCTCCAGCGTTTGCTCGGCAAGCCGGCGGATGTCCACCTCGTCGGCGCAGTCGGCTGCGATCCAGCGCGCGTCGATGCCCGCGGCCTGCAGGTCCGCAACCGCCTGCTCAAGGTCGGATGCCTTGCGCGAACTTAACATTACCCTGGCCCCGGCCTCGCCCAGCGCGTGCGCCATCTGCAGCCCCAGGCCGCGCGAGCCGCCCGTGACCAAGGCTGATTTGCCGGTCAGATCAAAAAGTTGTTGTACGGTGCGTGACATTGGCCTGTTCTCCAAGACTCAAGAATTGATGCAGCAACCGGGCTCAAATTGCGCCCATGCCGGCGACTCACCGTTCTTCCCGCAACCGGGAGCGCAGGTAGATCAGGCCAGCGCCAAGCACCACCAGCACAACTCCGCCGACCATCATCTCGAGGCCCGCGCCGTCTTCGCGCCGCGACATGAACAAGCCGACCACCAGCGCAAGAAGGCCACCGTAGATCAAAACCCATACCAGGGTTTCGACTCGCGCCAGCCGCAGGTTGGTGGTTCCGTTGTACTTTTTGAAGAACGACATTAAAAAGCCTCTTCTGGCAGATTGGCGCAGGTCATGTCGCGGGTTTGCACTACCCGCAGCCAGGCGCCGATTTTTGGCAGTTCGAAATGGTAGAAATAACGCATCGCCCCCAGCCTGCCAGTCGTCGCCGCCGCGGCGGCGAGCGGATCGAACAGCACCGCCGCAAGCGCCACGTCGAGCCAGATCCAGGCCAGCACGCCGTGGCCAAATGCCTGCATGTAGGGCACCGCGTTGGCCAGTGCCTGGTTTGGGTCGCCGGTGGCCCAGGCGGCTTTGGTGGCGGTCACGATCTGTTGCCACGCCAGCGCAAGCTCGCGCGCATGGGACGCCAGCTCGGGAACCGGATTGGCGTTGCTGGTGGTGGCCTGGATACGCATCACCAGCAACTCCAGTGCCCGGCCGTTTTCCATCCGCACTTTGCGGCCCAGCAGGTCCATACCCTGAATACCGTGGGTGCCTTCGTGAATCATGTTCAGCCGGTTATCGCGCCAGTATTGTTCGACCGGGAAGTCACGCGTGTAACCGTAACCGCCATGGATCTGGATCGCCAACGAATTGGCCTCCAGGCACCATTCGCTCGGCCAGCTCTTGGCGATCGGGGTCAGCACTTCCAGCAGCAGTCGCGCCTCGTCAGCCGCAAGCGCTTCGCCGGTGTGGTTTTCATCCACCAGGCGGGCGCAGTACAACTCCAGTGCCAATGCGCCTTCGCAGTACGACTTTTGCGCCAGCAACATACGCTTGATATCGGCGTGTTCGATGATCCGCACCTGGGCCTTGGCGGTGTCCTTGCCACCAACCCCGATTGGCCGCCCTTGAGGCCGATTCCTGGCGTATTCCAGGGATGCGTAATAACCGGCCATGCCCAGCATGGTCGCCGCCGTACCGACCCCAATCCGTGCCTCGTTCATCATGTGGAACATGCAACGCAAGCCTTCATGCGGCCGGCCCACCAGGTACCCGAGTGCGCCGGCGCGGCCCGCTACCGGATATTTTCCTTCGCCAAAATTCAGCAACGTATTGGTGGTGCCGCGCCAACCGAGCTTGTGGTTCAGGCCGGCCAACGCTACATCGTTACGTTCACCAGTCAATTGGCCTTGCACGTTCACCAATTTCTTGGGCACGATGAAAAGCGAGATGCCCTTGGTACCCGCAATCAGGTTGCCATCCGGGCCCGGAATTTTCGCCAGCACCAGGTGGATTATGTTTTCGGTTAGCTGATGGTCTCCGGAAGAGATCCACATCTTGTTGCCGGTCAGCCGGAAACGAGGCCCGAGCGGGTCATCTTCTGATCCTTCGCCATCCGCCAGCGCGCGGGTGGTGATATCCGACAGGCTGGAGCCGGCTTGCGGCTCGCTCAAACACATCGTGCCGGCCCATCGGCCGGAAAACTCGTTGGCCGCGAACACCGATTTTTGCATCGGCGTTCCATGCACCAGCAGCAGGTTGGCATTGCCGACGGTCAGCAGATTGCTTCCAATACTGACTGAGGCGAGCGCGAAAAAAGCATTCGCGCTTGCGTTGAGCGTGTACGGAAGCTGCATGCCTCCGATCGCATAATCCTGCGCCGCGCCCAACATGCCCGATTCAACAAATGCCCGGTGTGCATCGTGCGTGGCCTGCGGAAGAACGACTTCTTCTCCATCCTGGCGCGGTTCCTGGGTGTCGACCAGCCGATTGAACGGCGCATACTTTTCACGTGCGATCCGCTCGCAGGTGTCGAGCACGGCGTCGAAGGTTTCGCGCGAATGGTCGGCAAAACGCGCACGCTGGTTCAAGGCCCCCACATTGAGCCACTGGTACAACAAAAAATCGAGCGTGGGTCTCAGGCTCATGGACAAGGCGCCGGGCCCATTACCCCGGCGGTAGCAGCCGGCTGAACAGGCACGCTCAGCATTTACAGCACTTCGAACACGCCGGCGGCACCCATGCCGCCGCCAATACACATGGTCACCACGACCCGCTTGGCGCCGCGGCGCTTGCCTTCAATCAAGGCGTGGCCGGTCAGGCGTTGGCCACTCACGCCATATGGGTGCCCGACCGCGATCGCACCCCCATTCACATTAAGCCGGTCGGCCGGAATGCCCAGCTTGTCGCGGCAATACAGCACCTGCACGGCGAACGCCTCGTTGAGTTCCCACAGGTCAATGTCTGCCACCCCCAATCCCAGGCGGGCAAGCACTTTGGGAATCGCATAGACCGGGCCGATACCCATCTCATCCGGTTCGCAACCGGCGACGGCAAAGCCGAGAAATCGGCCCAGCGGCTTCAGGCCCTTTTTTTCCGCCACCGCTTCGTTCATCACCACCACCGCGCCACCACCGTCTGAAAACTGGCTGGCATTGCCGGCCGTTATCAATCCGCCGGGAACGGCCGGCTTGATACCACTGATGCCTTCTTTGGTGGTCCCTTCCCGGATGCCCTCATCCTTGCTGACGGTGACCTGTTTGGTGGTCAAGCCCATCAGCTTGTCGGCCACACCCATGGTGACGCTGATCGGTGCGATCTCCGCATCAAATCGGCCGGCGGCCATTGCGGCGCTAGCCTTTTGCTGGCTCGCGGCGCCGTATTCGTCCATCACGTCGCGGCCGATGTTGTAGCGCTTGGCGACGTTTTCCGCCGTCTGCAGCATGTTCCAGTAAATCTCCGGCTTGTTCTTGACCAACCATGGATCGGCCAGCATGTGTTGGTTCATCTCCTGCTGAACGCAGGAAATGCTTTCCACCCCGCCAGCCACGTAGATATCGCCTTCGCCGGCAATCACGCGCTGGGCCGCCAGGGCGATGGTCTGCAAGCCGGACGAACAAAAACGATTCACCGTCATGCCTGACACCGTAATCGGACAACCCGCGCGCAACGCAATCTGGCGTGCAATGTTGGCGCCGGTTGCACCCTCCGGGTTGGCGCAACCCATGATCACGTCCTCCACCTCGGCGGCCTCGATGCCGGCCCGCTTGATGGCGTGTTCAACCGCATGCCCACCCAGCGTGGCGCCATGTGTCATGTTGAACGAGCCTTTCCAACTCTTGGCCAGCGGGGTGCGGGCAGTGGAAACGATAACGGCTTTGGTCATGGTGAGTCCTTGTCGATTGGGGTTCAGGATGCCTGCGCTCCGACGGTCAATAGGCGGTGGTAAAAGCGGATCAGTTCGACCAGGTTGTCGGTCGAGATGCGCTCGTTCGTGCCGTGAAATCGCGCCAGGTCTTCGGGCCTGGCGCGTACCGGCGAGAAGCGGAAAATATGGTCGCTGATGTCTGAAAAATGCCTTGAATCCGTACCGCCGATCATCAAGCCCGGCGTGACCACGGTACCGGGGAACACTTCACGCACGGTACGATTGATCAACTGATACGGGGCTGACTCGGTGGGCGACACCTTGGACGCCTCCGATGCTCCCGGCAACGCGTACAACTCGAACCGGTCGTGGCCCAGCGTGTCGGAAACTTGCCCCTTCAGACGCGCCATGATGTCCGCCGAAGTGTCGCCCGGCAACAGGCGGTAGTTGACGGTGGCCTCGACCTGGCCCGGCAAAACGTTGTCCGCGATTCCAGCGTTCAACATCGTCAGCGCCGTGGTGCTGCGCAGCAAGGCGTTGGTGCTGGGTCCGGCTTCCAGTTGCTTTTGAACCAGTGGGCCAAACAACCAGAGGTTGGACATCGCGACGCGAAGAAAACCGCTCATTTCGGGAGCGACAGTGGCAAACATTTCATTTGCCACGCCGCGAATGCCGGCCGGAAGCTGGTCATCGTCAATACGCTTCAGCGCGGCGCTCATCATCGCAATGGCGCTGGTTCCCTTAGGCGGTGGCATGGATGAATGACCCGGAGCCGCAGGCAATTTGAGCACCACCGACAGATAACCCTTCTCGGCCACGCCAATGATTGCGGCTGGTTGGCTCAAACCGGGCAGCATGCCCTGCGTTATCAACAAACCTTCGTCGATGACGAAGTTCAGGCGCACACCGCGCTCCTTGAGCAGCGCCGCAATGCGCGCCGCACCACGTTCTCCCGCCACCTCTTCATCCGCGCCAAAGGTGAGGTAGACGGTTCGTTTTGGCTGGTAACCGCTGCCCACCAGCATTTCCACCGCTTCCATTTGCGCGATCAAGTTGCCTTTGTCGTCCCACGCACCCCGGCCCCAGACGAAGCCGTCTTTGACGACGCCGGAAAATGGGTCAACGGCCCATTGTTTCTCCGTGCCAGGCGCAATCGGCACGACATCCTGATGGGCCATCAACATGATCGGCTGTGCCTTGGGGTCGCTGCCTTGCCAGGTGTAAAGCAGGCTGAGGTCGTTGACGACCTCGCGCTTTAGCACCGCGTGCGCCTTGGGGTAACGCGTCTGCAACATGGCATGCAACTGCGCGAACTGGTCAGCGTTTAGCGACGCGTCTTTGCGCGTCGAAATAGTCCGCGCCCGCACGGCTTCCCCCAGGCGCGCACTGGCGCCTGCCGTGTCAACCGCAAGTACCGGCAACGGCGGCACCTCCAGCTGGCGCGAGCCTTTTCGAAAGGTGTTGATGGCCAGCGCCGCCGCCAGCAACAGCAACAGCGCCAGCAGCCCGAGCAGCAGTCGTTTGATCATTGGTGGTTACCTCCAGACGCGCAAGCCCGCCTGCTCAACTGAAGGTCTTCCCCTCGGCGACCAGTTTGCTGAGTAATGGCGCCGGCTTCCAGAACTCGGCATCGTCCATTGGGTTCCTGGCAAAACGCTGCATCGCCTGCACCACGTTGAACAGTCCGAACTGGTCTGCATAGTTCATCGGACCACCGCGGTAAACCGGGAAGCCGTAACCGGTGACATACACCATGTCGATATCGCTGGCCTTGGACGCAATGCCGTCTTCCAGAATGTGCGCGCCCTCGTTCACCAGCGCAAACACCAGGCGCTGCACGATTTCTTCGTCGGAAATTTTGCGTGGTGCTATACCCAGCGCCTTGCGGTGGTCGTCGATCATTTTCACAACCAGGTCCGAGGCAATCGCGTCGCGCTTGCCAGGCAAATAGTCGTACCAGCCGGCGCTGGTCTTCTGGCCAAAACGGCCCAGCTCGCACAACAGGTCAGCGGTCTTGCTGTACTTCAGGTTTTCCCGCTCGACCGCGCGGCGTTTGCGTATCGCCCAGCCGATGTCGTTGCCGGCCAGGTCACCCATGCGAAACGGCCCCATTGCAAACCCGAACTTTTCAACCGCCTTGTCCACCTGGGCCGGCGTGCAGCCTTCGTCAAGCAGGAAGCCGGCCTGGCGGCTATACTGCTCGATCATGCGGTTGCCGATAAAGCCGTCGCAAACGCCAGAGACCACCGTGGTCTTCTTGATTTTCTTTCCCAGCGCCATGACGGTCGCAAGCACATCCTTGCCGGTCTTTTCGCCGCGCACGACTTCCAGCAAGCGCATCACGTTGGCCGGGCTGAAAAAATGCGTGCCGATCACGTCTTGGGGGCGCTTGGTGAAGCTGGCGATACGGTTCATGTCCAGCGTCGAGGTATTGCTGGCCAAAATCGCGCCGGGCTTCATCACTTGGTCCAACTTCCTGAACACCGCTTCCTTGACACCCATTTCCTCAAACACTGCCTCGATCACCATGTCCGCGTCTTTCAGATCTTCATAACTCAGGGTGGTGCTCAACAGGCTCATGCGTTGTTCGTACTTGTCCTGTTTCAGCTTGCCACGTTTGACCTGCGACTCATAGTTCTTGCGAATCGTCGCGACGCCACGCTCCAGTGCTTCCTGCTTCATTTCCAGCATCTTGACCGGAATGCCTGCGTTCAGGAAGTTCATCGAAATGCCGCCGCCCATGGTGCCGGCTCCGATCACCGCCACCGAAGCAATCACGCGCAAAGGCGTGTCGGGCGGCACGTCCGCGATCTTGGAGGTCGCGCGTTCGGCCAGAAAAAGATGGCGCAGGGCCTTGCATTCAGGCGTCCACATCAGATTGATGAACAGGTCGCGTTCGGTCACCATGCCCTGCTCAAACTTCTGTTTGGTGGCGGCCTCGACCGCTTCCACACATTTCAGCGGAGCCGGGAAGTTCTTCGACATGCCGCCGACCATATTGCGCGCGAACTGAAAATACGCGTCGCCCAGCGGGTGTTTGCAGGGCATGTTGCGCACCAGCGGTAGTGGCCGCGTGTCCGCCACCGAGCGTGCGAATACCAGCGCTTCCTCGGCCAATGACTCGGCGGAAGCGGCCATCCTGTCAAACAGTTTCTGCCCTGGCAACATAGCCAGCAATTCGCTTTTTTGCGGCTCGCCGCTGACGATCAGGTTCAACGCGACTTCCACGCCCAACACACGTGGCAGGCGCTGCGTTCCACCGGCACCTGGAATCAGGCCCAGTTTGACCTCCGGCAATGCAACGCTGCACCCCGGTGCCGCGATGCGGTAATGGCAACCCAGCGCCAATTCAAGGCCACCGCCCATGGCTACCGAGTGCACCGCCGCGACAACCGGCTTGGTCGAATGCTCGAGCGCCAGAATGACGCTCAACAGGTTGGGTTCCTGCAGCGACTTCGGTGACCCGAACTCCTTGATGTCCGCGCCGCCGGAAAATGACTTGCCGGCACCGGTAATCACGATGGCTTTCACCGCCGCGTCGGCGATGGCCCGGCTCAACCCATCGGTGATGCCCTGGCGTGTTGCGAGGCCCAAACCATTCACCGGCGGATTGTTCAGGGTAATTACGGCCACGTCAGTGTGGACTTTGTACTCAGCGGTCATGTTGGCTTCCTGGAGAAAACGGATACTTGCAACGAAGTCGAACGATCATTCAATTTTTGCCGATTGTAGGTAGTGCAGGTGGCTGGCCAACGCCGGTCAAACCTCGAGCCATTCCTTGCGGATCAGGGCATCCGCGCGCAGTTGATCTGGCGTGCCTTCAAACACGATTCCACCATGCCCCATCACCAGGGTCCGGTCGGAGATTGCCATTGCAATCGTCAGCTTCTGTTCAATCAGCAAAACCGAGATGCCGCGCTCTTTGAGCGTCTTCAGGTAAACACCCACCAGCTCGACAATTTTCGGGGCCAGCCCTTCGGTCGGTTCGTCAATTATGATCAGGTCCGGGTCTCCCATCAGGGTGCGGCACAAGGTGAGCATCTGCTGCTCCCCGCCGGACAAGACGCCGGCATCGGTGTGCTGGCGTTCCTGCAGGCGCGGAAACATGCGGTACATGTCGTCAAACGACCAGCGGCTTCCCTGGCCGGCCGCCGCGCCGCCTTTTTTCTGCCCCAATAGCAGGTTCTGGTGCACCGTCAGCGTGGGGAAGATATCGCGGTTCTCGGGCACATAACCGAGCCCCAGATGCGCCACCTCAAACGCTTTCTTGCCCTCCAGAGACTGGCCCTTCCATACCATCTGTCCATGCCAGTCAACCAGCCCCATGATGGCCTTGGCGGTGGTCGATCGCCCGGACCCATTACGCCCCAGCAGCGCCACGATCTCGCCCGGCTGAACCTCGAAACTGACGCCGTGCAATACATGGCTCTTGCCGTAGAAAGCATGCAGGTCGTGGATTTTCAGCATGGCTAATTTCCCCCTGCCTGGCCGTCCGCGACTGGCGAGCCCAGATAGGCTTCCTGCACCCGGGCGTTGCCACGTACCGCGTGTGGAGCGTCAAACGCGAGTACCTCTCCGTACACCACCACCGCAATCTTGTCCGCCAGCCCGAATACCACGCCCATGTCGTGCTCCACCGTCAACAGGGTTTTGCCCACTGTGACTTCCTTGATCAGGGCGATAAAACGCGTGGTCTCGCTTTTGCTCATTCCAGCCGTCGGTTCGTCGAGCAGGATTACGCTGGCGCCGCCTGCAATCGTGATGCCGATCTCGAGCGCGCGTTGTTCGGCGTAGGTGAGGTTCATCGCCAACACGTCATGTTTCTTGTCGAGCCTGATTTGCGCCATCAGTTCTTCGGCGCGCTGGTTCGCATCATCCAGGTCCGCCAGGAACTTCAGGAAGGTGTACTTGTAACCCAGGCTCCAGAGCACCCCACAACGCAGGTTTTCGAACACGCTGAGCTTGGGAAAAATATTCGTGATCTGGAAGCTGCGCGACAGTCCCAGACGGTTGATTTCGAACGGGCGTTTGCCATCGATGCGCTGGCCGTTTAGTAACACCTCACCCGAACTGGGCTCGAAGCGCCCGCTGATCAGGTTGAACAGCGTGGACTTGCCGGCACCGTTGGGGCCAATAACGCCGATCCGTTCACCGGCTTGTACTGTCAGGTTGATGCCCCGGATAATCTCGGTTTTGCCGAAACTTTTGCGCAGATCTTTGAGTTCCAGCGCGGCCGGGTGTAGTGCGCCCGCCATTCAGTGTGCCTCCCGTTGCTTGATTTCATGCTCGATGGATTCCTGCACCGCGCCCCACTGGCGCGCAAACCGGCGCCGCAGAAACTCGAACAAGCCAAGGCCAACCAGCATCACCAGCCCCGAACCCGACCAGCTACCGATACCTTTGGCGTCCAGTGCAAGGCCCATGAATGCTAACTCGCTGCCCAGCGCCGCGTTCAATTGCAGGTGGTAAACCATTTCGATCATTGCCGCGGCTCCGACCAGCGCAATCAGTATCGTGATCACCAGCCCGAGATAGGCGCCCAACAACGGCTTGAGTTTTCCAAACGCAGCGACGCGCAGGTTCATCATGATCAGGCTGGCCACCCCGCCGGGGGCATACATCACCATGAACAGGAAAATCAGCCCCAGATAAAGCAGCCAGGCCTTTGTAAATTCGCTCAGCAGCACGAAGGCCATCACCATCAGGATGGCGCCGATGATGGGGCCAAAAAAGAACGTGGCGCCGCCGAGGAAAGTGAACAACAGGTAGGCTCCCGAGCGGTAGCCGCTGACCACTTCGGAGGTGACTATCTCGAAATTGAGCGCCGCCAGTCCACCCGAAATGCCGGCGAAAAACGCGGCGATGATGAAGGCGAAGTAGCGCACTTTTTGGGTGTCATAACCCACAAACTCGACCCGCTCCGGGTTGTCGCGCACCGCGTTGAGCATGCGCCCGAGTGGCGTGCGGGTAAACGCAAACATCAAGGCGGTGCACACAAAGGTGTAGACCGCAATCAGGTAATAAAGCTCGATCTGCGGGCCATAGGTCAGGCCAAACGGCTTGGACCCGGCGACCCGGTTGCCCGAGACACCGCCTTCACCACCGAAAAACTCCGGGAACATCAGGGACATGGCCCATACCAGTTCGCCCACTCCCAGCGTGATCATCGCAAACGGCGTGGCGGATTTCTTGGTCGTCACCCATCCGAGCAACAGAGCGAAAAGCATGCTCGCAATGCCACCCACGATGGGGATCAGGCTGACCGGCAAGAGTAGACCCTTGGTAACCAGGTTCAAGGTATGAATGGCCAGAAAAGACCCCATGCCGGAGTACGCGGCATGCCCAAAACTCAACATTCCACCCTGCCCCAATAACATGTTGTAACTCAGGCACACGATGATCGCGATGCCCATCTGGCTGAGCATGGTCTGACTCAGGCTGCTAGTAAAAATAAGGGGCGCCACCAATAACACCAGCGCAAAGCCACCCCAAACCAGCAGTCTGGAGCGGGTGAACGTCGTCGCCGCGGGCTTGGTTGTCAGTAACTGGTTGTTCATGGCTCAGCCCTCGCGCGAGCCAAGCAGGCCCTTGGGTCTGAAAATCAACATCAGCACCAAAAACAGGTAAGGCAGGATAGGTGCCACCTGGCTGACTTTGAGTTTCCACAACGCATAACCGAACGTATCGGGAGTGAGCGTCACACCAACCGTCTGCATGGCCGACAACAGCGAGGCATCGATCGCGACTGCCAGGGTTTGCAAGACACCGATCAACAGCGACGCCACGAAGGCGCCCGCCAGCGAACCCATGCCACCGACCACGACCACGACGAAAACCACCCCACCCACGGACAGCGCCATGCTGGGCTCAGTTACATAGGCGTTGCCACCAATCACGCCGGCCAACCCGGCCAGCGCGCAACCACCGCCAAACACCAGCATGAAAACACGCGGCACATTGTGTCCCAGCGCTTCCACCGTTTGCGGATGCGTCAACGCGGCCTGAATCACCAGCCCGATACGCGTGCGCGTCAACAGCAGCCATATGGCTACCAGCATCAACACCGCCACCAGCATCATGAAGGCGCGGTAGGTTGGAAACTGCGTTCCAAATAGCGTGAAAAGCGGGCCGTCAAGCGCCTGCGGCACCCGGTAGTCCATGGCACTGCGGCCCCACACCAGTTGCACCAGTTCGAGAATGATGTAACTCAGGCCAAACGTGATCAACAATTCGGGCACATGGCCGAACTTGTGCACGCGGCGCAGACAATACTTTTCGAACAGGGCGCCGAGCACACCCACCAGCAACGGAGCCAGCAGCAGGGCTGGCCAGAAGCCGACCAGCGACGTAACGCTATAAGCAAAATAGGCGCCCAGCATGTAGAAAGACGCGTGGGCAAAGTTCAGCACACCCATCATGCTGAATATCAGCGTGAGGCCGGAACTCAGCATGAACAGCAACAAGCCGTAACTGATGCCGTTCAATAACGATATGGTGTAGAACTCCATGTCATCCCTGCTGCGCGGTCAACCGCCCGAAGCTTGACAAATTCCCCGAAAAAATAAACGCCGGATAACTCTTGCGGTCACCCGGCGTTGTGCTCGACAAATTCTTACGCGGGACGTTTCATCTGGCAACTGGTAGGCGTGCTCGCCACATAGGGTTCCATCTGCTTGATCGGAACAAACGTGTAACCGGTGTTCTCCACGCTGTACGGATTGGTCTTGTCGACCTTCTGCCACTTGGTGATGAACATGCTTTGCTGCAACTGGTGGTCGGACTTGCGCATCTGCACTTCACCGGCAAAACTCTTGAAGCTCAGGCCCTCCAGTGCGGCAGCCACCTTTACCGGGTTGGTCGACTGCGCCTTGGCCATCGCGGCGCCCAACAGTTGAATGCCGTTGTAGGTGGCATATGTGTAGTAGTCGTCATTGAATTTCTTCTTGAAATCCGCGACCATGGCACCGAGTTCACCACTGTGGTTGGCGTGTGCGTAGGCCACCACATACACTTCAGAATCACCGCCGGCGGCCAGCACGGTCGGAGTACCGGTCACACCGGCGTAATAGGTGTACATCGGCAGCTTTAGCCCGGCGTCATTCATACCCTTGACCAGCAGCGTCAGATCCGTGCCCCAGTTGCCGGTCACGATGCTGTCGGCGCCAGACTGCTTGATCTTCGCCACGTAGGGAGCAAAGTCCTTCACCTGACCGATCGGATGCAGATCGTCGCCGACGATTTGCACGTCCGGGCGTTTGCGCGCGATGTTCTCCTTGAAATAACGCGACACCTGCTGGCCATGCGAGTAGTTCTGGTTGATCAGGAACACTTTCTTGACCTTGGGCTGGTCCTTCATGAAAGCCGTCAGCGCTTCCATTTTCATGGTCGTGTCGGCGTCCAGACGAAAGTGCCAATAATCGCATTTTTCGTTGGTCAGGGCCGGGTCGACAGCGGCGTAATTCAGGTAGACCAGTTCCTTGCCTGGATTACGTTCATTGTGTTTGGCCACTGCATCCGAAATCGCCAGCGCGGCGCCGGACCCGTTGCCCTGGGTGATATATCGAATCCCCTGGTCAATTGCCGCTTTCAGGGTATTGAGGCTTTCCTGCGGAGAGCCCTTGTTGTCGAAGCCGACAACCTCGAACTTCACACCAGCCGGGTTCTTGGTGCCGCTGAGGCGCTCGGCGGCAAATTGCCAACTCTTGAGTTGATTCTGGCCAACATTCGCAAACGGCCCCGAGAGCGGGTCCATGAAGGCAATCTTGACCGTCTCACCCTTTTGGGCAAGAGCGGCACTGGCACAGACGGCGATAACGCAAGCCGCAACGGCGCGGACGGTGAATCTCATTTTCAATCTCCTTTGAGTCCAGAACAGAGTCGCAACTGCGCGAGGGTACGACGATTGTGCGGCGCACCACACAGGGATTCCCCTAGTCGCTATCGCCCAAGCGACAGCCAAACTTGTGTTATCGCGCCAGGCCCTCAAACACCCGGTAACGTGTAATCCTTCAGCAGTTCCCGCAGTTTCGCTTTTTGCATCTTGCCAGTACCGCCCAACGGTATGGCATCCACAAACACCACGTCGTCCGGAACTTGCCACTTGGCGATCTTGCCGTCGTAAAACGCCAGCAGTTCTTCGCGCGTGACCTCGGCCCCTGGCTTCTTCACCACGGCAATGATCGGCCGCTCGTCCCATTTGGGATGTTTGATACCAATACACGCGGCCATTGCCACCGCCGGGTGTGCGACCGCAACGTTTTCCACATCAATCGAGCTGATCCATTCGCCGCCGGACTTGATCACATCCTTGCTGCGATCGGTGATCTGCAAATAGCCGTCAGAGTCAATGGTACCAACATCGCCGGTCGGAAACCAACCATCGACCAGAGGCGACGCGGCTTCGGACTTGTAATAGTCTCTAATAATCCAGGGCCCTTTGACCATCAGGTCACCAAACGCCTTGCCATCCCATGGCAACTCCTGGCCATCCGGATCAACGATTTTCATGTCCACGCCGTACAGGCCGCGTCCCTGCTTCAGCCGCACTTTCATCTTCTGATCGGTGGGCATCGGCAGGTGTTTGTTCTTCAACGTGTTTACGGTTCCCAGCGGCGACATCTCCGTCATGCCCCAGGCATGCAACACCTCGACGCCGTAGTCGTCGTTGAAGGCGGTAATCATGGCCGGAGGGCAAGCCGATCCGCCGATGACCGTGCGTTTGAGCGTGGAAAAGCGCAGGCCGCCGGCTTGCATGTGGGCCAGCATCATTTGCCACACGGTTGGAACACCGGCCGCAAAGCTGACTTTCTCCGATTCGATCAACTCATAAATCGATTTGCCATCCATGGCCGGCCCGGGGAAAACCATCTTGGCGCCGGTCATCGCGCCCAGATACGGCAACCCCCACGCATTGACGTGAAACATCGGCACAACCGCCAGCACGCAGTCGCGCGCGCTCATGTTCAGCGCATCTGGCAGACCGCCGGCGAATGCGTGCAGGATGGTCGAGCGGTGGCTGTACAAGGCAGCCTTGGGGTTGCCGGTAGTACCACTGGTGTAACACATGCTCGAGGCTGAGTTCTCATCAAACTCCGGCCACGCGTAAGTGGACGGCCGCGAGCCGATCCAGTCCTCGTAGCCAAGCAGACCGGGGATGCCGCTGTCGGCTGGCAGTTTGCCGGCGTCACACAGCGCCACGTAGTGTTTGATGGTCGTCGCCTTGCCCTGTAGGGCTTTGACAATCGGCAGAAACGTCAGGTCAAAACACAGCACCTGGTCTTGCGCATGGTTGGCGATCCAGGCGATCTGGTCGGGGTGCAAACGCGGGTTGAGCGTGTGCAGCACGCGCCCGGTTCCACTGACTCCGAAATACAGCTCAAGATGCCGGTAACCGTTCCAGGCCAGCGTCGCCACACGATCACTGAAGGCAAGATCAAGCGTATCGAGCGCATTCGCGACCTGGCGCGCGCGTTGTGCCAGCTGCCGGTAGGTGGTTCGATGGATATCGCCTTCGATGCGTCGTGAGACGACTTCTGCCTCACCATGGTGTCGATTCGCGAATTCGATCAAGGATGAAATCAGCAGCGGTTGGTTTTGCATTAAGCCGAGCATGGAAAATTCTCCTGGTGGTTGCTGTTTCCTGGGTCATGGACGGCTTGTCACCGTCGCCACAGCGTAGTATTGCCCAAGCCAGGGCGCACGGACAGCCGTAATTGCCCCCAAACCCGAGTCTTGACCTCAAGTGCGGGACAATTCGGGCATGGACATGTCCGTCGCTTCTGTATCCAACCCAGCCCCGCCCGGTGCTGCCGAACCCGCGTCACCGAGCGCCAATCACCTGCGCTGGCGGAACAGTTTCGCGGCTTTGGATCCGGTATTTTTCACCCGCCTGTCTCCCTCGGATTTACCCGCGCCGTATTGGGTGGCCCGCAATCCCCGCCTCGCCGATGAATTGGGGCTGGAGCAGAACTGGCTTGAATCCCAACCGGCGCTGGATGCATTGACCGGTAACCTGACCTTAACCGGTTCGCAGCCTTTAGCCAGCGTCTATAGCGGACACCAATTCGGACAGTGGGCCGGGCAACTCGGGGATGGACGCGCAATTCTGTTGGGCGAGATCGAGACGCCAAATGGCGAAACCCGCGAGCTGCAACTCAAAGGGGCCGGGCTGACGCCTTACTCCCGCATGGGGGACGGGCGGGCGGTATTGCGCAGCTCGATTCGCGAGTTCCTGTGTTCCGAAGCCATGTTCGGCCTGGGCATTCCGACTACCCGCGCGTTGTGTATCACCGGGTCGGACGCGCACGTGCGGCGCGAGGAGATCGAAACTGCCGCAGTGGTCACCCGGGTTGCCCCGAGTTTTATCCGTTTTGGTCACTTCGAGCATTTTTCTTACAGCGGGCAGATCGAGCACCTAAAGGCGCTGGCCGACTACACCATCGACCGTTTCTACCCACATTGCCGTACCTGCGAGCGTTTTGGCGGCAACCCGTATGCGGCTTTGCTGGAAGCCGTGAGCGAATCTACCGCGGACCTGCTGGCCCAATGGCAGGCGGTCGGCTTTTGCCACGGGGTAATGAATACCGACAACATGAGCATTCTGGGCTTGACGATCGACTATGGGCCGTTCCAGTTTCTGGATGCGTTCAATCCCGCGCATATCTGCAACCACTCCGACACGCAAGGGCGTTACGCCTTCAACCGGCAGCCGAATATTGCCTACTGGAACCTGTTTTGCCTCGGACAGGCGTTACTGCCGTTGATCGGCGAACAGGAACTGGCACTGGCCGCGCTAGAGTCCTATAAAACGGTGTTTCCACTCGCGCTGGAACGCCGTCTGGCGACCAAGCTCGGACTGGCCGAATCGCAAGCCGAGGACAAGGACTTGATCGAGGCCATCCTGATGCTGTTGGCGCGCGAACGCGTGGACTACACCATTTTCTGGCGCCGGCTGAGCCATTTTGTCGGCGGCCAAAGTGTCGATACCGTGCGTGACCTTTTTCTGGACCGGCCGTCGTTCGATGCCTGGATGTTGCGTTATTCGCAGCGATTGGAGCAATCGGCAAGGCCGGTCGCGGCCCAACACATGCTGCGGTCCAACCCGAAATACGTGCTGCGTAACCACCTTGGCGAGCAGGCGATCAGACTGGCGAAACTAAAGGACTTTTCTGAAATCACAAACCTGTTGACGGTGCTGCAAGACCCGTTTGACGAGCATCCGCAGTTCGACGCCCGGGCCGGTTTTCCGCCCGATTGGGCGTCCGGCATCGAGATTAGCTGTTCTTCATGATTTGCAAGCGAAAATAACACCATGCCTTACAAAATCGAAAAAACCGATGCCGAATGGAAAACGCTGCTGCAGGAAAAAGGAGCCGAGCCACCGGCGTTTGACGTAGCGCGGCACGAAGCCACCGAGCGCGCTTTTACCGGCAAATACGCCGACCACAAGGCTGCTGGAACCTATGGCTGTATTTGCTGCGGCAAACCGCTGTTTGCAGCATCAGCCAAATTCGACTCGGGTACCGGCTGGCCGAGTTACTTTCAACCCATTAGCGAGGACGCGGTCGGCACCAAGGTCGACGGCATGTTGTGGGCCAAACGCACCGAGGTTCACTGCGCCGATTGTGGAGCCCACCTGGGCCATGTATTCCCGGATGGTCCGGCGCCTACCGGGCAACGTTTCTGCATGAACTCAGCCTCACTGGAATTCAAACCCGCATGAGAATCCTGATCGACTTCGTCCCGATACTGCTGTTTTTCGGTGCCTACAAGTTTTACGATATTTACGTCGCGACTGCCACCCTGATTGCGGCCAGCGTAGTGCAAACCGCGCTGATGTACGCCATCGACCGCAAGGTCACGACGATGCAGAAGATCACGCTGGCGCTGATTGTGGTGTTTGGCTCCCTAACCTTGTGGCTGCAGGACGAACGTTTCATCAAATGGAAACCGACCGTGTTGTATTTCGCCATAGCGCTGACGCTGACGATCGCGGTATGGACCTTCAAGAAGAGTTTCCTGAAGTTGATGCTCGGCTCCCAGATCGATTTGCCCGACCGGGTCTGGATGCGGCTCAATATCGCCTGGATCGTTTACTGCGTTTCAATGGCGGTGGTTAACGGTTATGTAGCTGCCTTTTTCAGCACCGAGGCATGGGTCAACTTCAAGCTCTGGGGTTATGTATTTCCGCTCGCGTTCATTGTCGGACAGGGCTTCTACATTGCTCCGCACCTGAATGCCGAAGAACCGAAGGCCGGCAGTTGACATGGGCCCAAGTGCCGTTGCGCTCGAACGTCGTTTACGCGAACAGTTAGCGCCGTCCGAGCTGCAGGTGCTCGACGAAAGCGCCGACCATGCCGGGCATGCGGGTGCCGACGGCACTGGGTTCGGCACCCATTTCCGGGTCCGTATTGCCTCCCCCCTATTCGCCGGCAAGACCCGGCTTCAGCGCCATCGCCTTGTGTATGATGCCCTGCAAGATTTTATTGACCGGGGCCTGCACGCACTGGCAATAGAAGTGCTTCCCTGAACCGAATGAGAGAACCTATGAAGAAAACCTTGATTGCCACGTTGATCGTGGCTGGTATTTCCAGTCTCGCTGC
The DNA here is from genome assembly GCA_031403955.1 of Betaproteobacteria bacterium. Taxonomy (GTDB): domain Bacteria; phylum Pseudomonadota; class Gammaproteobacteria; order Burkholderiales; family Burkholderiaceae_C; genus CAISIP01. Next base: position 19,178 of record JANNGR010000519.1, read on the forward strand.
CCTGCCCGCCACCGCCCAGAATATTGCCATCGTAAATGGCAAGGCAATTCCGAGTACGCGGGTTGAAGCCTTGGCACAACAAATGGCCCGTTCCGGCCGCCCGGTGACGCCCGAAGCGCAGGGTCCGCTACGAGAAGAAGTCATCATGCGCGAAATTTTCATGCAGGAAGCGCAGAAACTCGGATTGGATGCCACCGACGACTTCAAGAGCCAGATGGAGCTGGTGCGCCAGCAATTGCTGATTCGTGAACTCATCAACGACTACCAGAAGAAAAATCCGGCTACCGATGCCGATGCAAAAGCTGAATACGACAAGTTCGCCGCCGCCAACAGCGGCAAGGAATACCGCGCACGGCACATACTGGTAGAAAAGGAAGCCGAGGCCAAGGCCATCATCGCCAGCCTGAAAAAGGGCGGGAAATTCGAAGAAATCGCCAAGAAATCATCCAAGGACCCCGGCTCAGGCGCCAACGGCGGTGAACTGGATTGGGCCGGTGCCGCCAGCTACGTCAAGGAGTTTTCCGACGCCATGCTGGCGCTGGAAAAAGGCAAGATGACCGAGGTACCAGTCAAGTCGCAGTTCGGCTTCCACATCATCCGGCTGGAAGACACACGCGACGCCCAGCTACCCAAATTCGACGACGTAAAGCCGCAGATTCTTCAACAATTGACCGAGCAAAAGCTGACTAAATTCCAGCAGGAACTGCGCTCCAAAGCCAGAGTGGAGTAATGCGGCCGGGTGTAGCGTTTTATTTGGTCGCCAACCCCACTAGCATCAGGGTGCCAATCAGCACCGGCTGGTGAAGCATGTAATACGACAGACTCCAGCGACCCAGCAACGTCAGAGGCCGGCCCAACGCAGTTGGGCGCCAGCGCAACCCATCGGGTTGATGGCGTAGCAGCCAGGTGCCAGCGGCCACACCCCACCACATCATGCCCATCCACGGTACCAGCGGAACATAGTCTTCCGTGATCGGTTTGCGTGTGATCAGACCAAGCCAGTTCAGCCACGGCGAGTTGAACACCGCGGCCCAGTTGGATGCTTCAAGCAGGTATGCCGCGATGAATTTGGACCCGATGGCCACCAGACCGAGTGCCCACAGCCAGCCGCCCCAATGCGCGGTCAGCCTGGTAATAACCAGCATCAGCGTTATGGCGTGCAAGACGCCGAAATAAATGAAACTTTGCGGGTAGATCAGGTACGAGCCGGCTGTTACCAGTACGGCGCAGCCAGCCACCTGCGCCCAGCGGCGCCAAAAGCGCGTCCAGCTCTGGCCCCGATGCAGGGCCACTGCCTGACCAATTCCGGCGCAGACCAGGAACAGGCTCAGAATCACGGCGCGCTGCCAGGTCCAGAAAGGGTCGTTATGGAAGTCCTGGCGCAGGTAGCCGAAGTGATTCAGGTCGAAGCAGAAATGGAACAGCGTCATCCACACCATGGCCAGTCCGCGCAGCGCGTCCACGGCGTCAAATCGTTGCTTCGGAATGGCGTGCAACAAGCAGCTATCCACCGGCCAGTGGGAACCGGGGCGACACCAGCGGGTTGACCACATGTGCGGGCCAATACCCGCTCAACACGGCAGCCGCGTGTTGAGCGCCGCGAATTTTCGACTCGCGGGTGGATTCGACTGAACTGCCGGCGCAGTGCGGGGTGGCCATCACATTGTCGAGTTCCAGCAGCGGGTGCCGCGGTGGTGCACCAGGCGGCCCAAATACGTCAATGGCCTCGAACACGTCCAGCGCGGCACCACCAATCGCGCGCCGTTGCAGGCAATCTACCAGCGCCGCTTCATCGACTATGGCGCCGCGCGAGGTGTTGATCAGCAGCGCTACCGGCAACATCCGCCCGATTTCAGCAGCGCCGACCAGGCGGCGTGTTTGCGCCGTCAGCGGCAGATGGATCGAGACGAAATGGCTTTGCCCCAGCAGGTCGTCGAGCGGCACCAACTGCACACCCAACTCGCCGGCCACCTGGGTGTACTTGCCGGGCGCCCGGGTCCAGGCCAACAGCTTCAGGCCAAACGCCGCCGCCCGGCGTGCCACCGCCTGCGCGCTGGCGCCAAACCCGATCAGCCCCAGGGTATTGCCGGCTAGGCGATGTACACCCGGATGTTGCCGCGCGGACCAGTCGCCGCGGCGCATGGCATCCTGCATGAATGGCAGCCGGCGCGCGAACGACAACAACAGCGCCATCGTGTGGTCAGCCTGCTCACCCAGGCAAAAATCCGGCACGTTGCTGACCACGATGCCGCAGCGCGTGGCCGCCTCGATATCGATCCGATCGGTGCCCGCGCCCAGGCGCGCGATGGTGCGACAACGTGTGAGTTGCGTAATGACGGACGCGGGAACGTAGGATGAGACCACCAGCAACGCGTCGCAGTGCCGGGCCGCGGCCAGCACTTCGTCGTCTTGCCGTCCCTCCACACATACCAGTTCAGCGCCAGCCAGGGCCAGGGTGCGCACCTCGTCAGGTTCGGTGCGATAGGTGTCCGCATTAAGGCGAACCGCCAGCAGCGTCACGGCTGTTCCCCGGCTTGGGTGAATTGCGCCACCCAGCGCTGGTCCCACAAGGAGGGAAACGCGTGTTTGCGATAGGGATGCCGCGCGCAGGCGGCGTCATCGAGTTCAATACCCAAGCCCGGCTTGTCCGGCAGCAGATAACTGCCCTGGGTCATTGCATTCCAGCCGCCCACCAGTTCATCACGCCACGGCGCGTCGTAGTCAGCGAAGTTTTCCTGCACCATGACCTGTGGGGTGGCCCAGCCAAAATGGATTGCCGCGCAGAGTGCCACCGGACCAATGGAGCAGTGTGGCGCCAGGCGCAGGTCCTGCGCCTGGCACAAGGCGGCAATCTTTTTGCCAATCCACAATCCACCGCAATGGGCCAGGTCCGGCTGCACGATGTGGCAAGCGCGCAATGCGGCCAGCCGGGCAAAGTCTTCCAGCATGTACAAGCGCTCGCCGGCGGCAATCGGGAACGGCAAGGCGTGTTTCACCGCGGCCAGCAACTCCAGGCTGTGCGGCGTTACCGGCTCTTCGTACCAGGCGGGGCGGTAGCGGGCCAGGCGCAGCCCGATTTCGATCGCGCAACCCACCGACAAGCGGCCGTGCACCTCGATCATCAAATCCACATCGTCGCCCACGGCTTCGCGCACCGCCGCAACCTTTGTTTGCGCCGCGCGCATGTGCGCCTCATCCATGTCCTTCCAGGCTTGCTCGAACGGGTCGAACTTCATGGCGTGGTAGCCACGCGCGACCACCTCTCGCGCCTTGCGGGCAAAGTCTGGCGCCGTCCTGGTGCCGCCGTACCAACCATTGGCATAGGCCGGCAAGTTTTCTCGTGCACGCCCGCCCAACAGGCGGTAAACCGGCTGGCCGCAGGCTTTGCCAACAATATCCCAGCAGGCGATCTCGATCGCGCTGATGACCGTCATCACGGTCGGACCACCCTGGTACTGGTCACGAATCAGGTCACCGAACACTTGCTCGATATCAAACGGGCAAACGCCCAGGATGCGTTCTTCGGCCCATTCATGCAGCAGCGTTTGCACCGCCAGTTCCTGCCACTCGAGTGTTGCTTCACCAATTCCCGTCAAGCCGGTGTCGGTGCTCAGGCGCACGAACAGGTAGTTGCGCAGGCCGCAGTTGGTCAGGAAGGATTCGAGTTTGACAATCTTCATGCCGGTCTCCAAGCAGTACTCACGACTCCAGCATTTCGGCCGGCAGCCGGTTGTCGCGCGCCGTCAACCAGGCGCCGCGACCCACTTCAGCCACGCAGCAGCCGCGGCAAGCCGGTAGACAGAACTGGGAAATACACCATGATGACGATGACGGCGATCTCTGCATAAAAGAACAATGCCAACTCAGACCAGAGTACCCGCATGGTGATATTGCCGATTTTGCACGCGACAAAAAGGCAGATGCCCACCGGCGGGGAAATCAGGCCCAGCGTCACACTGACGATCATGACCATCGAGAAATGGATGTCGTCTATGCCCATGCTGCGCGTAATCGGCAGCAGCACCGGCGCAAGCAACAGCAGCGCCGGACCGGAATCGAGCGCCAGACCGATCACCAGGAACGCAACCACGCAGACCAGCAGGAACGTATTCGGGTGCTCCTTGAAAATAGCGGCGATGGTCGCCGTGCCTTCGGCAACCCCGGCAAGGATCAACACATAGTTGACCACTTCTACCGCCGCGATCAGCAGGAATAGACCCGCGGTGAGGCGGGCCGAACTGCGCGCCGCCAGCATGAAACCCGAAAAATCCAGGCTGCGGAACACAAAGGTACCCAGGAACGCCGCATACACCACAGCTACACCACCAGCTTCAGTGGGCGTAAAGGCACCCGACATGGTGCCCAGCACAATAAACGCGGGCAGGCTCAACACCAACAGGCCATCGCGTACCAGGCGTGGAACTTCGGCCTTGGCGGTGGTAATTGTGGCCATCGGCAAGGCGCCGTGTCGACCGCGCCAGAACACCACCAGAGCGCAACACACACCCAGCAGCAAGCCCGGAACAATACCCGCCAGAAACAGGCTGAGCACCGAAATGTCGGCCACTGCCGCGTACAACACCATGATGACGGACGGCGGGATGATCGGGCCGATCACCGAAGCCGCCGTCACCAGGGCCGCCGCAAAAGCCTTGCTGTACCCCTCTTTGGCCATGCCGTTGATGAATATCTGGCCTAACGCGGCAATGTCGGCGACAGCGGTGCCGGATATTCCGGAAAACATGATGGCGGCCAGGATCGCGGCGTAGGCGGTGCCGCCGCGAATACGCCCGACCAGAATCTGCGCCAGGTGAATCAGCCTCTCGCTGATGCCGCCGCGGTTCATCAGATCCCCGGCGAAGATATAGAACGGTGCAGCCATCAACACAAATGTGTCGAGGCCCGAAAACATCCGCGATATCACATTGAGCTGCTGTTCGCCGGTGTACCAAAGGGCAAACGAGCCAGCCAACGCAAATGAGTAACTGACCGGAAGCCCGGCCACCAGCAATACCGCCAGGGCAATCGCGATGGCAGTCATGGTGCTTGCTCGATCACCGACTGGGGATAAAGCGCGAGCAGGAATTTGTGCATCGAAACAATGGCTAGGAGAATACCCCCGATCACCGTCGCTCCGTACACCGCCAACATCGGCAATCCGGTGGCGGGTGCGGTCTGTTGCCCATTGAGCAAGCAGAACTTCCCTCCTTGCCAGATGATCAGCACGCAAAAAACCAGCACGACCAGTTGCAGAAACGCCTGGTGCCAGGCCTGGAACCGCGGCTTCTTGACATCCAGAAACAGATTCATGTCCATGTGGTCACCATACAGACTGGCTGCGGCAGCACCCACAAACGTCAGCCATACGGTGGTGTAACGGACCATCTCTTCGGTCCAGAACAGCGGGTCATTCAAGGCGTAGCGGGTGAATACCTGCGCTATGTTGAGCGCCACACTGACCAGCAACAACCAACCGATCACATGGTCCGACAGATGGCCGGCAATCCGGCCAAAACGATGAATCAATTGCATGAAAGTGCCGGGGCCCCATCGGGCCCCGGTTGCATCTCAGTTGGCGTAGGACTTTTTGGTAACGTCCTTGACGGCGTCGAGCAGTTTGTCAACCACTGGCCGGCCGACTTGCGAGGCGATGTACTCAATCACCGGCTCCTGGGTCTGCTTGCGGAACATCTCCTTTTCGGTCGGTGAGTTGACGTATACCTTGGTTCCCTTTTCGCGGATCTTCTGCACCGCCTGCAGGCTGTCCATGGACTTGCGCGAATTGGCGACCTCGGCGTGCACGGCCGCGCCATCCATCAGGATTTGCCGCATATCGGGACTGAGTCCCTGGAACACCTTGTCGTTGACGATGATGAAGTGCAAACCATAGATATGCTCGTTGACCGACATGAATTTCTGCACTTCGTACAGCTTTCCGTCCCAGATCGTCGCAGCGGCGTTCTCCTGCCCGTCCACCACGTTTTGCTTTAGCGAGGTGATCAACTCCGGATAGGCGATCGGTGTTGCGGCCGCGCCCAGGGACTTCATGAAATTGACGTACACCTGCGACTGCATGGTGCGCATTTTCAGGCCCTTCATGTCCTCCGGCAACTTGACTTCGCGGCTGTTGTTGGTCAGGTTGCGAAAGCCGTTTTCCGACAATGCCAGTGTGCGAATGCCGGTGGCCTTGCGCATGTCTTCATTCAGCTCGCGCACGAACGGACTCTTCATGAACTCCCAGGCTACCGGAGACGACGGAAACAGATAGGGAATCTGGAATATCTGCATCGGCTTGTGGAAACTGCCCAGTACCGAGTCATCGGTCAGCGCCATCTCCAGCGTGCCGTTCTTGACCTGCTCGGTGACCTGCAACGAGCCACCAAAGGTATTGAAGAAGAGCCGAATCTCAATCTCGCCGCCGCTCTTGAACTCCACATATTCCTTCAGCGCCTTCATGCCCAAAATCTCGCCGCCCTGGCCGTCCGGCGCACCAATCGAGAACTTGAGTATGGTCTTGGCTGCCACGCCGCCGGACAGCGAAAGCGCCACAACGGTTAACAGGCTTGAAACAAATAACTTGACTCGCATGATGTTGTCTCCTGGAGGGTTGAATCACATTGCTGAACCACGACTGACTTCTCTTTCTTGTTCCGGAACCGATGCTACGCAGCCACTACAGCGGCGTCAATGCGGGAAAACTCAGGGGGCATGCAGCGAAGACTTCCACACATCGAGCGACCGTGGATTCTCCAGCTGCTGCTTGAAGGCCACAAGCCACTGCGCCGCGACTGCACCGTCGATCGCGCGGTGATCGACCGACAACGTGACCGTCATCATGGTTGCCACCGCCAGGCGGCCGTCTTGCACAACCGCTCTGGGCTCGCCGGTGCCAACCGCCAATATCGCCCCCTGTGGCGGGTTGATCACCGCCGCGAACTCGCGCACGCCGTAACTACCCAGGTTGGAGATCGAGAAAGTGCCACCCCGCGATGCGCCAGGCGCCAATTTGCCGGCGCGTGCGCGAGACGATAGGTCTTTCACCGCCAACGCAATCTGCGCCACGCTTTTCAGGTCGGCGTCTTCAATCACGGGTGTCACCAAACCACCATCGAGCGCTACCGCGACTGCCATGTTGACTTGACGGTAACGGCGGATCGCAGCCTCGGTGTACGAGGCGTTGACCGCCGGCACGGCCTTGAGCGCCAGTGCCGCGGCCTTGATCAAAAAGGCGTTGACCGATAACTTCACACCATCGGTTTGGTGCCGGATGGCGCGCAGTTGCAATACCGGATCGAGGTTGCAATCCATACGCACATAGAAGTGCGGCGCCTGTTGTTTCGATTCGGTCAGCCGGCGCGCGATCAATTTGCGGCCGATGCCGTTGGGTATCTCGTCATAGGCTGGGCCGGATCGCGCGTCGGAAGGTAACGCCGCGGCACTCGCACCGAGTCCCGTCAGTGCTGCCAGCACGTCGGCCTTGACGATGCGTCCCTGCGGGCCGGTGCCCGACAGGCCGGCCAAATCCAGACCGCCGCGCCGCGCGATCGCGCGTGACAACGGGCTGGCGAAGCGCCTTGGTAACGGCACGGCGGCGCGCATGCTCACACCACAACCGGTTCAATGACCGCGATCTGTTGCCCCATTTTCACCATGGCGCCTTCCGGTTCAAGTATTTGCAGCATGGTGCCTGCACAAGGTGCCTCGACTTCAACCACCGCCTTGTCGGTTTCTATCTCGACCACCAGTTCTCCAGCGCCCACCGTGTCGCCCACTTTCTTCAGCCAACGAATCAATTTGCCTTCGCTGACCGTCAGGTCCCCGAACGGCATCATCAGGGGCTCACCGCGTGTTATGGACGTGGTTGCGCTGACCAGCGGTAGTGAGGCAACAGCGGTTGCCTTGGTCGCCGCCACCACCAGGGCAGCGGCGGGTTGGGCCATTCCGCTGCGCGCACGCCTGGGCGCGTGCGCGACACCAGCAACCACCTGCAGGCTGGCCGCAACTATGGCCTCGACGTTGATCAACATCGCGCGCTCCAGAGCCGGAGCAAACGGATGGCTCATGGCGTCGGTGTGCAGCCGCGCCACCGGAGCGTCGAGGTAGTCGAACGCCAACTCGTTCATGGCCTGCCCCAACTCGGCTCCCATGCCACACATCGACCAGCCTTCGTCGGTTACCAGCAGGCGCCCGGTTTTGCGCACGCTTTGCGCTACCGTATCCACATCCAGTGGCTGTATCGTGCGCAGGTCGATCACCTCGCTAGAGACGCCCTGCGCTTGCAGGATTTCAGCCGCCTGCAGGGTTAGCTGGACGATCTGTCCGGCCGCGGCAATCGTCAGGTCGCTGCCGGCACGGGCGATCCGCGCAACGCCAAATGGCACCAGGTGGTCGCCCGCCGGAACTTCGCCGCGGGTGGCAAACAGGGCCTTGGACTCCAGCATCAGCACCGGGTCGCCAGCGCGCAATGCGGTCTTCATCAGCCCTTTGGCGTCCGCCGGGGTCGATGGCACACAAACGATCAGGCCCGGAATATGCGCCCACACCGGGTGGTACATGCCACTGTGGTGCGGGCCGGCGGAGCGCACGGCGCCAGCACCGGCGCGAATCACCATCGGCGCATGCATTTGGCCGTTGCTCATGTAGCGCAATTTCGCGGCCTGCAGCACAATTTGCCCGGCCGCTTCGAACAGGAAATCGGCGAACATCAGGTCGGCAACACACCGCACACCGGTAGCCGACGCGCCAAGGCTGGCGCCGGTGAACCCCAACTCTGAAATCGGGGTGTCGATCATGCGGTTGGCGCCGAATTCCTGAAACAGGTTTTTGGTATGGGCAAAGGTGCCGCCGCGCTCACCGGTGCCTTCGCCAAAATATAGGATCAGCGGGTCGCGCCGCATTTCCTCGGCCAGACCGTCACGCACGGCATCAAGCCAACCGGTGGTGACGGTAATCGGGTTGGGCGACGTTGCCGCCAGCGCCGCCGGTGGATTGATCGGTTCGGCATAAATGTGCAGCGCAACCGTAGACGGATCGGGCTCGGGGGAATTGCGCGCGAACGTGACAGCCTCGCTGACCTGAGCCTTGACCCGCTGTTCAATCTGATCGAGTTGTTCTGACGTGGCCAGTTGCAGACCCAAAAGACAGCGCTCGCGCAGCAGCCGGATCGGGTCTCTGCTGGCCCATGCATCCACCTCGGCCTGGGTGCGATAACCACCCACCACCGAGTCGCCCTCGTGGTGCGCGACCACCCGGTAGGTTTTGACTTCGATCAGCGTGGGGCCCTGGCCTTGGCGCGCACGTGCCGTGGCTTCTTTCATGACCTGCCAAACGGCCAGCAAGTCATTGCCATCCACCGCCACACCGGCAATTCCGTAAGCGGCGGCGCGGCTGGCGATCTCCGGGTTCAGCGTAGCCTTGGACAGAGCGGTTGCCGTGGCATACAGGTTGTTCTCACACACAAATACCACCGGCGCGCGCTGCACCCCGGCGAAGTTGAGCGACTCGTGAAACGCGGCATGGTTGCTCGCACCGTCGCCAAAAAACGCCACGCCGATATCGTCGGTTCCCCTGGCCCGGGCACTCAGGCCAGCGCCCACGGCCGAAGGAATGCCGCCGCCGACCAGGCCGTTGGTGCCAAACAGTCCACACGACGGGTCGTACAGATGCATCGTGCCGCCGCGCCCGCCGCAACAACCATCACGCTTGCCATACAACTCGGCCATCAAGGTATTCGGCGACATGCCTTTGGCCAGGGCATGGCCGTGGCCGCGGTGCGTGCTGGTGATCCAGTCGGTGTTGCGCAAATGCGCGCAGACTCCTACAGCCGAAGCCTCCTGACCGATATACAGGTGCAGGAAACCCGGGGTTTCACCCTTGCGGCAGGCGACCTGGGCCGCAAGCTCGAAGCGGCGCAATAGCAGCATCTGCTCGTACAGCCGCAGCAGTTCGGCCGGGCTTAGACCCGCTGGCAGCTCTTGGACCGGGACGCTTGAAAGCAGATCGTTCACGTGTGCCTCAACTTTCAACCTTGAAACGGCAGTTGGACGGGCCCGAGTGGGCCGTCATGGGGTGGGCTGGCAAGGCGCGACGACGCTGCTGCCAACTCCCAGCACGGAGGAGCAACGCGGCCAGCGCGCTCCATGGCGGCTCAATCGGGCGCGTAGCGGTTTCACCCAAACGGTGGGCGCCTTCGTGGCTAAAAAGGTCAGTGTTCACGGGTTCTTCCAGCGGAAAATGAGCGGTCAACTGCCGTTTCAAGGTTCAAAAGTCCCGGGAGAATCCGGCAGTCCAGCCACCATCGACCGTGAGCACGTGGCCGGTGATGTACGAGCTCTCGGGAGCGGCCAGGAACAACACCGCATTGGCCATTTCCTGGGTAGTACCGGGACGCCCGAGCGGAATATGCGATAACAGCTTGGCGTGCAGGCCCTGCGCTTCACTGCCGGCGTCCTTGATCCATTTTTCCCAGCCCGGGGTTTGGGTTGAACCGGGTGCTACCGCGTTCACCAGCACGCCGTGCGGTGCCAGTTCGAGCGCCATGGCTTTGGTCAGGTTGACCACGCCCGCTTTGGCGGCGATGTAGGAACTTTGCAGACGCATCGGCACCAGGCCGAGCACCGAGGCGATGTTGATGATGCGCCCCGCCTTCTGCGCCATCATGACGCGCGACACTTCGCGGCTCATCAGGAACACACCCGTCAGATCGACCTTGAGCAGCGCGTCCCAGGCTTCCAGGCTGAACTGGTCAATGCTTTTGCGCTCGGACGCCGGCACGCCGATGCCGGCGTTGTTGACCAGGATGTCGAGCCGGCCGAACTGCCGCAATACACGCGCCACGCCGGCCGACACGTTTTCGGGATTGCCAACGTCGAGCTCAAAGCCTGATGGTGAGCCTGCGGCAGCGGCGGCTTGCTGGGCCGCCTGCGGGTCGAGATCGGTATACACCACAGTCGCGCCATTGCGGCCCAGCGTGTCGGCAATCGCCTGGCCAATACCCCGGCCGGCACCGGTCACCAGCGCGATCCTGCCTTCAAGCTCAACTTTCATCGCAACCAGCCTCGCAGACAAATTCGTTGATCAGCACCGCTTCGGGCCGCGGCTCTCCCCGCCGCGGAAGGCGGGTACGCTTTGATTATTATAATATCATAAAAGCAAGCACTTCAAGCCGATTGGTTTTTCTCACGCCAGGTCGTTGGGCGCGTTATACGTAATGCTGAAAAGGTCGGCCCGGTTTTTGGAAACCGTCAGTTCCACCGGTTCGCCGCTGGACGAAAAATACAGCATCTCGGTGGCCAGGATCGGCCCACCGGTTTCGTAGTCGAGCATGGCGGCCAGCGACTCGTCGGCAATCTCGGCGCGCACCTTGATCTGGGCGCGCGAGAGCTTGATACCCAGATGACGCTGCACCGCGCGAAAAACCACCACGTCGTCAAAGTCGGCCCGCTTCAGACGGCCGCCAATCAGAGGCGGAAAATAAAACGCGGTCTGGGTGATTGGTTGGTCTTTCACCATCAGCACGGCGCGCAAACAATAACAAGCTGTTGCCGGGGTGAGCGCAAAGGCCTCGCAAGCCAGCATGGAGCGCTCCTTGCGGTAACTCTTGATCACCAGCCGCCGGTCGATACTCGACGCCGCAATCGCCGCAAAACTCTGGAACTCGATTGGTTTGCTGCGGGTTTGCGGCGCCGCCACGATGGCCGGCTTGGCGGTGCGTTTCTTGATCAGCCCTTCGCCCTCCAGATCGCGCAGTGCCTGGCGCACCGTGATCAGGCTGACGCCGAACTGTGTCGCCAGGTCGGCCTCACGCGGCAACGGGCTGCCAGGGCGAAGCACACCGTCATCGATAGGCGCGCGCAACCGGTTCGCCAGTTGGCGGTACAAGGGGCCATGGTCGCGGGTCAGCAATTGCGGTTTGAGGGACCGCAAGGCGGCATCCTGCTGCGCCGCTTCGTCGGCGCTTTCAACCACGATGGCGGGCCGCCCGGTTCTGCCTGATGTCACGTCGATGGCGCTTTCAAGGATGTGGTTGACCCGGATTACGTGCCAGCGTGACGCCGTTGACTATGTTGGGCGGCAACTCTCCCAATGCCGCGGTCAGCGCGCGGCTGGCCGCGCCTTCACGCAACTTGCGCACCGCCGTTGGGCTGACCGACGCGATATGCGGCGCGACGATGACATTCGGCAGGCTGCGCAGCGGGTGGTCAACCGGCAGCGGCTCGGGGTCGAACACATCCAGCGCGGCGGCGGACACTTGCCCGCTTTGCAATGCCGCGAGCAGCGCCGGTGTATCGACCAGGTCACCGCGTGCGAGGTTGATCAGCACGGCGCCCGGTTTCATTCTGGCCAGGCTCGACGTTCCCACCAACTTGCGGGTAGCCGGGGTAGACGGGCAATGCAGCGTCAAGATGTCAGAGGCAGTGAAAATTTCGGCCAGCGTCGCCGCAGTTGCTCCCGCGGCCGCAATATCCGCACCCGGCACCACCGGGTCATGCACCAACACCCGGCACTTGAACGCCAGCAGGCGCCTGACCACCTCACGGCCGATGCGCCCAAAACCAATCACGCCGACGGTCTGCTCGCGCAACACGCGCATGGCCGGCACCGGCACCGCCAGCCGCCAATTGCCGGCGCGCAGGTCGCTCGTGTGCGTGACCACCTGGCGCGTCAGGCCCAGGATGAAGGCCATCGTGTGGTCCGCCACTTCGTCGATACAGTAGTCGGGAATATTAGATACCGGAATGGCATGCGCGCGTGCCGCATCAAGATCGACGTTGTCCACACCGATGCCGTAACGCACGATCGCGCGCGAGCGGGCCATCGCCGCTATTACATTGGCGTTGATGCGCGCAAACTGGGTAATCACCGCGTCCGCCTGCGCCACCGCGGCGATCAACTCGGCTTCGGTGTTGCAGTGGTAGCCGATAAGTTCACAGCCACTGGGCGCGATCAGGGCCGATTCCAGCTCCAGATCGGGAAAGTTGTAGTCGGTGACAACGATTCGCTTTGACGAATTCATGGACTGCGCTCCGGTGGCTGGCCGAGTCGTTTTTCCCAACCGGCCTGATAGATGTTCAGGTACGCCTTGGGATCGTACGGATGGGCGCGTGCGACATCCATGTTCAAGTCCAAGCCCAGGCCGGGCGCCTCGGGCAACGAGAGGTGCCCGGTCACCGGGTCGAGCGTCGGATGCCAGCTCACCAGATCACGCACCCAGGGCTCGTTGAACGCGTCGAAATGTTCCTGGATCAGAAAGTTGGGTACACAGGCCGCCAGTTGCAGACACACGGCAGTGGCCACTGGCCCGCCGCTCTGGTGCGGCGCTATCCAGCTACCGTGCGCCTGCGCCAGGTTCGCCACCGCCAGCGTATTCGTGATCCCGCCGAGCGACATTGGCTCGGGCTGGAAGATGTTGACGCCGCCGCCTGCGGCCAGCGTATAGAACTGGCCGATGCTGTCGTACATCTCGCCGGTCGCAACCCGGATCGGGCATTGCAGCGCCACCGCATTCGCCGGTTGTTCGCGTTCACGGGTAGTCGGCTCCTCCCACCAGTACAGATCCAGCGGCGCGAGTTTGCGCGCCGCGCGCAGCGCGTCGGCTTCGGTAAAACGCGCATGCACATCGATCAGGATGCGCAGTCTGGCCCCGAAGCGCTCGCGCAACGCACGCACAATGTCGTAGGCGAGTTGCAACTCTTGGTCTTCGATGAAACCTTGCGCGGTGCCGAACGGATCGAGCTTTAGCGCGTGAAATCCCTTGCCAACCACCACTTCCGCCGCCGCCACGAAATGCTCCGGCGTACGCTCGGTGCGGTACCAGCCATTCGCGTAAGCCAGCACCGAATCGCGCACCCGGCCACCCAGCAACTGGTAGATCGGCACACCGAGCGACTTGCCCAGAATGTCCCAGCAGGCGACCTCAATCGCGGCCACCACGGTGCGGTGGATGTGCCCGCCGTCGAGTGAAACACTGTCCATCATGTGTTTGGCCAGCCGGTTCACCTGCCGTGGGTCCTGGCCAATCGCCAGGTGCTCAAGCTCGCGCACTCCGGCCTCGGTGGTCTTGATGAACCCATTTAGCGTGCCTTCGCCGATGCCGTGTAGCCCGCTGTCGGTGTGCACCTTGACCAGCAGCCAGTTCTTCCATCCGGCACTCACCGCACAGGTTTCGATGGCGCTGATTTTCACGGTCGGCTTTCTGTTTCTTGGCTGGCTAACTCTAGTATATTATTATAATTTAACGGCTAGCGCGATTTGCCCGAGCCGGTCTTGCCATGTTCCACGCGTGCGGGAAATAAACCGTGCACTTGGCGACCTGTCCCGTTCCCGTCCGGGCGCAAAGAAGCACCACTTCGAACATGAGCCGCCGCCATCGCGTGCCATGGACCCGGAGTTTGTCGCGCTGCATGAACGCATCGCCGAGCGCAACGCCGCGATCCTGTATCGGGGTACCGGCGTAAAGAGCTTCAACCAGGCGCGCGCTTAGGCGGCCGCTCGATCGCCCCGGCAGGCGTGCACAGCAGCGGAAACAAAGCATCGTCCATCACCGCCCCGTCCGCCAGCCGCTGGTCCAGCCCCGCAAACGGTGGCGACGTGCGCCATGGCCGCACCACATGGCGCGCATCGTCTCCGAGGTAACGCGCTGAGAACACCCGCCGGCGCGAGGATGGGCCAACACCGCTGCTGGCGTGCAGCGTGAGCATGTGAAACGCCACCACGTCGCCGGGCTCCAGCGCCCAGGCCAATTGCCTGAACCGCTGCGGCGCCGCGTCTATGTCCGGCAACTCGGCCAAAGTCCCATCCGGAAACCATTTGGCCTGCTGGTCGCGAAAGGTGCGTGGCATGTACCAGGTGCCGGCGTGTGAACCGGCGACAAGACGCAGCGTACTCTGCAGCGGCACCGGATCGACCGGAATCCAGAAACTCACATTCTGGCGGCCAGCGACGTTGTAATACGGCTGGTCCTGGTGCCAGGGTGTGGGCTGGCGCGTGCCGGCTTCCTTGACCAGCAAATGGTCGTGGTACAGACGCACCTGCCGGCTTTGCATCAACTGCGCAGCCACCAGCGGCAAGGCCGATTCACAAAGTATGGAACGGTAGGCCGGGTTGTCTTGCCAGGTACAGAAGTCCTCCACGAACCGGCCCGGGTCGTCCGGCTGGCTGGCCACCGTGGCCAGCGTGCTGGGATGGGCCAGGTTGTGCTCGATGCCCTGGGCAAGAAGTTGTACTTCGGCCGGCGTCAGCAAGCCGCGTAACACTACCGCGCCGTCGCGGGCGAAGTCGTTTATGGTTTGTGCGGGCAACATCTTGATGGAATTCTTTATCAGTATTTTTGGGTGAATCGGATACATGGCGTTCCTGGGCGTTGGGATTCTCACGTGTTGCTTCATTTGAGGCTGGCGTAGTATCGACGTAGCACGCTTGGAAATTGCAGTGCCCTGCGCGCTAATCCGCCAGGCCTCTTGGTCCATCCTGAAAATCCGAACGAATCTGGAAAGTTGGCGAGCAGAAGTGGCCGGCGCATCGGCAAGCTGTTGTCCTAGCCTATGCAAATATTATCCATTCTGATCGGGAGCGCTGGTGCAACTGTTTGAATGGGACGAGAATTATTGTGTCGTCGAAACACGATTTCCTGGCTCGAATTTCTGGGCGCATTCGACAAAACTGCTCGGAGTAGACCTCGATTCCAGGCGCCCTGGCCGGCTAGTGGGCAATCGGCAGAGCGATATTCGACAACCAGCTTGATTGACCGTGTTGCTGTCCATCAAAACAGCGACATTTTCAATGCATTGGAAACTTGTCGAAGCCGTGAAGCAGCAGTCTGTCGAAACTAGATTTTCGACAAAGTTTCCGCGACGCCGTAAGGCATTGGAATATAAGAACTTACTGTGCCAGCTAGATTAATCCTAGAAAAATTCATCATTAAAGCTAGCGGTTTACATAACCTGCATCGTCAAATGCAAACTCGACTAACCTTTTGTGGCATTCGATTGGTAATGACCACGGGAACGGAATGGAGTCCCGTCGAACGGCACAGCGTCAGAGCCGCTGCTTCGTCGCGCTGTCACTGCCTGCGCAGGCAGGCCGTGAGCCACAGCCCTCCGTATCTGGGCCCGCACGGCAATACCGGTGCAACAAGCCCGACGGTAGATGTGCAGTCTGTTCCTCGTTTCATCGCACCTTCATCTTCATGCCAATGCAGGGAATACCGCGTATCAGGAAAAAAACAATTTCGCGCCGTTACTTGACTATGTGGGAAGTCCCGGTAGGGAAGTTCCCGCAAAACAGGGTTAGGCAGCCGGCCCGTTCTCTTGGGCCGCTCGTATTACACGTTTCGGCCTCAAGCAAAAACTGAGCATTCCGAGAACGCCAATGCCAACAAGCGTGAAGGTGGACGGCTCTGGAATAACAGCCGAAATAACGGTGCTTGCGGTAGTGGGAACTATATTTGTATTGTCAGCTATCACTTGGAATCCAGTCGTGGCATCGAAAGCCCGAATGAAATCATTGCTACTGGCAAATACAGTAAAGTACGATGGAATATCTGACGTTGGATCAAGATCCTCGAATTCCACGCCAAAAATATCAACTTCTCCTGGGGGCGGAGTTGGTATAGAAACTCGGCCTCTGATATCTTGAACGAATCCGGGGATGCTTAAATCTGGCCCCAGAGGTCCGTCGCTTATGTAAGGGTAGACATATTGCACTCCAACATACTCCATTCGCATCGGATCATATGAAAGATCCAATTGAAATGATTCAATATTGACAGGATCTACTAATGCTACCCAGCGCCTACTTTTCTTGCTTATGATGAAGGGAAGCGTTGTTAAACT
>JANNGR010000520.1:0-32995 GCA_031403955.1 Betaproteobacteria bacterium
GCGCCCGTGCAGGCGAGAACAACTGCCCCGAGCACTTCGAAGGGTGGGCGTCGTACAAACCTAAACACCTCCGGACCCGCCTCAGTTCAACCGCGACACAGCTACTTCCTCGCCCAGCAGGCCGCGTGGTCGCAACACCAGCATGAAGGCGATCAACACCCCGATCAGGACCACTTGCAGGGCTGCGGCGCGGGCCTGTTCTGCCTGGGGTATCCAGCCCCGCAACAGGCCACCTGCGGCGGCCCAGAAGGTCCACACCACGAAAGCGCCCAACACGGCTCCGCGGTTGTTGCCCGATCCGCCCACGATCAACATGGCCCAGAGCTGGAAGGTCAGGATGGGCAGGAAGTCTTCCGGCGCGATGTAGCCGACGAAATGCGCATACACCGCTCCGCCCAGGCCCATCAGCATGCTGCCGATCACAAAGCTTTGCAAACGAAAAATGAAGGCGTGTTTGCCAAGCGACGATGCCGCGTCCTCGTCCTCCCGGATCGCCCGCAGCACGCGGCCCCAGGGGCTGCGCACCAGCCGCTCGAGCGCCAGGTAGACGATTGCCAGGATGGTCAACGAAATCGCGAGGTAGGCCAGCGTCCAGGGCAAACCGGTGCCGAGCCAGGACTGCAGCGGTTTGGGAATGAACTGAACACCGAACGGGCCTCCGGTCAGCGTGGTTGCATTGTTCGCAACCAGCTGAATCGTGACCGCCACCCCGAACGTGGTGATCGCCAGGTAGTCGTGCCGCAGGCGCAGCGCGACGGCGCCCACGACCAGGCCGGCCAATCCGGTGATGCCCATCGCGCCCAGCCAGCCGACGGCCACTGGCCAGCCGAAACCGCCCCAACGCCCGGCGGCTTCTGGTGTGGTGAGCAAGGCGGAGCTATAGGCCCCCAACGCAACAAATCCTGCCACACCCACATTGAACAGTCCGGTGAAACCCCACTGCAGGTTGAGCCCCAGCACGATGATGGCGAAAGTGCTGGCAAACACCAGGAAAAAACTGCCGTAGGACAACCAGCCAATGAAATCCGGCATCAGTTTTTTTCTCCAAATAGACCGGTAGGGCGCACCAGCAGTATCAGGATCAATACGACGAAGGCCGCCGCGGCGCGGTATTCGGCCCCGACGATCGACACCGAGGCGCTTTCCGCCAGCCCGACGATGAAGCCGCCGAGGACCGCGCCCCACACCGAGCCGATGCCACCCAGGATCACGGCAGCGAACAGCGGCAGCAGCAGATCGACGCCCATGGTCGGGCGCAGCTGCACCGTGATGCCGGCAAAAACGCCGGCTACGGCGGCGAGCATGCCGCCGATGATCCAGGTGGCGCGCAATATGCGTTCCGGGTCGATGCCGGCGACGCGTGCCAGGCTCGGGTTGAGGGCAGTGGCGCGCATCGACCGCCCCAGGGTGCTGTGGCGCAGAAATAGGTGAAGCGCGGTCACCGTGACGATGGTGAGCGCCAGCACGAACAACTGGTCGGCGGTCACGCGCAGTCCACCCCACACCCCGCGTGGCACGAACGGTACGGCGATTTGCAGGTTCTGAGAGTAATACTGTGGCACCCCGCCGTACCAGAACAGCAGGATATTGCGCAGGGCCAGCGCGGCGCCGAAGCTCGCAATCACCAATGTGATGGAGCCCTGTGTCCGAAGGCGACGAAACAGCAGGTTGTCCAGCGCCAGTGCCAGCAGCGCGGTCAGTCCGGCTGCCACGGCGAGTGCGACCAGCAGGCCCCACCCGAACGAAAACGGACCCAATGGCGCGGCAAATGCGCCACTGGCCGCCGTGAACATGGTCAGTGCACTGAGCGCCAGATACCCGCCCCAGCCAAGCAGCTCACCGTGGCTGAAATTGGAAAAACGCACGATCGAGAGAGTCAGGCTCAGACCGATGGCGCCGAGCGAAATGATCGATCCGATGATCAGGCCATCAGCAACGATCTGCAACATCAGCCAAGCTCCGGTGCCGGTTGCGTGCCGGTATGGCGGCCGAGGTAAAGCGCGGCAATGCGTTTATCGCCCAGCAACTGCGCGGCGCCGGCGACGATGCGTTCCCTTCCCTCGACCAGCACGGCGGCTCGATCGGCCAGTGCCAGGGCCGCCTTGACGTTTTGCTCCACTAGCAATACGGTCACTCCGCTGTCGCGCACCTCACGCAGTTTGTCGAAAACCAGTCCCACCAGTTTTGGGCTCAACCCGGCCGACGGTTCGTCCAGGATCAGCACACGCGGGCGCGTTATCAGCGCGCGCGCCAGCGCCAGCATCTGGCGCTGGCCACCCGAGAGTTGCCCGGCCCGCAGGGCATGCTGACGCGCCAGATCCGGAAACATGGCATACACCGGCTGCAGCCGCTCCTGCCGATCCGCCTTTACGAGCGCCGCGGCCAGTTCCAGGTTTTCGGCAATGCTCAAGTTGACGAACACGTTTTCGGTCTGCGGCACAAAGGCCAGGCCCTGAAACACCATGCGATGGGCCGCGACACCGGTGATGTCCTGTCCGAACAGCAGCGTACGCCCGCTGCTGACCGGCACCAGCCCGGCCACGGCCTTGACGAGCGTCGACTTTCCGGCACCGTTGGGGCCCAGGATGGCGACAATTTCGCCCGAGCGCACCGACAGGGACGCTCCGCGCACGATCGGCAAGCTCGGCTCGTAACCCGCCACCAGGTTGTCGATCAGCAGCGCTTCGGTGGTCATTGCGCATCGCCCAGATAGGCTTCAACCACCCGCGGGTCACTCAGCACCGTGTCGGCATCACCGGTCATCAGCAGTTCGCCCTGGTCCATCACCATCACCGGTCGGCACAAGGAAGCCACGAGGTCCATGTTGTGCTCGATGATCAGGAATGTGGTGCCCTGGGCGTTCAGCGCGGCGACCTTGTCGACGATCTGGTCCAGCAATGCCGGGTTGACCCCGGCACCGGGTTCGTCCAGCAACACCAGTTTGGGTTCGGCCACCATCACGCGCGCCAGTTCGAGCAGCTTGCGCTGGCCGCCCGACAACATCCGGGCCGGTTGCTGTTCATGATTCGACAGACCTACAAAACCGAGCCAGTGCCGCGCCGCTTCGCGGGTGAGACGTTCCTGGCGTGTCACCGCGTCGATCCGCAACCAGTTGGCCCAGAAGCGCTCGCCAATCTGGTTTGCCGGGGCAAGCATGACGTTCTCCAGCACCGTCATTTCGGGGAATGGCCGGGGTATCTGAAAGGTGCGTGCCAAGCCGCAGGCAAACAACCGCGCCGCGGAAACGCCAGCAACTGGCACCCCATCGAGCCAGACCTGGCCCGACGTGGGCTTCAGGAAGCCCGCAAGGCAATTGAACAGCGTCGTCTTGCCGGCACCGTTGGGGCCGATCAGCCCGCCGATGGCGCCCGATGCCAGCGAAAACGAGACTTCGTGGACCGCCCGGTGGCCGCCGAAATGCCTGGATAACTTGCCAACTTGCAGCAACGGGCCATGGGTCTTGGTCGGGTGCTTGGGTGGTTGTTCCGGCATGGCGCGACATGTTTGTTCTGGCTTGAATTTAGCGTATTGCAAACTGTTTGTTGATAAACTGAATTGCATGACCAACGATACGTTCGAACTCTACGACCTGCGGGTGGAAGTGGTTGCACCCCGCGATGCGCGAATATTGTGCAATGCCAAGTTGGGCGACTGGTTCGAGGTCCGCGGTGAAATGTTGCACTTCCCGCCGGGCCAGGGCTTTTCGATCTATTCCCTGGCTGCCCTGCTGCCCCTGTTGCCCGCAAAACAGCGTGCGACCGACCCCAATGACTGGATGACTACCGACGCCGAAGTAGCCTGCCCCGACCCGCATTGTCCGACGCGTTTTCGCATCACGCGCCTGAACAAACGCGTCTTTCACCATGGCGACAGCACGGCGGTTGCGCTGCCCGCGCGGCCATGACTGGTCCGACCCCGAAGCCGGTTGTACAAACCACGGAACTCGCCGCGGGTTATCGGATACCACGCATCATCCGGGGTGGATGGCAACTGTCCGGCGACCACGGCGCGGTTGACCGGGAGCGCGCCTTGTCGGAAATGGCGGCATTTTGCGCCGTCGGCCTGGGCACGGTAGACGGTGCCGACATTTATGCGGGTGTTGAAGAGATGTACGGCGAGTTCAATGCGCGCCGGGCCGCACAAGGTCTGCCGCGTTTACGGGTGCATACCAAGTTCGTGCCGGATTACGCCGATCTGGCCCGCGTCGATGCCGCGTACGTGCGGCGCATCGTCACGCGGTCGCTGCGGCGGCTACGCGTGGAACGGCTCGATCTGGTGCAGTTTCATTGGTGGGACTATGCCGTGCCCGGCATGATCGAGGTGGCGCTTGAACTCGATGTGTTGCGCAAAGAGGGGCTAATCGCGAACCTGGGCGGCACGAATTTCGATACACCGCATATGCTGGCGCTGCTGGATTCCGGTGTGCCGCTGGTCAGCATGCAAGTGCAATATTCGTTGCTTGATCGACGGCCGCAAACCGCGATGGCGGCCACGGGACGGCAGCGCGGTGTGCAGTTGTTGTGTTATGGCACGCTGGCCGGCGGGTTCTTTTCCGAGCGTTGGCTCGGGGAGGCAGAGCCTGCAGGCGGCTTGACGAATCGCTCGCTGATCAAATACAAGCTGGTGATTGATGAATTCGGCGGCTGGGCCGCATTCCAGACGCTGCTGCGCGCCTTGAAGTCGATCGGCGAGCGGCACGGCGCCAGCATCGCGACCGTCGCCACGTGCTGGGTGCTGGATCAGCCGGGCGTGGCGGCTGCGATTGTGGGTGCCCGTTATGCCGACCGTCTGGAAGACACATTGGCCGTCTTCGGTCTGCATCTGGATGCACAAGACCACGCCGTGCTGGCTCCTGTCCTTGTCGCCCATACCGGCCCGGCCGGGGAACCCTACACGCTGGAACGCGACAAGACCGGTCCGCATGGACGTATCATGAAGTACGACCTGAACCAATCCTGATTTCCAACCCAACCGGAGCAATGCAACCATGCGTTTTCTACTCTCCACCACCGCCCTGGCCGCCATTGCCGTGCTGGCCCCTGTACCGGCTCTTGCCCAGTCACCTGCCTGCACCCATACGGTGGGCATGGTGGTTTCGCTGACCGGTGCGGCCGGGCGTTTTGGCCAGGCCGCGAGCAAGTCGGTTGAACTCGCCTTCAACGAGTTGAACAAGGCCGGTGGCGCCCAGGGCATCGCCGGCTGCAAGCTCGCCTTTGACCTGCGTGATGCCCAGAGCCAGGGCTCGGTGGCGGTGGACCAGGCGCGCCAACTGGTGGACTTGAAGAAGGTGCCGGCCATCATCGGCGGCATCATCAGCTCGGTTTCGATTCCGATCGTTACCTCGGTTACCGGACCGGCCGGCGTGGTTCAGATCTCGCCCGCCTCCACGTCGCCTACTTTGACCAAACTGGCTGCCGAGGGCAAGACCAATGGCTGGTTTTTCCGCACCATCACCAGCGATGCGCTGCAGGGCACCGCGGCCGCCAAGTACGCCTTGGACCAGGGCATGAGAACCTTGACCATCATCCACGTCAACAACGATTTTGGCGTCAACATGCTGGCTGAATTTCGCCGCGCCTACGAGGCGCTGGGCGGCAAGATAGTCAGCGTGACCCCTTACAACCCGCAGCAGCCGTCCTACAACGCCGAAGTCACCAACGCGCTCAAGAGCGATCCGCCGGCGCTGTATTTCATCGGTTATCCGGGTGACGGTACGACCATCGTGCGCACCTGGATCCAGCAAGGCGGGCCACAGAAGTTCCTGCTGAATGACGGCATGAATGCAGCGGATTTCATCAAGGGCGTGGGGCCCCAGTTTTTGGCCAGTGCGTTTGGCACGTCGTCGGGTACCGCCAGCACACCGTCGACCGAGTTTTTCGCCAAGACCTACCCCGGCATGAGCGGCGGCTTCGACGCCGGCGCTCCGGCTGCCGACCGTGCCTTCGACGCGGGTGCCATCCTGGGCCTGGCAATCGCACACGCCGGCAAGTTCGAAGCGGCGGCGATCCGCGACTCAATCCGCAAGGTGACCGAGCCGGGCGGCGAGGTGGTACACGCCGGCCCGGAGGGCTTCGCACGCGCGCTGCAGTTGATCAAGGATAAGAAGCCGGTACGTTATGTCGGTGTGATCGGCGCCGTGCAATTTGACAAGAATGGCGATATCGTCGGCCCGTTCCGCACCTGGCGTATTTCGAATGGCGAGGTGACGACAGTCGGCCAGATGTCCACCGAGGACGTTCAGGCCATTCAGGCGCGGCTGCCCAAGTGAGTGGCGAGCCCGCAGGCGGCAGGCACGCGCGCCCCGAGCGCAGTTTACTGGCCCCCGGGCTCGACATTTCGCGCATCGTCACCGGCTTGTGGCAGGTGGCGGACCTGGAGCGCGGCGGCACACTGCTGGACCCGGTGCAAGCTGCCTCGGCGATGGCCGAATACGTGGCAGCCGGCTTTGACAGCTTCGACATGGCCGACCATTATGGGTCGGCGGAAGTGATCACCGGCACGCTGCTGGCATCGACTGGGCGTGGCGCTTTGCGGGCCTTCACCAAATGGTGCCCGCGCCCCGGCCGGATGACCGCCGCAACGGTGCGCGAAGGCGTGCAGCGTTCGCTCGATCGCCTGCGGATTTCATGCATCGACCTGTTGCAGTTTCATTGGTGGACCTTTGACCACCCGGATTACCTGGATGCCATGGTCGAACTGGCGCGCCTGCGTGAAGAAGGCCTGATTGCGCATCTGGGCCTGGCCAATTTCGACACTGCGCACTTGCGGGTACTTTTGAGCGAGGGCATTCCGATTGCCAGCAACCAGGTCTGTATCTCGTTGTTGGACCGGCGCGCCACCGAGGAAATGTCGCGCCTGTGCCTTGAGCGTGGTGTGCGCCTGTTGGCCTACGGCGTGCTCGGTGGCGGCTTCCTAAGCGAAAAATGGGTCGGAGTCAGTGAGCCCGCGGAAGTGGCCGACTGGAGCAAGATGAAGTACCAGCGCTTCATCCATGCAGTGGGCGGATGGGCGGCATTGCAGAACCTGCTGCAGGTGGCGCAGCAGATTGGTCGCAAATACGGTGTGACCGTATCCAACGTCGCCACGCGCTGGGTACTCGAACAACCGGCCGTGGCGGCAGTCATCCTAGGTGCCCGCCTGGGCGAATCGGAGCACCGCGCCGATAACCTGAAGCTTTTTGATTTCGCGCTCGATGGCGAGGATTACAGTCGCCTCGCAACTGCGTTCGCACACACCAAACGCCTGCCTGGTGACTGCGGCGACGAATACCGCCGGCCGCCTTTTCTGACCGCCTCCGGCGACTTGAGTCACCACCTGGACACTTTGCCGAGTCTGTGGGAGCGTATTCCAGTTGCTGGTCGCACGGACCGTTGGACCATCAACAGCGGCAGTGTTTGGGAACCCCTGGCCGGTTATTCGCGTGCAGTCCGTGTTGGCGACCGGATCCTGGTCTCGGGCACCACGGCCACGCATGGCAGCGGCCAGTTGATCGGCGCGAATGACGCAGCGGCCCAGACGACCTATATCCTCGACAAGATCGAGGCCAGCATCAAGGCCCTCGGGGGCCGGCTAGAAGACGTGGTTCGTACCCGTATCTACCTGACTGACACCAACGACTGGCAGGCAGTAAGTGCGGTGCATGGCCGCTATTTTTCCGGCATCCGGCCGGCAAACACCCTGTTGCAGGTTGGAGCGCTGATTGGAAAGGGTTACCGGGTCGAGATCGAAGCTGAAGCGGTGACGGATTCTCCGACGAGATCAGCACACCGCTGACGAACTGAAGAAACGACCCGATGGTCGACGAGTGGCTAGAGTGAAATCCCGCTGTGCAAACAGTGGACTGGTCTATTCGACCGATGGCGGCCGCATCTGCCCGGCGTGCCGGCATCCGGTGCTTAGCTGCGTTTGCCGCGCCAGCCAACCTGTGCCGCCAACCGACGGCATTGTGCGTGTGTCGCGTGAAACCAAGGGCCGCGCGGGCAAAGGCGTGACATTGATCAAGGGCCTGGCCCTGGAGCCGCTGGCGTTGAGCATGTTGGCCAGGCAACTCAAGTCCACCTGCGGCTCGGGTGGCACGCTCAAGCACGGCGTGATTGAATTGCAAGGCGACCACTGTGAGAAGGTAATGGAGGCGCTAAAGGCACAGGGCTTGGTGGTCAAACGTTCGGGCGCTCAGGCATGAACCCGAACGACCTGCAACTGCTGCTGACCCGCCACATGCCCTTTGGCAAATACAAAGGGCGCGCCATAGCCGATTTGCCTGGCTATTACCTGACATGGTTTGCGCGCCGGGGCTTCCCGCCCGGCGAAATCGGACGGCTGCTGGCCCTGATGCATGAGATCGACCACAACGGGCTGTCGGACTTGCTAAAGCCGTTGCGAAACGGCTAGCAGCGCCAGTATGCGCATAATATGCGCATCTCTAAGACGAAACGGGTTTCATCATGCACACCACTACTCTTGTCTCGCGCAAACGGGCTGTCAACCTTAGCTTGAGCGAAGGCCTGGTGGCGCAGGCCAAGACTTATACCAGCAACCTGTCCGCCACGATGGAGGCGCTTCTTAGCGAATATGTCGCCCAGCAGCAGCAGACTGTGTTAACCCGCCAGCAAACAGCCGATGTCTGCGCTGCCGACTGGAACGCTGTGCACGCCAGCGTCGGTTCATATGCCGATGAGCATTGCACGCTGTAATGGCCCGGTTTGACGTACACCGCAACCAGGGGCCGCTAAGCAGCGCTGGGGTTGTAAAGCAACCCTGCGGTCCAGCGTATTGCGCTGGCGGTCGAACTGGACTAAGGTCGCGCGGATGAACACTACCGACCCCATGCTCTTCGAACTACACGGCCACGTGGCCGTGCTGACCCTCAACCGGCCCGAGACGCGCAATGCACTGAGCGGCGAGGCCATGTTTGCCGCCTTTGAGCAGCTATTCGAACGGCTCAACCGCGATTTGAATATCCGTGCGGCGGTGCTCACCGGCGCCGGCAGCGCGTTCTGCTCGGGCGGCAACGTGGCCGAGATGCGGGACCGCTCGGGCATGTTCGGCGGCACACCGGAGCAAATCGCGGCCAACTACCGCGCCGGCATCCAGCGCATACCGCGTGCCTTCCAGCGCCTGGAGGTGCCCATCATCGCGGCGGTGAACGGCGCGGCCATCGGAGCCGGCAACGACCTGGCCTGCATGTGCGACATCCGCATCGCGTCGGCCAGCGCGCGTTTTGCCGAGAGTTTTGTCAAATTGGGCATCGTGCCGGGCGACGGTGGCTGCTGGCTGCTGCCACGTTTGGTGGGCGCATCGCGCGCCGCCGAACTGGCCCTTACCGGCGACACGATTGGTGCCGATGAGGCGCTGCGCATCGGCCTGGTCTCGCGCGTGGTAGCGCCTGAAACGCTGCTTGACGAAGCGCTGGCACTGGCCGGCCGCATCGCCGCCAACCCGCCGCAGGTGCTGCGTTGGACCAAACAATTGTTGCGGCAGGCAAGCTCCAGTTCTCTCGACGAAGCGCTCGACACGGCCGGCCGCTTCCAGGGTCTGGCGCATCAGACTGCCGACCATGCCGAGGCGGTGGCGGCCTTCTTCGAAAAACGCGCGCCGGTGTTCGGCCAGTCATCAAGCTGAGACCTATCGCGGTCGAAGAAGCCTTCGTCACGGAAGAAATCGCCGCGCAGTGGACGCCTGCGCCGGCCAGTGTTTGGCCCGACAAAACGAGTGGGCCATAGTGTTCCCACACGCGCTCGCGCAACTCGTCCAGGGTCTCGAATACCGCGCAGGCTTGCTTGGCCGACCAGTGCGTAGGCAACTCGATTGGGGCGCAGCAGCCCGGCGCTGCGATGTGCCAGACGCCGGGGACTTGCGAGGCGTCATGTCTTTTTCGCTTTGCGCGCTGCAACGGCGCGCAGCGCGGCCTTTTGCTCGGCGCGCTCCTTGGCCTCCTTGAGCCGGTACGACTCCCCCTGGATGGCGACGACCTCACAGCGGTGCACCAGGCGGTCGATCAACGAGACCACGCAAGCGGCGTTGGGGAACACCTGGTGCCACTCGCCAAACGACTTATTGGTCGTCACCACCGCGACAGTAGCTGTCTGATCGACCTCCGGAACGCGTCGCTCCTGGACGCCTTTGTACTACTGCCCTACGAGCTGCTGATCCCCAACACACTCTTATGGCCGCACCGGCGAGACGAGCAACTTCACGATCTCTGACATCACCTCTTTATCATGCCCGACCCAGGTGTGACCCCCTGCGTCGAAGCCAATGAACTTCGCCCCGGCAATCCGGCTTGCGGTGTATTGCGCACTGGCGAACGTGCCGTACCGGTCGTCGCGCGCGCTGATGACCAGCGTCGGCGCGCGAATCGATTCCAGGGGCGCCGAGGTTAGGTGCTTGCCCACCGCGCTGTCGGTTCGCAGGCCCTGTGCGCGGGCGGAAACCGGCAGGATGTTGTCAAGCATCGCATTCACACGCGCACGCTCTGGGGCGCTGGCCGAGTTCAGCAATTCGGGCGGCGTCGCCAACACGACTTTGATCACCTGGTCACGCACTACGTGAAGCGCGGACCAGAACAGGAAGTCCGATCCGATCAGACGCATCATGCTGTTTTCGACCCACGGCGGCAGCGGTGGTGCGGAGTCGGCCAGTGTCGGCGGCTTGTAGGCCAACGGCACCAGCAGCACCAGTGCGCTCACCCGGTCGGGGTGGCGGATGGCCATCTGCAGTGCCGAAGGTGCGCCGGCGGATCCGCCCAGAAAGCCGGCCTGGCGGATGCCCCGCGCGTCGAGCAGGCATACATGGGCGTCGGCCTGTGCCGCCGCTGACGCATCGGCGGGCATCGGCGTGCGCAGGTAGCCGAAGCGCGACATCGCGATCACCCGGATGCCCTGGTGCGACAGGTTGCCGGCGAACGCCATGCCTTGGTCGTAACCGCCGCCGCTGCCATGAACGGCCAACAGGGGAACGCCTGTTCCAGCCTCCTGGTACTCGATCGGGCCGCAACGCGTCGTGATCAGCGTACTGCCGCGCGCGATGCGGGCGCTGGCCAGCTTGATGTCTCTGTCGAAGCGCCACCAGATTGACAAGGCAGCGATCCCGAGGATCAAGCCAATCAAGCCGACGACTCCACCTGCAACTGCGAGGCGCGGTGTCACGGCGCGAACTCGTAGGTCAGCGGCGTGCTGCCGCCCAGGAAGTACGGCCTGCGCCCTTGTGGCCGAAGCCATGCCGCCTCGCCCGCGAACGGCACCATCATCCCGTCGCGCAGCTTGTAGTTGGACCAGCTACCTTCCCAGGGAACCATGACCATTTCCTTGCCAACCATTGCGCCGCGGGCTTCGGCGCGCACTGAAGTGATCAGGCCGGAGTCGTTAAAACTGAACCGCAGGGTCAGCGTGAGCGGGCCATCCACGATGGTGGCATTCGCCGATCGGTTGTCGACCGCTTCCCATCGTACGCCCTGGTTGGGCAAAAGCGCGGTTGGGTACCACGCCGTTTCGGCCAAGAACCGCATGAGTTCGCCGCGGGCAATTCGTCCCCGCCATGAAGGTCGGCCACCGTGAACAAGCCCAGAACCGCGGCGCGCAGCAGGCCTTCGCCAGCGATGTAGCCATCGACTACACGCACTGCCACACCCGGGAGCATGGAGACTTGGGCGTCCCACAGGAAGCCCGGGCGACGGGTGACGATCCGTTGCCGCGGTGTGAAGGGTTTCCATTGCTGGCCGGTGGCGGACAGGTTGAAGGCGCCGGCGAGTTGAAAGGCGCCAAGCCGGCTGATCTCCCGATTGAACAGCCGACGAAGTTCGAGTTGGTGATCAACCTGAAAACCGCGAAGCGCATCGGCGTTACGATCCCGCCATCGGTGCTGAATCGGGCTGACAAAGTGGTCCAGTGATTGGTCAGCAAGAGGCTGGTCTTCCCGTTTGGCACTTGCGATGAAGCAGACTTACTTGTCAAGAAAACGGATGTCGAGGTCGCCTTGGGGCGGGCTTGTCGTATCCACCAGGGGAGAAGCTGCGTCGTTCACGCAACAGCTCCTCGCCATCGATGCGTTGCGCGAGGCTTTCAATATCGGTCGCGGTCACGCCGCACGCCCTGAAATGTGTTCGCCAAGTCTCGACAATGGTAATCACACCAAGTACGTCCTGCGCCGCGGCGGGGCCGTCCAAGCCAAACAGCGCGTACTGCGACATGGCGTTGGCCAGCGTCGAGTCACGCCCCTCGGTACCGACGATGAACTCTTGATGTCCTTGCCCCGAGTTGGTCGGAAGGACGTCGTACGCCGGGGCGAGGGAGAGTCTGCCTGCGCGACTGCCTGGCAACCACATCAGAGAATGGTTTTTCTCATGGTCATCGGTGTTGTCGATCAGGACGTTGAAGACCATACGCCGGAACAGTTCGCGCATCTCATTCTGGTTGGCGCCATCGGTCGTGTTTCCGGCGCGTCGTAGCAATTGGGCAAGGCTTGGATATCCCAGGTCCGGCATCTGCCCCGCAGCCGCCACGGCACGCAAAGCGGTCCCTGCTGAGATGCAGTGAATGCGCACATTTTGTGCGCGGTCGAATCGCCTTACCGCGAGCGCCGTTTCGCCTGCGAGGTGGACCGGCATCGTTTCTGCCACCCGTATGCCTGCCTTGGCCGCAAGGGTCATGGAAGCATGCTCGATGAGAGGCACGTCGACGGGTTCGTTGTTGAAGAACTTCAAAACCCACTCGACTCCGTCTATGGTGATGAGCGCTTTTGGTTTTGCTCCACCGAAGCTGCCGCCGGCCGTTGCCATTGCGCGCTCGATGTCCGTGAGAGGTTCGCGTGCGTTTATTTTGCGCATCACCTCGCTCAGAGTCTGGGCGCTTTCGAGTCGAGGAAGGGGGCCGTTACGCCGCGGCAGGTACACGTCGCTCGACGTCGACACGCCAAGCGCCCCGAACCGGTCGTCCCCGGCGTAGTACAGGTACTCCATTAGCGACAAGCGCTTGGGTTTGTCGAGAAACTGGATCACGCGCTCACCCCAGCGATCGGGGCGCGCGTCGTCCACAGCGCCCGCTGCCCTGCCTTTTTCGTTCGGTTGGTACTCGATGTCCGCAAGCGGCAGGTCCTCGCTGAGCCGGAATCCGTTCTCACGCCACGTTGCCGCATAGGTCAAGGAAACGCCCTTACCGATATTCAGCAGCCGCAATTCGCCCACCAACCGCGGCGACTCAGGCTGACCGAGATACCAAAGCCATAACGTGTCGAGCCGCGGTGCCGGCTTGGCATCAGGCATTTTTTTCCTTGCGCCGCTGGCGGGATTCGGACGATGCCCGCGCGCGCGACTTTCCGAGCGCGATGGCCTCCCGAATGTCGAGCTCCATGGCGCCCTTATCATGCGCCGGCGCCCCGAGTTCGGTCAGTGCCGAGTCTCTGCCGATGAGCCATAGGGCGGTGGCATAGATACCGATGCCAACGCCGGGCTCACCGGCCTCCATTCGCATCAAAGTGGGCACGGTTACGCCCATGCGTGAGGCCCAAGAAGCAAGAGACTCTTTTCGCCGCAGGCGAGCGACCGCCAGGTCGGCGCCGAGTTTCTCCAAAGCGCCGACCGTCGCTGGAGGCATTCTTTCGATGGCAGCGGATGTCTTTGGCATACTAAAGATTATAGTTAATACGGCAATTTAGTATAATTCTTTGATATTATTTGGTCTGAACTTCGAGACTCGCGTAAACAACATTGGTAGACCGGAAGACATCGACACAGCGTTGCTGGAGGCGACCGCCTAGCGTGCAGAGGCCGTCGCGCAAACACTGGGTGGGGCCAGCTGACCTGCCAGTCGAACGGCTGACGAAATTCGCGTTGGTGATCAGCCTCAAGATCGCCAAGGCACTCGGGTTGACGGTGCCGCAGTCGCCGCTGATTCTGGCCGACGAGCTGAACCAGTAAATCACGCCGGCTCGCAAACGACTGAACTATTTTTTTGACAGAGGCTTGGCGCCCCGTCGTTCAACGCTGGCGTTGTGATTTCCGATGGTTATTGGCTTCAGGCAACAAGCCGTAAAAAAGCCTTGATAGGACCGCCATCGCTTCCTGGGCGAATGCCTCGCCGCGTGCGGACGCCAAGGCCGTCATCACGTCGCCGCGGGCATACCACAAGGCCTGAATGTCGTCTGCATAGGAAATGCGGCGAACGATATTGGGGTGCAGTTCTTCCAGGCCACAAGCCGTCATCGCGTCGAGCATGGCCTGGCGCACATCTTCCGTGCGTAATTCCATCGCCGGCTCAGTCATTGGACCGGTCTGGCCCAACAGACCGAAGATGCTTCTCAAATTAGGTTTCAGCCGACGCATTTGACATTTATCCTTGAGGCCGCGCGTGCCACGCGTCCCGCCAGGGGACCAGGTGGCCGGTACCGATAGTAACGCCAGTTCCGGCCAACTCAAGGCGCGGATACAAACACTGACACACTGCCTGTCCGACGTGACATGCCCGCCCGATCGGTATGACGCGGTTCGCGCATTACGCTTTACATTACGTCAGGCACCTGCCACGTTCGTTCAACCTACCCACCTAACAGCGAAGGAGGCTTCATGTTTTTCCGTCCCAAACGCTACACGATCCTTACTGCAATCGCTGTTGCCGCAGTGGCCATACTTCTAATCGGTCTGCTGGGTTTGCGCGGCGGTCAGGCCAAGGCGCAAAGCGTCATGTCCGCTCCGGCTTGCCAGTGCTCGGCCCCGACCTCCATACCCAGCATGTCCAGCAGCGTGGTGTATTGCCTTTGCGGTGGCATGTCGTGTGTGGTCAGCGAACACACCGGGCAAGGCAGGAACTCGAACCTGATGCAGTGCGTCAGATAGCAATCGGCTCCAACCCGCGTGCGGGCCTGCTCATGTTTTTTCGTGTTGCCGCCGACGGCGTCCTGCTGCTTCACCTGGCGTTCATCGTATTTGCCCTTTTCGGCGGGGCACTCGCCGTGTGGTGGCGCTGGATGCCGCTGGTTCATCTGCCAGCGGCCGCCTGGGCGTTCTTTGTCGAGGTTACCGGTCGCATCTGCCCGCTGACCCCTATCGAGAATGGCCTTCGGATCGAAGCCGGTCAATCAGGCTACACGCAGAGCTTCATCGAGCATTACCTGATCGCCGTCATCTATCCATCCGGACTGACGCGTGAGGTGCAGTTCGTTCTTGCCGCCATCGTTGTCGTCGTCAACATCGCAATTTATGCTTGGCTTGTGTTTCGCCGGCCCGCCCGACCAGAGTTGCGGGCGTAACATCGCCACCGGCCGGCACGCTCAAACTGGTTTTCGCCACACACTTGCCAGCCAGGGCTGCTGTTCGAACGGCAGACCGGTCGGGCGGTAATAGTGCGTCAACTCCACGAATCCGGCAGCGCTCACATAGTCGCGCCAAGCCTCCCAATCGTGGTAGGCGCCATAACGCTCGCCGTGCCAGCCCTCCTGTCCGTCGCCGCGCGGGTTCGAGCAAAACAGCACACCGCCGGGTTTCAGCGTGCGCTGCAAATCCCGCAGCACGCGCGGCAACACCTGGCTGGGAACGTGGAACAACACCGCGTTGGCGAACACGCCGTCGAAGCGGCTGACTGGCAAATCCAGGTCGAGGAAACTTTGTTCCAGCACCGCACATCCGCTGTTCGCGCGTGCCATCGCCGCCAATTGCGGCGACCCTTCGAGGCCGGTCGCGTGGTGACCAAGTGCCTTGAATGTCTTCAGGTCGCGCCCAGGTCCAGATCCAAAGTCAAGCAGCTCAAACGGTGGTGTTGCCTCAATGGATTGCAGCAGCGCGTTGATGTTCTGGCTCACATCGTGGTCGCGCGTGCCGTTCCAGAACTCCTGCGCGCTCTGGTTGTAGTGCGTCAGCGTACGTGCGGCGATACGCCGCAAATCCTCGGGTGAAAGCGGCATGACCGACTGTTTCAACCGTCCGCTACCGGCGCGCTGCAGCTCTGGCGCAGTTCGCGCTTTAGCAGCTTGCCGCTCGGGTTTTTTGGCAGGCTGTCGGTGAACAGCACCCGCTTGGGCGCTTTAAAACTTGCCATGTGCCGGGCGCAATGCGCAATTACCGCGTCAGAGGTGAGTGTTTGGCCGGCCTTGACCACGATCACCGCCGTGACGGCTTCGATCCAGCGCGCGTCGGGCAAGCCGATCACGGCCACCTCGCTGACTTCGGACAAGCGGTAAATCATTTCCTCCACCTCACGGCTGGCCACGTTTTCACCGCCGGTCTTGATCATGTCTTTCTTGCGATCCACCACCGTGATATAGCCCTCGTCGTCGATGGTGGCCAGGTCGCCGCTGTGAAACCAGCCGCCCTCGAAAGCCGCGCGGGTACGCTCGTTGTCATGGAAGTAGCCCAGCATCAGGTGCGGCGAGCGGTGCACGATCTCGCCCACTTCGCCGGCAGCCACGTCCCGCATCTGCTCGTTGACCACCCGGGTTTCCACATTCAGCACGGCGCGACCGCACGAGCCCGGCTTGCGCAACTGGTCCTGCGGGCCCAGCATGGTGGCCAGCGGGGCGATTTCGGTCTGGCCATACAGGTTCCATAACCGCACGCCCGGCAGCCGGGTGGCCAATTCCTTCAGCACCTCGACCGGCATGATGGACGCACCGTAGTAGCCCTTGGCCAGGGTTACGAGTTTGGACGGATCGAACAGCGGCGAACGAAGCAACGCTATCCATACCGTGGGCGGCGCGAAGAAGCTGCTGATGCTGAATTTCTCGATCAGCGCCAGCAGGTTCTCCGGCACCGGTTTGGCGGTGATCACGTTGGTGCTGCCCATGTAGACGGCGGGCCCGAAAAAGACGTCGAGTTGGGCGCAGTGGTAAAGAGGCAAGGCGTGCAGGGCCAGGTCGTTCTCGGCAATTTCCGCATCAACCACGCAACTGACGTATTGCCATAACACCGCATCGTGCGTCAGCATCGCGCCCTTGGGCGTGGACTCGGTGCCGCTGGTGTAAACGATTTGTGCCAGATCGGCGCTGCCCAAATTCACGTCGGGCAGCGGGTCGGTGCAGGCAGCCAGGGTGTCAAAGTCAACCATGCCCGCAGCTGGCTGGCTCGGTTCTTCGGATGGCAAAGCGATGAACTGGCGTACCTTCGTATCCAGCGCGGCCGCCGCGCGCGCCAGCTCGGCCAGGCCGCTGTCGGTGGCGAGCGTATGGGCGCCGGCATGGCGCAGGATGTAAGCGACTTCTTCAGCCTTTAGCATGAAGTTGATCGGCACCATGACCGCGCCGCGGCGCGCCAGCGCAAAACGCAATGCCGCAAAGCCATGTGAATTGCGCGCCAGCACCGCCACGCGGTCGCCCTCTGCCACACCGATCTGAACCAGACCGGCCGCCAGCCGACTCACCAGCGCATCAAACTCGGCGTAGTTCCAGCGGGTGGCACCACAAATGATTCCGGTTTTGGCCGGATGGCGCAACGCGGTGCGGCGCAACGCATCGGCAATCGTCTGGCGGCGCGCCACCGGGTGGGCAGAGTAAGTCATTGGCCTGGCTCCTGATGAAATATGTCAAGGCGTCTTTGGGCGGGTAATTCAACCGCCTCAACCGCCGCGATCCAGCTATCGTACCGTGGGGCAGTACCATGATTGTTGGATCAACTTCCACAGGCCACAGCCATGACACCACAAACGTTGCTCGATCATTTGGATAGCGGCCAACTCTGGACCGAGGCACCGAGTGTTAACGCGAGTTTTGACATGCGAGCCGCTTACCAAAGCGCGCTGGAGGTCCGAAAACTTCGCATAACCAGGGGCGAGGTTCCGCGTGGCTACAAGATCGGTTTCACCAACCGCAACATCTGGTCGCGCTACAACGTGTTCGCGCCAATCTGGGGCGTTGTATGGAACTCTGGCCTGAGCTTCTGCGAAGGCGACGGCAAGGTGTCGCTCGCCAACTGTTGTCAGCCGCGTATCGAGCCCGAGACGGTGTTCGGCATGTTGTCAACGCCCGCGGTAAACGCGTCGCTTGAAGAACTGTTCAACGCGATCGACTGGGTGGCGCCGGGTTTCGAGATCGTGCAGTCGCACCTGCCGGGCTGGAAGTTCGCAGCGCCCGACAGCGTGGCGGACGGCGGCCTGCATGCGCGACTGCTGATCGGGCGCAAAGTGCCGATCCGTGATGTTGCAACCAATGCCGGGCAACTCGATGCAGTGTTGTCGGCCGCACAGGTGACGCTTTTGAAGGGCGACGATGTGGTCGAACGCGGGTGCGGAGCCAACGTGCTGGACAGTCCGCTGCGTGCTTTGCACCATTTCCTGCAGGAGCTGCGGCAATGCCCCGGCGCTCCCGAACTGATGCCTGGTGACGTCATCACCACCGGCACATGGACCGACGCCTGGCCGATCCAGCCCGCTGAGCGCTGGACGGCTGCGTTCAGTGCGCCGCTTTCTCGCCTGGGCGTCGAATTTGGCTAGGAACCTGTCGGACTTGGGGCGGCGAAAGCGTTCACGAAGTGCGGCGTAGCCAAAATCGGCCCCAGCGAGGACAGTTTTTGCCGGATTTGCAGGCCCATAGCCTCACTATGGGTCAAAAAGACGGCGAAAAATGGACCGCTGCGGTCGATTTGCAGCCGACGATTCCCAAGTTCGACAGGCTCCTAGGGTCGTCGATGGTCGGCAAGGGCCGCTGCCGCGCCGATCACGGCGTCGCCCACGGCGCGGCGCAGGGTGGTTATGCCGCTGTCGTTATGGCGTGATGGATGCACCCGGTTGGTCAGCAAGGCCCAGGCAATGCCACGGCTGAAATCCAGCCATAACCCGGTACCGGTGAAACCGGTATGACCGATCGTGCCGTCGGCACAGGCGTCACCACCTGACCAGCCGTCATGGCGGATTTGCCAGCCCACGGTGCGATGCAGCGCCACCGGTGTCTTGATGGCGGCCAGGCTAGCGCTCGCCAAACCACTGCCGTCCAGCAGGCCGCCCGCGAAATCGAGTACCGCATCGATGCTGCCGAATAACCCCGCATGGCCCGCCGCGCCACCCAGCGCATAAGCGTTTTCGTCATGCACCCGGCCGCGCATCACTTGCCCGCGCCAGGCGCAGTTTTCGGTCGCGGCGCAAGTCGCCGGGTCGGGCGCAAAGCTGAATCCCGGCGGCGCCAAGTCGCCAAGCGTCTTGCCGGTCAGACGTTCAATCGCGATGCCCAGCAGCATGAAGTTGATATCGGAATAGAGCGGCGGCCCGGCCCGCCATTCGCGCTGCAGGATAAAGCTGCGCAGCGTCGCCGGGTTCTGGCCGTAGCTGTACAACGGCTCGACGGCCGGCAAATGCGTTTGGTGCGCCAGGCATTGGCGAAAACTGAGGCGCCGCTCGGCCGCGTTGCTATCGTATTGGCGCAGGTCGGGAATCGCCTTGGTCAGCGGATCGTCGAGCGCGATGCGCCCTGATTCGGCCAGCTTCAGAATCACCGTGGTGGTGAAGATCACCTTGGTCAGCGAGGCGAGATCGAACCAGGTTGCCCGCGTCATCGCGACGCTGGACGGTTCGATCTGCGCGCGGCCCGCTACACGCACCGCGCGCGCGCCGTTCCCAATCACACCCAGCGCCACGCCGGGAATGCGCAGCGCATCGACCGCCGCCAGCGCAGGCGGAAAGCCGCGATCGGCAATGTCGTTAATGGTCATGGCAGCGGGTGCAGATGGCAGGCCGCCTCACGCATGCCGTCGCCAAATTGGCGCATGGCCAGTGCCGGTTTTTCGCCGTGGCAGCGTGGCAACACCTGCTGACAGCGGCTGGCAAAGGCGCAGCCCGCTGGCGGGTGGGATGGATCGGGCAACTCGCCTTCGATCAATATCTGTTGCCGGCGGCCGCCACCAGGACGCGGAATTGCCGACAGCAATACCCGCGTATAGGGATGGGCCGGGTTATCGAACAGCGCGGTTGCCGTGCCGATTTCAACCACTCGGCCGAAATACATGACCGCGATGCGGTCACTGACATGGCGGATGACCGACAGATCGTGGCTGATGAAAATCATCGACAGGCCCAATCGCGCGCGCAAGTCGGCGATCAGATTGATGATCTGCGACTGGATCGAAACATCCAGCGCCGACACCGGCTCATCCGCAATCAACAACTTCGGACGCAAGGCAAGCGCACGCGCGATCGCGATACGCTGGCGCTGCCCGCCCGAGAATTCATGCGGGAACCGGTCCGCCGCTTCCGGCGCCAGGCCGACCAGCGCCAGCAACTCGGCCACGCGGGGCAGCGGATCACCGGCGCCGTGAATGACGATCGGCTCGCCAATAATCGTCGCGACTTTATGGCGCGGATTGAGTGAGCCGAAAGGATCCTGAAAAACGATCTGCATGTCGCGGCGCCGCCGTGTCATGGCGCGGCGCGACAGGCGCATCAGATCTTCACCATCAAACAGCACCGTGCCGGCGCTTGGCTCGACCAGCCGCAATATCGCCCGGCCCAGGGTCGATTTGCCGCAGCCGGATTCACCCACCACGCCCAGCACCTCGCCGCGCTCGAGCGTCAAACTGACACCGTCCAGTGCATGCAGCTTTTCGCCGTGGCGCCCGACGTAATATTTCGCCAGGTCGCGCACCTCGAGTAATGCTGTCATGCCGGATTCCAGCATGCAACTCGGTGCTGCGCACCGGTCAACAGCGGCAGCGTGGCACAACGCGCGATCGCATGCCCGCAACGTGGAGCGAAGGCACAACCAGCGCCACGCGCGCCGGGCGGCGGCACGCTGCCGGCAATTGCCGGCAGCAACATGCCGGGCTGGTTGTTGGCCGGAATCGTATCCAGCAAGGCCCGGGTATAACGATGCCGCGGATGGGCAAAGAGCTGGTCGACCGGCGCTTCTTCGACGATGCGCCCGGCGTACATCACTGCGGCGCGGTCGCAGACCTCTGATACCACACCGAGATCATGCGTGATCAGCAGGCATGCCATGCCGCGTTCGCGGCGCAAGCCGTCGATCAGCGCCAGGATTTGCGCCTGCACGGTGACGTCAAGGGCCGTCGTCGGTTCATCGGCGATCAGCAGGCGTGGCTCGCAGGCCAGCGCAATGGCAATCATGACGCGCTGGCGCTGGCCACCGGAGAGCTGGTGCGCATACCGATCGAGCTGACCGGCAGCCGCCGCAATGCCGACCAGGTTCAGCAGTTCGACCACCCGATCACGCGCCGCCTGGCGGCTTATGGTGCGGTGAATCGTCAGCACTTCGGCGATCTGGTCGCCGATAGTGAAGACCGGGTTGAGCGAGGTCATCGGCTCCTGGAAGATCATGCCGATTCGGTCCCCACGCAGGGCGCGCAGTTTCTCAGCATCCAGCGTCAACAGATCGATGCCGTCGAACAGAATACGCCCGCTTGTCACCTTGACCGGCGGATCGGGCAGCAGCCGCATGATCGACAATGCGGTCAGCGTCTTGCCGCAGCCCGATTCGCCGACCAGGCCAAGCATCTCGCCCGGCGCGATAGTGAATGACAGATCCTCGGCGAGGACCGCGCTACGCGTCGCCAGACACAAATTTTCGACCCGCAGCAGGGTCATGCCGCGCGCCAGAATTCGCCACCGGTCAGCGGCTGAGGTACGCCGGTGGTGCTCGGCAGACTAAGCGGCAGGCCCCTGCGCGAACGCACCGCTAGATAAGCAAAACATTGCGCTTCGATGAAATCACCATCCCAGCCCACCGCCTCGACCGGATCGACCGCGACGCCAAGACGCTGGGCCAGCAGACGCATCAAGGTCGCATTGTGGCGACCGCCGCCAGTCACCAGCCATCGCTGGGGCGCTGGCACATGGCGCAACGCCGCTAACACCGACTCAATGGTGAAGGCAGTCAGTGTCGCGGCGCCATCTGCGTCGCCGAGTGGCTCGATGATCTTGGCGCGGGCGTGGAAATCCTGCCGGTCGAGCGACTTGGGCACCTTGCGGTCGAAATAAGGATTCGCCATCAAGGTCGCGAGAATGCCCTGATTGACCTCGCCGCTGGCCGCCAGCTTGCCGTCTTCGTCATAGGCCTGGCCACGGCGGCGCAACACAAAATCATCGATCAGCGCTGATGCCGGGCCGGTATCGAACGCGATCACCCGATCACCATCGATATAGCTGACGTTGGCGACACCGCCGAGATTGAGAACCATCACCGGCTGTACCAAAACATGCGCCAGAGCGCGGTGGTAAAGCGGCGCCAACGGGGCACCCTCTCCACCCGCCGCGACATCGGCATGGCGGAATCGGTTGACGACATCGATGCCGAGTCGCCGGGCTACCGCCGCGCCAAGTCCAAGCTGGCGCGTGAAGCGGCGCTGCGGCCGGTGAAACACAGTCTGGCCGTGCAGCCCGAGCAGCGCCACACGCGATCGATCGATCGCATGATCGGTGATGAATTGGGCCACCGCAGCGGCATGGGCATTGCTGACGGCGAGTTCCAACTCCGCCAGCGGATCATGCTCGGCAAGTTCCGGCGTGGCGATCAACTCCAGCAGGCACCGGCGCAGCTCCGGGGCATAGGGATAGGACCGACCCGGCCCCGGCCGCACGATGTCTTCGCCATCGGTGTCGAGCAACGCAACATCGATCCCGTCCATCGAAGTGCCGCTGATCGCGCCGATCGCGGTGACCAAATTGGACATGTTTCCTCCCGGTCGTTTGCGGTACTATTATGCTGGACCGCGATGGCGCAAGACCAACATCTAGAGGGGAAATCGATGATCCGCAAGGCACTCTGTTCAATCGCACTGGTCGGGGCAATCGCCCTGCCGCTTCAGGCCCAAATCCTGCAACTCGGCGTCGACGGCTCACCGGTCGGACTCGACCCGCATTTGATCACCGCGTTCAATTCATTCCAGATCGTCAATGGCACGATTTATGAAGGGCTGACGGCGATCGACGCCAATTTGCGCGTTGGCCCCGGCCTGGCGGAAAGCTGGACCGTCTCGCCCGACGGCAAGACTTATACATTTCGCCTGCGCGCCAACGTGAGCTTCCATAACGGCGCGCCGATGGAAGCCGCCGATGTGGTGTCTAGCCTGCGCCGCGTTATGTCCGGCACCATCAACTCGCCCCTGGCCAGCCGACTGGCCGCGGTCAGTTCGATGAGTGCCGTTGATGCCCACACGGTCGAGGTAAAGCTAAAGGAACCATCGGCGCCGTTGCTGGTGTCGATCGCAACCATCGCGATTGTGCCGCGCGCATTCGAAGCCGATCGTGAAGCCTTGCAAC
Source organism: Betaproteobacteria bacterium (assembly GCA_031403955.1). GTDB lineage: Bacteria > Pseudomonadota > Gammaproteobacteria > Burkholderiales > Burkholderiaceae_C > CAISIP01. Next base: position 23,181 of record JANNGR010000520.1, read on the forward strand.
GCCAGCCAGTCGGCACCGGCCCGTTTCGTTTTGCCGAATGGCAGCCTAACAGCTACATCGCTCTGACCCGCCATGACACCTATTGGCGTTCCGGGGCGCCGCGGCTGGCCGGTATGCGGTTCAACATAGTGCCCGAGGCGGCCACCAGGATGGTCGGCATTTCCAGTGGTCAATACGGCATGTTGCCGAATATTGACGCGGCAACGGCGCAGCAGTTGCGTGGGCGGGCGGGCGTGCAGATGAGCGACACGCTCGAGCTGGCTTACTTGCTGGTCGGGCTGAATACCTCGCGTGCGCCGTTCAACAATCCGCAAGTGCGCCAGGCCTTGAATTACGCGCTGAATCGGCAGGAAATCATCCAGGCCGCCTTGTTCGGCGCCGGTGTGCCTGGCGGTCCGCTTTCGCCAGCGCTGCGCGACTGGGCGCTCGGTGTCGCCGAATACCCGTGTTACAGCCACAACCCGGCCCGCGCCCAGGAATTGCTGCGCGCCGCCGGCATCACGGCGCCAGTCGCGGTCACACTGACGGTGTTGCCGCGCCAGGATATTCGAGACGTTGCCCAGGTGGTGCAGCAGCAGCTAAATCGCGCCGGTTTCCGGGTCGAATTACGCACGCCGGAAATCGGCACCTTCATACAGGAATGGCGGGCCGGCAATTTCGACATGTTTGCCTCGACCAATGCCGGCAGCCCCGACCCGGATGATTATTTCTTCCGCACCTTCCGCACCGGTGGTTCGACCAACGTGTTTGGCTACACCAACCCGGCGCTTGACCAGTTACTCGATGCGGCCCGTGCGATGACCAATCAGCCGCAGCGCCGCGAAGCCTATAACCAGGTACAACGCATGCTGGCCTGCGAAGGGCCGATTGCGCATATTGCCTATCCCCAGCTCTTTACCGCCACGCGGGCGAATGTGCGGGGCTTCGAGATCATCGCCAATCGCTCATTGTCCAATCTGGTTAACACCACGCTTGGCCAATAACAATCGGCAGGTCGCGTCAGGCTAGTAGAACGGCCCCATGATTTTGCGGCTGATCGGCGCGCGCCTGGTCGATCTGGTGTTCGTGCTGTTTTGCGTGTCGGTGCTGGTGTTTTTCATGATCCGGCTGATACCCGGCGATGCCGTCGCGATCATGCTCGGTGCCAATACCGAAATCACGCCCGAGCGCATCGCCGAATTACGTGCCCGCATCGGCCTCGACCGGCCGATCCTCGAGCAATACCGCGACTGGATTGTGGCGGTGCTGCACGGCGACCTGGGGCGTTCAATCTGGACCGGCCGGCCGGTGATCGAGGAGATCGCGGCCCATGTATGGCCGACCGTGCAGTTGACTTTTTTCGCGCTGGTAATTGGCGCCGGCCTGGCGGTGCCGGCCGGCTGTTTGATGGCCCGGTTCCGCGGCCAGACTGGCGACGTGGTGATGCGGCTTGTGACCGTGGTCGGCCTGACGATTCCATCATTCTGGCTTGGCATCGTGATGATCCTCACGCTGGCGACCTTGGCGCCCAGCGTTCAGGCGCTCGGTTACGTTCCGTTTGGCGAAGACCCGGCGGGCAATCTTGCGCGTCTTGCCTTGCCAGCCATTGCACTGGCTTTGCCGGTGCTGGCGAACCTGTCGCGGCTGGTGCGCACGGCCATGCTCGACGCCTTGCAACAAGACTATATCCGTACCGCGCGCGCCAAGGGCGTGCGTGAAAGCAGTGTGCTGTATCACCATGCGTTGCGCAATGCGCTGATTCCGTTCGTCACCAGCGTCGGCATCATGACCGGTTATCTGCTCGGTGGCGCGATCGTGGTCGAACAGGTTTTTGCCATTCCCGGTCTGGGCCGTTTGATCCTGGGTGCGATCAGCGAGCGCAACTACCCGTTGCTGCAAGCGAACATTCTGGTCGTCACCTGCGCTTTTGTCGGCATAAATTTCGCTGTCGATCTGCTGTACTTCGCGATCGACCCGAGGGTCAGGGCATGAGGCGCGATCGATTGCTGATCGCCGCCAGCGGCTTCTTGCTGATCCAGGTTCTGGCGATAATCCTGGCGCCCTTGGTCTCGCCTTACGACCCGCTGGCGCAAGACGTTGTGGCGCGTCTGCGCGGGCCGGGTGCCGGGCATTGGCTGGGCACCGATCAGTTCGGCCGCGATGTGTTGTCGCGTGTGCTGCATGGTGGCCGCGCCTCACTGCTAGTCTCGTTCGCGGCGGTGGGTGCCGCGTTGCTCGCGGGCGGTACGCTGGGGCTGCTTGCCGCCTTCTATCGCCGCTGGTTTGAGCGTGTTGTCATGCGGCTGATGGACGTGTTGTTCGCCTTCCCGGTGATGTTGCTGGCGATCGGCGTGGTCGCGATGCTCGGCGCAAATCAAGTCAATGCCGCGATCGCCATTGCCATCGTCTATACGCCGATTTTCGCCCGGCTGTTGCGTGGGCCGGCGCTGGTGATTTGTGAGAGCGACTATGTGCTCGGCGCTCGCGCGGCCGGGGCGGGCGACGCGCGCATCCTGTTCATCCATATCCTGCCCAATCTGGCCAGCGTCATTCTGGTCCAGACCTCGCTGCTGTTATCGGCGGCGATCCTGGTCGAGGCGTCGCTTTCCTTCCTTGGCCTTGGCACGCAACCGCCTACGCCGTCGCTGGGACTGATGCTGGCCGAAGGGCGCAATTTTCTGCTGATCTCGCCCTGGAGCGCGATTTTCGCCGGCGTGGCGATTCTGCTGCTGGCCGGGGCCTTGAATCTGCTCGGCGACGTACTGCGCGACACACTCGACCCGCGTTTGCGCGGTGAGACTTGAACATTCGGCCCGCCGTCGCGGCCGATATTGCCGCACTGGCGCAGGTCGCGACGGCAGCCTATCGTCAGGCCTTCGCTGAAATTCTGGAGCCCGAGGCGCTCGCCAGCCGTGATGCAAGTTTCTTTTCTGGCTTGTACACGCGGCAACTCGCCAAGCTGATCCTGGCCGAAGCTGACGGGCGAATCGATGGTTTCGCGATGACCACCGGCACGCATCTCGACATGTTGTTTGTCGCGCCCGGCGCGCAAGCCAAGGGCATCGGCAGCGCCCTGCTGGCCGAGGTTGAAATCCGTGGCGTGCGCACGCTCGAATGTTTTCGCGACAACATCGCCGCGCGGGATTTCTATGAGCGCCATGGCTGGCGCCTGACGCGTGCCTATCGGCGCGGTTTTATCGGCCGCGAGCGCGATTTTGTGTTTTACGAAGTTGGTCGCCCCGATAAACGCCCCGGCAATTTCGCGCCGCCAGCGCCGGCGTCGCAAATCGGGGACGCAGGGTGAGTCCCTTGTCCAAGCGGATCCGTGCCCATCAAAAACCTCTTCCTTGAAGCCTGCTGGTTTGTCAATGTGACCCAGCGAGTCGGTATTGCGTGTCGCCAATTACGCCGGACGCGGAATCAGTAGCGGGATTACCTTTCTCCCATGACGCCGATACACATGAAAGTCACTGTCCAGCGTCAGTACCCGGCAAGGCTCATGCAACTCCGACATCCGTACCAGGCAAGCATCCGCCAGCGACGCAGGCAGGTTGTCATAACGCTCGAACAAAGCGCGCACGGCACTTACCTGATCTGCTAATGACAGCGCGACGCGCACAACGCCGCGCTCAATCAAGGCCAACGCGCGGCCAGGATCAAATCCCGCGCGGGACAACAAAAAACAGGTCTCGGCCACCACTGCCTCACAGGTTAGAAACGGCCCCGCATGCTGCGAGAATTGCGCCTTGGCCCACTCATGGTGTGTATCACCACGGCAATGCAAAGCCACCCATGGGCCGGTATCCAATATCAAGTGGCTGGTCATATCCGCCCAAAGCCGTCCAGATGGCGCGGGTTGGACGATAAATCCGGCGGCCCACCGCTGAAGCAGCCCACCAGGTCGCCGGCCTGATCCAGCGCTGAATCAAACGCTGCCGCGGTTTTGCGTTGGCCAATATAAGCTTCCAGCGCACGACGCACCACCTCCGACTTGCTCAAATGCGCCTGATCACTGGCCATTAGCAACTTGTGCTCCAACGCGGATGAAATCTTGACAGTTAACGTAATCATGACTGCGATAATACTGTATGGCAGTCGATATTACTAATACTGCAAGCGGCGATGGCCCGCGCTAAAGAACACTCTGCGGGGGCCGACGGCGCGGATGTGATGGCCTGCGCCAACCGCAACAGGAGCATGCCGCACAGCCGTAATAGAAAGCGCCGGCTTTGGCCGACTGTCAGGCTGGCGGCAGGCGCGAGACAATACGCCATGATCCCGATCGACCGTAGCGCCTTGAAGCCGTTTGCCGGCAAGTACATCTGGTGGAAAACTACCGACGAGGCGGTCACCATGCCCGAGCGTGTGATCGCCCAGGTCATGAACATCGGGGATTACGATGATATTCAGGCGCTCGCCGCCCTGCTCGGAGACGATGGCCTGCGCGAAGTTCTCACGCACGCCGAAGCCGGGCAGTTCGACGAAAGGTCCTGGGCCTACTGGCACTATCGACTGGGCCTGGCAGAAGTCGAGCGGCTTCCCCCGCTGCCCCGCAGGAGCTTTCCATGACCGGACGATTCCTTCCCCGAATGGACATTCTTCCGATGACACAGCGGCTTTTGTGGCCGGCGCTGCGAACGGCGGCGTCACTGGGCCTGGTCCTTTATGGTGGCACTGCGATTGCCCTCCGGCTGGGGCACAGGCAATCGGTTGATTTCGATTTTTTTTCGGCCGACGCGCTTGATCATGAGCGGCTAGGTCAATCGTTTTCTTTCCTGGTTGCGTCCACCGTCTTGCAAGACCGTCCGAACACTTTGACGGTCATGGTGCCCTGCGTGGACGCAACGCAGCCTGGCGTCAAAGTCTCTTTTTTTGGAGCGATCGGATTCGGCCGCGTCGGCGTGCCTGAGCTCACCGATGACGGTGTGTCGCTGGTTGCCTCGCTCGACGATTTGATGGCTACCAAACTGAAGGTCATCTTGCAGCGATCGGAAGCCAAGGACTACCGCGACATCGCCGCGCTGCTGCAAGCGAAGGTGAGTTTGCCCTGCGGGCTGGCGAGTGCGCGCGAGATGTTCAGACCCACGTTTCAGCCCAGCGAGAGTCTACGGGCGCTGTCTTTTTTCGGTGATGGGGACCTGCACACGCTGTCGGACAGCGAAAAGCGGACTTTGGTCAGGGCGGCCAGTGAAGTTCGGGATTTGCCAGCCGCAAGAATAGTGGACTCGCGGCTTTCATGAGCACCATACCCGACGGCTTTCGGCCAGCCCGGCTCGGAGGCGGCTTCGTCGCCCATAACGGACCCTTGTACGCGAAGTGGACCGGTGAAAAGGTATTGCTGGGGTTCCTGGTTGAACAGCGCCATACCAACCCATTGGGAATGTGCCATGGCGGCATGCTGGCCACATTTGCCGACATGCTGGTTCCGGGGGCGGCTATGTACCAGGTGCAGATGGCGCGGCGTTTCCTGCCCACCATCAGCCTGCAGATCGACTACATGGGCGCGGCCAGACTCGGTGACTGGGTGCAGGGCGAAGCACAAATCCTGCGCACCACGCGCAACTTGCTGTTTGGCCAGGGTCTGGTCAGCGCCAACGGTGAGCCGGCGCTGCGCTTCAGCGGCATTTTCAAACTGGGGCCACTGTTTGCTGACCCATCGAGCGACGATCCCCTGGGGCTGAAAACGCCCTGAATGCCGCGCGTCGGATACTTGAAGTATTTGGGTATAATTTTTTACCCAAGGGAATGTCCGGATACTGTGGCGCAGATTTGGCTGGAAGAAACCCTGGCTAATAGGTGTCAACCATTCAGGAAGGATGAAGCCGCTTTGTCGCTCAAAACCGCGTTGGCGCTGACCGCCACTTCCATCTGCCACGCATTCGTGCAAGCGCAGGCGCTCGATCCGGTCGTGATCTCAGCCTCACGGGCCGAGCAGCGCAGCTTCGATGCGCCGGCCGCCATTCACTCGGTTGATCGTGACACGATTGAAAATGCCGGGCCGCAGGTCAATCTGTCGGAGTCGCTCAACCGGGTGCCGGGCCTGACGATCCTGAACCGGCAAAACTATGCGCAGGATCTGCAAGTTTCCATTCGCGGTTTTGGTGCGCGTTCGGCTTTCGGAATCCGGGGCATCCGCTTGCTGGTGGACGGCATTCCCGCCACAACGCCGGATGGCCAGGGCCAGGGATCGTCGATCAGCCTGACTTCAACCGAGCGCATGGAAGTGCTGCGTGGACCGCTGGCACTGCTGTACGGCAATTCGGCTGGCGGCGTGATCCAGGCGTTTACACGTGACGCACCCGAGCAGCCGGAATTGGCGGCACGTTATTACGCCGGCTCCTATGGCATGCGGCGCTCCGACTGGCAATACGCCGGGCGTGCCGGCGGTTACGGATTGGTGGCCGACTACAGCACGTTTGACATCGACGGTTACCGCGGCAACAGCAAAACCGAGCGGCGCCAGTTCAACGGCAAATTCAGCTTTGCCGCGGCGCAAGATACGCGCGTGAATGTGGTGTTCAACCGGTTCGACATGCCGCTGGCACAGGATCCGCTCGGACTCACGTCGGCTCAGCTGCTTGCCAACCCATCACAGGCCGGGAGCAATGCTGTCAGCCGGGGTGCGCGTAAATCGGTGCTACAGAATCAGCTTGGAACTTCGCTGGTACACACCATTGATGCCGACCGCTACCTGACGGCGCGTCTTTATTACGGAACCCGGGACAACCTTCAATACCAGACCGGACTTGCCGCATCCACCGGTGCCTGGGTTGGGCTGGACCGAAGCTACTACGGTACCGGCATCCAGTACAACCAAAAGACGAAACTGGGGAGCACGCCAGTGGCCTGGGTCGCGGGTTACGAATTTGACCGATCGCGGGAGACACGCCAAGGCGGCGTAGCGGCATTGGGCCAAAAAAGGTCGACCACACGCAACGAGGACAACCAGGCCGGCAACAGTGACGTTTTTGTCCAGGCGACCGCCCTGGTTTCGGAACAAGTGTCGGCGCTGGCAGGCCTTCGCTACAGCACGGTGCGTTTCACCAGCTCCGACAAATTCCTGAGTGATGGAGACGGTTCAGGTGCGACCAGTTACCGCGCCGGCAGCCCGGTGCTGGGCCTGACCTACCACGCGACCGACAGCCTCAACCTGTATGCCAATTATGGCAAGGGGTTCGAGAGTCCCACTCTGGCCGAGGTTGCCTACAGTGGCGCCGGAACGCCGGCATTCAACACCGCCCTGAATGCGTCCAGAAGCCGGCACTACGAAGCCGGTGCGAAATGGGCGCCCAATGCGCAGTCGCGTCTTGATTTCACGCTGTTCAAGATCAATTCAAGCAACGAGATCGTGGTCTCGAGCAGCAGCGGCGGCAACTCCACATTCAAGAACGTACCGGGAACAACACGCATCGGTTGGGAGTTTTCGGCCAATACTTTGCTGACGCCGCATCTACGGGCGACTTTGGCGGCGTCGCGGATTGACGCGACGTTTTCTCGGGCCTTCACCAGCGGGGCTGCGAGTGTGGCTTCGGGCAACAAGATTCCCGGCATTCCCCAGAGTTTTGCCTATGGGGAACTGATATGGTCTGGTCTGGAAATGGGCGGCAGCGGCAAGAAGGAAGCGGGTCTGGGCAGCCAGGCCGGCATCGAGATTACCAACGCCGGCCGCTTGTATGCCAACGACACCAACACGGCTTCAGCCGCTGGATACAGCAGCGCGAATGTCAAACTCAGCCATGGCTGGGCGCTGGGCTCCGGCAGTCTGACGGCGTACGCCCGCATCGACAACCTGACCGACCGGCGTTATGTGGGATCGGTCATCGTCAACCAGGCGGCGTCCCAGTTTTATGAACCGGCGCCAGGCCGAAACTGGACCCTGGGGCTGCGGCTGGTGTTGCCGCTGTGACATAGTTTTTCGGGTTGACCTGGTTACGTCGCAACCAAAGGGAAGGGCATCGTGAACAACATTGACGGCCAGAATCCCGCCTTGTCGGCCAGGAAAATCAGCAAACGTTACGGCGAACGCTGGGCGCTGCGCGATGTCAGTTTTGAATTGCAGGCCGGGCAGTTCTGCGCGTTGTTGGGTCCAAACGGGGCTGGCAAATCAACCCTGTTCCAGATTCTTACCGGCCTGTTTGTGCCCGATCAAGGTGACATCGCCATCGACCAGATCGCATTGCGGCGGGACCCGGCGAAGGCGCTGGCGCGTATTGGCGTGGTGTTTCAGCAGCAGGCGCTCGACCTTGATCTGACGGTGCGGCGCAATCTGAAATTTCACGCCGACCTGCACGGCATTGCGCATGCCACCGCGCAGGATCGCATAGTTGCTGATTGCACCCGGCTGGGCCTGGTTGCCGACCTGGACCGCCCGGCGCGCGAGTTATCAGGCGGCACCCGGCGCAAGGTCGAACTGGTGCGCGCCTTGCTGCACCGGCCCGGCTTGCTGCTGATGGACGAGGCTACGGTCGGCCTGGATCCGAAGTCCCGCAAGGACTTGCACAACGCGGTGCGCCAGGACGTGCGCGAGCGCGGTACCTGCGTGTTGTGGGCAACGCACTGGGTCGAAGAAACCCTCGAGGCCGATCGGCTGATGCTGTTGCATCAGGGGCAGTTGATCGCCGCGGGCAGCCCGGCCGAAGTCACGCGCTCGCTCGGGCAGCCGACGCTGGAGCAGGGTTTCATTTCCCGCACCAGTGCGGCTCCAGGCAACTCCCAGCCACCAGGAAGCGTATGAATTCAATCCGGTTTTGTGCCTGGGCGCTAGGTGCCGTGCTGTCGCTGGCCGTGTCGGCCCAGCCGATTGCGCTGGTTTCAAGCGAAAAGGACAATGCGATCACCATCGTCAGCCTGAAGGACTTGAGCGTTCAGGGCACGATCGCCACTTGCCAGCGGCCGCGCCACATGCAACTCACACCGGGTCGCAACCAGTTGCTGGTTGCCTGCGGCAACGACAACGCCGCCGACGTGATTGACCTGGCAAGCCGCAAGTCGGTGCGGCGCATCGCGCTGGGCGACGATCCTGAAATGTTCGACCTGTCGCCCGATGGCAAGACCCTTTATGCATCCAACGAGGACGAGGGCGCGTTGACCATCGTCGATCTGGCCAGCGGAAAGCGCGTTGGCGAGGTCAAGATCGGCAAGGAGCCCGAGGGCGTGAAGGTGTCGCAGGACGGCAAGACGGTGTTCGTCACGTCCGAGGTGGCGAACATGGTGCATGTGGTCGATACGGCAAACGGCAAGGTCCTAAAGAACATACCGGTCGGCAAGCGTCCGCGCCGGCTGGCCCTGACGCCCGATGGAAATGAACTATGGGTCACCAACGAGTTAGGCGCCAGCGTCAGCATAATTTCGACCCGTGACCTGAAGGTCGTCGCGACGATCGACTTCGCCGTCAAGGGCGCTCGCGCAAGCGACATCACGCCGGTGGGCCTGGTAATCAGCCGCGATGGCCGGCGCGCCTTCGTCGGCCTGGGCCGCGTCAACCATGTGGCTTTTGTCGACGTGTCCAAGCGCCAAGTGGCGCAACTGGTGCTGGCGGGCAAACGAGCATGGAACGTTGCGTTGAACAAGGACGAGTCGCTGCTGTTTGTCGTGAACGGCCTGTCCGATGACATGACGGTGGTCGACGTTGCCTCGGCCAAGGCCGTCAAGACGATTCCAGTCGGCCGTATTCCGCACAGCGTCGTAGTGCTTGACTAAGAACCTATCCGTGAATAAGACGACCCTGCGTTGTGACGAGAAAGCGATGGATGCTAGGCGCAAGCCGCGGCCCAGGGTGGGCCCCTGGGCAAGGTTTGCAACGACGCAGACGCGCTTTATCGTCACAACCCTTCGGG
>JANNGR010000521.1:0-8751 GCA_031403955.1 Betaproteobacteria bacterium
ATCGCTTACGGGAAACTTGGGGGCAAGGAATTGGGGTACGGCAGCGACCTGGATATCGTGTTTGTTTTTGATGATGATGACGAGCGTGCGCCGGAGGTGTATGCGGCCCTGGTACGCAAACTGATCAATTGGCTGACCGTAAAAACCGGCGAAGGCGACCTGTACGAGATCGACACCGCCTTGCGCCCGAACGGTAGCTCCGGCTTGCTGGTGACGACCTTCGACGCGTATGCCAACTACCAGCAGCAGCGCGGCAGTAACACCGCCTGGACCTGGGAACACCAGGCCATGACGCGGGCGCGTTTCGTGCTGGGCAGTGTATCGATGCAGGCGCGTTTCGACCAGATTCGACGCGCCGTGATAGTTGCTCCGCGCGAGTCGCTGCACCTGCGCGCCGAGATCGTCGCCATGCGCGACAAGGTGCGCGCCGCGCATCCACTGCGGTCCGGAAAATTCGATGTAAAGCACAGTCCCGGCGGCATGGTCGACGTTGAGTTCGCGCTGCAGTTTCTGGTTTTGTCGCACGCGGGAAAACACCCAAATCTGGTCGACAACCTCGGCAACATCGCTTTGCTGCTGCGCTCGGAAGAGGCCGGTCTGCTGCCGCCGGGTATCGGGGCTGGGGCCGCCGATGCTTACCGCGAACTGCGGCGTGTGCAACACCACGCCCGGTTGAATGAAGAGCCGACCCAGGTGACGGACGGCGAACTGCGGCCGCAACGCGACGCGGTGATGGCGCTTTGGAACGCGGTATTTCCCTGACAGCCAGTCCCGCCTCAGGCCGGCCTTGGTAAGCCCGGCTCGACCAGCGAAGCGGCCAGCTCGCGCGCCAGTTCCTTGCGGTACTTATTCAGTTCCTGTACCGTGCCAAAACTGCGTTCCAGCAAAAGACTCAGGTTGTGCAATATGCGCTCGACCACCCGGGTCTCCCAGACCGCGTCGAACTTTATCTGCTGGTCCAGCCAGTGTTCCAGCCACTCGGGATTGGGCATGCGGCTCTGAACCGTGTCACGCGGGAACAGCGTCTTGTTGACGTGCAGATTGGTCGGGTGCAGCGCCTGCGCCGTGCGCCGTGCGCTGGCCATCAGTACGCCGACCTTTGCAAATGCGCTTTTCGCCTCCAGGCCAAACCGGACAATCGCCAGTTTCATGTACTTCAGGTACGCGCCGCCGTGGCGTGCCTCGTCCTGGCTCAACCGGGTGTAGATATGCTTGATGACCGGTTCGGTATGCCACTGACTGGCCCGCCGATACCAGTGGTTGAGCCGGATCTCGCCGCAAAAATGCAACATCAGCGTTTCAAGAGCCGGCGCCGGGTCGAACTCGAAACGCACATCATGCAATTCAGCCTCAGTCGGCTGAAGGTCCGGACGGAAGCGCCGCAGATACTCCATCAAGACCAGCGAGTGTTTCTGCTCCTCAAAGAACCAGATTGACATAAACGCCGAAAAGTCGCTGTCGTGCCGGTTGTCACGCAAGAACATTTCAGTGGCCGGTAACGCGGCCCATTCCGTGATCGCATTCAGCTTGGTGGTCTGCGCCTGCTCATCCGTCAGTTTGGACGCGTCAAAAGACTGCCACGGAATATCCCGGCCCATGTCCCAACGGACCGACTCCAGTTGCTTGAAAAGTTCCGGGTAAAGCATGCAGTGCCCTTTTCGACCTGTCTCACCTCGTAGCGTCGACCAGTTGATTTTAGTGTGCCAGTAATGGCAATCCATTACTGGCGATCAAGGTTTCGCGACGACGGCTTGGATTTCTCGTCTCCAAAAACTTGCCTCAATATCGTGTACTATACCGTTTGGTCTTAAAATTACTTATTGGTGCATAATAAGTCTTATGAGTCTCAATCGAATAGCAAGCCCAAATCGAATTGCTTGCGCCTGGGTGCGGAACTCCGGCGCTTGCCGCTTGCTCAAACTAACTGAACGGCCATCATCGGCTGAGACTATTTTTCTGCTGCGAAGTCACCTGGACGCTTCGCGCTCCGGCGTAATCCTGAGGCTGTTCTTCTCCTCCCCCTTGTTGGCCTCGGGGCGCTTCGCAGCAACTTTGTTTCCGGTGCTTTCCATGCGGCTCACGCCATGAGAGTCGCCATCGTCGGGTCAGGCATCGCCGGACTTGCGGTGGCGCACGGTCTCGAAGGCCGGGCCGATCTGACGCTGTTTGAAGCGGCCAGCTACTTTGGCGGCCATAGCCACACCGTAGACATTAGCCTGCCGACGGCACGCGGCCTTGTTACCCATGGCGTGGACACCGGTTTCCTGGTGTTCAACCAACGCACTTATCCGCATTTGATCGAGTTGCTTTCCGAGCTGGGCGTGGAAACCGTCAAGTCGGAAATGTCATTTTCGGTTCAGGTCGCGCTGGCTGGCGGCGGCAAGCTCGAATGGAGCGGCTCCAGCCTGAGCACCGTTTTTACCCAACGCCGCAACCTGTTCAGCCGGCCGTTTTTGGCCATGTTGCGCGACCTGCTGCGTTTTAACGCGCTGACGGCCCAGATCGCCAGCAGCGGCCATGAGGCTGCGCTGCAACAACCATTGGGCGATTTCCTGCGCGAGAACCGGTTTTGCGATGCTTTTTGCGACTGGTATTTCCTTCCAATGATGGCCTGTATCTGGAGTTGCCCGACGGCACAGATGCTGCAATTTCCAGTTTCAACCATGGTTCGTTTTTGCCACAACCATGGGCTCAACCAGATCAGCGACCGGCCGCAATGGTGGACAGTCAAAGGCGGCGCGAAGCACTATGTGGAAAAAATTCTGGCCAAGGTGACAGACAAGCGCCTCCAGACTCCCGTGCGCTGGATTGCGCGAGATGGCAACCGTGTGCGGGTTGCCACCGACCATGGCGTGGAGCATTTCGATCGCGTGGTTTTGGCAACCCATTCCGACCAGGCATTGGCGCTACTGCGTGACCCCAGCACGGCCGAGCGCGACACGCTTGGCGCCATCAAGTACCAGCCCAACCATGCGGTGCTGCACACCGATAGTTCCGTGTTGCCGCAGAGGAAGGCGGCCTGGGCGGCTTGGAATTATGAAAGCGCGTCGCAGCGTCCGGCCGGCGGTGAACAAGCTGGCAAACCGGTCTGCCTGCACTATCTGATCAACCGGCTGCAACCCTTGCCGTGGCCGCAGCCGGTCGTGTTGTCGCTGAATCCGCCGCGCGAAATTCCGCGTAGTCAGGTCATGGGGGAATACGACTACACACATCCGGTATTTGACCGCGCGGCGATCAAAGCGCAAGGCGATATGGCGCGCATCCAGGGCCGCTTGAACACCTATTTCTGTGGCGCCTGGATCGGTTATGGATTTCATGAAGATGGCCTGAAAGCAGGTCAAGGCGTGGCGCGCCAAATACTGGCCCGGCCTGCTGCGCAGCAGGTGAAGTTCGCATGATCCGGGCTGGTTCAGTCCATCACCCTGCGACGGGCAGCCACCTGCCCGGAGCCAGCGCCCTGCCGTCGCTGGGCTTCGGTGCCGTGCGCCACACCCGATTGCGCCCGCTGCGCAATGCCTTTGTTTACCCGACCTATTTCTTGATGCTGCCGCTGCGTTCCATGCAGGCTGCAGACCACCCGGCTGCAAACACCCCGCTGGCCTACAACCGGCGTGCCAGCCTGAGCTTTTTTGACATCGACCACGGTGATGGCCGTAGCCCGGCCCAGGGTGGCGCGATAGGCTGGCTTGATGACTTGTTGCGCCGTGAAGGCATCCTGGATGCCACCGGGGAAGCGTGGCTGCATTGTTATCCGCGCGTATTCGGTTTCGCCTTCAAACCGGTCAGCTTCTGGTATTGCCATCGCGCCGCCGAAGACGATGGCGGCTCATTGCGGGCGATTGTGGTGGAAGTCAACAACACGTTCGGCGAGCGCCACTGTTATTTGCTCGACAAGCCGGTATTGGGCATCGAACTCGGCGCCGTGAAGGTATTTCATGTATCGCCGTTCCTGCGGGTCGAGGGCCGTTACCGGTTTCGCTTCATGCGCTCGCTGCGCGCTGGCGTGGAGCACACGGTAGCCCGCATCGACTACGACGATGACGACGGCGCGATGCTGCAAACCAGCGTCAGCGGCACGCTGCAACCGGTTACCCGACAGTCGATCCGCAAGGCCCTTTGGCGTTACCCGGCCATGACACTGGGCGTGGTTTTCCACATCCACCTGCAAGCTGCGCGCCTGTGGTTCAAGCGTGTCAAGTTGTTTCGCAAACCCGCGCCACCCGACTCTTCAGTCACACGCTAAACCTTTCACGCCAACCCCGTCCTCGCTCCATGCCGGCCATGAATAGCAGCACCGCTTCCTCGTTCCCAATCCCGCGCGGCGCTCCAGCCGCGGCCCGAACCGCCCTGAAATTGCTCACGCGCCTGCGCCACGGTTGTTTGACGGTTCAACTTCCCGACCGGTCGATGCAGGTTTTTGGCGACACGCGCGGCGGTACCGGCAGCGCGCGCAACGGGGCCACGATCTCATTGCGCAACTGGAAGGCATGCAGCGCAGCCCTGAGATCGGGCGATATTGGTTTTGCCGAAAGTTACATCGCCGGCGATTGGAGCACGCCCAACCTGAGCGAGCTGCTGAAGTTGTTCATAAGCAACCGGCAGGAGATCGAAGACATGGTCTACGGCAATTGGGCCGCTCGCTCGCTGTACCGCCTGAAGCACTGGCTCAATCGCAACAGCAAGGCCAACAGCCGCAAAAACATCCACGCCCACTACGACCTCGGCAACGCGTTTTACGGGTTGTGGCTGGATGACACGATGAACTATTCGTCGGCCTGGTTTGAAGGCGACCAGACGCGCTGCATGCCAGAGGCGCAAATGGCCAAGGTACGCCGCGCGCTGCATATGGCAAACGTGAAAAAGGGCGACCGTGTGTTGGAGATTGGCTGCGGCTGGGGCGCTCTGGTGGAAATGGCCACCACCGAGTTCGGAGCCACGGTCGCCGGCGTGACGCTCAGCACCGGGCAGTTGGCATTTGCCTCGCAGCGCATGGCCAATCTGGGAAGCCGCGCTGGCGTGCTACCGGCGGCCGACTTGCGGCTGCAGGATTACCGGGACATCGACGACGGACCTTATGACGCGATTTGTTCGATCGAGATGGTGGAGGCGGTAGGCCGGGCGTATTGGCCCACCTACTTCCAGGCCGTCAGCCGCTTGCTCAAACCGGGAGGCCGTGCCTGCATCCAAACCATTGTGATTGACGATTCGCTTTTCAAACGCTACATCAACTCGACCGACTTCATTCAGCAATACATATTCCCCGGTGGATGCCTGCCATGCCCGACCGAGTTCCGGCGCGAAGCAGCGGCAGCCGGACTCACCGTGGTGGACGAGTTTGCCTTCGGCCATGACTATGCCGAAACGCTCAGACGCTGGCGCCATTCGTTCCTGGCTCGTCGAACCGACATCCTGCAGCTGGGTTTTGATGAAAGGTTCATGCGTATCTGGGAGTTCTATCTGGCCTATTGCGAGGCCGCCTTTGACAAGGCAAATATCGACCTGGTGCAGTACACGCTGGCCAAGCCCGCGCGATGAACAACCCGCCTGTTGATGCATGGACAACCCGCCGGCGACATCCGCGATACGGAGTTTGCCCGGCTGTTGTTTGGCATCCGGTTGGATTTTGCGTATTGCCTGCTGCCTCGCGCCATCAAGCTCGAATCGGGCGCTAACGGCATCCCGAAAGCAGCTTGCCCATGCCCTTGAATCCTCCCATCACCGACTGGCGCGGCAAAACCGTCTGGCTGGTCGGCGCCTCCACCGGAATCGGACGGTCCACCGCATCCTTGTTGCACGCCCGGGGCGCAAAGGTAATAGTCTCGGCGCGCAATACACACGAGCTGGACGCGTTTGTCCAGCAGCACCCCGGCGCAGTGGCCTTGGCGCTGGATGCAACCGACGGGCAGGCGGTCAAGAGCGCGGCAAGCGCGGTGCTGGCAACCGGGGCTCTGGACGGCGTCGTGTACTGCGCCGGCTACTACCATGCGATGCGCGCCGAGGCGATGGATCTGCCGGACATGTTGTGCCATGTCCAGATCAACTACGTCGGCGCCTTGCGAGTGCTCGACGCGGTATTGCCCCACCTAATCGCGACCACCCGGGGCGGCGCCTTCATCAGTCTGGTTGGCAGCGTCGCCGGCTACCGTGGCTTGCCCAGGAGTCTGGCCTACGGGCCCACGAAGGCTGCGTTGATCAATCTGGCACAGACGCTGTACCTCGACCTGCATGACAAACGTATTGGTGTATCCATCATCAATCCCGGTTTTGTGCAAACACCGCTGACCGAGCACAACACTTTCAGGATGCCGGCGTTGATCTCACCCGAGCAAGCCGCCACGGAAATCCTAAAGGGCTGGGCCGGCGGCAACTTCGAGATCCATTTTCCGAGGCGGTTTACGCTCTGGATGAAGGCCCTCGAGCTGCTGCCCTACAAGCTGTATTTCTATTGCGTCCGCCGCTTCACCGGTTAATGAAACCGATGCTTGATCGCGGCGCCGGGCTCAAACCGGTACGGTGTCCGCGAAACTCGGACGCAACATCAGTTTGTCCTGCAACTTGGCCAGATTGGGGTATTCGGAGCGCCACTCAATCTGCGCGAAACGGAACTCCAGGTAACCCAGTGCGCAGCCGACCGCGATGTCGGCCAGGCTCAAGTGAATGCCGGAGCAAAACGGCTTTTCACCCAATCCCTTGCCCATTGCCTTCAAACTGGCCTGAACCTTGCCAAATTGGCGGTCAATCCAAACCTGACTGCGTTGTGCCTTGGTGCGGCCATCCCAGGTGGCCTCAAGTCTGGCCAATACGGCGGCATCGAGAACCCCGTCGGCAAGGGCCTCCCAGGTTTTTACCTCGGCCCGTTCACGCCCGACGCTTGGAATCAACTTTCCGACCGGTGACAAGGTGTCGAGATACTCCACGATCACGCGCGAATCGAACAAGGCCTCGGCACCTTCCATGATCAGGCAGGGCACTTTACCCAAAGGATTGGATTCGGCAATCGTGCTATCGGCAGACCAGACATTGTCGATTGCATAGTTGTAATCCAGCTTTTTTTCGGCCATCACGATGCGCACCTTGCGCACATAGGGACTCGACGAGGATCCGATCAATTTCATGGGTAGGGTATTTTTGCTGCGTAACCCATTCTAGCCATTGGAATTCGCCCGCAAGGGCAGCGCGCCTGTCGCCACCTGCCACCTACAATCGAAGCATGACTTTCTCAGCGATTTCCGCCCTGTCGCCGCTCGACGGCCGGTATGCGGCCAGACTCTCCCAAATGCGACCTTTGATGAGTGAGCAAGGTTTCATGCAGCGCCGCGTGCAGGTGGAAATAGCCTGGTTCGTCAATCTGAGCGATGCAGGGTTCAACGAGTTCAAACCACTAAGCAGCGGAGCGCGTAGTTACTTGCTCGGCCTGGTAAAAAACTTCAGTGAACGAGACGCGCAGGCAATCAAGGAAATCGAGAAGACCACGAACCACGACGTCAAGGCGGTCGAGTATTGGATCAAGTCCCGCTTCGAGTCGAGGCCGGAACTGGTCAAAGCGAGCGAGTTTGTGCACTTTGCCTGCACCAGCGAAGACATCAACAATACCAGCCATGCTTTGCAACTGCGTGCCGCCCGAGCTGTCGTGGTGTTGCCGGGACTGGACCGACTGCTGCTCAAGCTGCGGGAAATGGCTCGCACCCATGCCGACGTGCCGATGCTCAGCCGTACCCACGGCCAGGCCGCCAGCCCGACCACCGTCGGCAAGGAAATCGCCAACGTGGTGGTGCGCCTGCAAGGCGCGTGTGAGCGTATCGCGGGCGTGAAAATCCTGGCCAAGATGAACGGTGCGGTAGGCAATTACAACGCGCATTTGTCCGCCTGGCCCGACTTTGACTGGGAGGCATTCAGCAAACGGGTGGTGGAAACGCCGGAGCCCAGCCTTGAAACCGGCGTGCAACCCTGGGGCTTGGGGCTGAACTTCCAGCCGTTCAGCATTCAGATCGAACCGCACGATTACATGGCCGAGTTGTTCGACGCGGTGGCGCGCGCCAATACGATACTGATCGACTGGTCGCGCGATGTGTGGGGCTATGTGAGCCTGGGCTATTTCAAGCAAAAATTGCGCGACGGTGAGGTCGGCTCCAGCACCATGCCGCACAAAGTCAATCCGATCGATTTCGAGAACGCCGAAGGCAACCTGGGCCTGTCCAACGCGCTGCTGCGCCATCTGAGCGACAAGCTGCCCATCAGCCGCTGGCAGCGCGACTTGAGCGACTCAACCGTGTTGCGCAACATGGGCGTGGCTTTGGGTCACGCCGTGCTGGCGTATGAATCCATGGCAACCGGACTGGGCAAACTGGAACTCAACGCCGCGGCGATCGCTGCCGACCTGGATGACTCCTGGGAAGTGCTGGCTGAACCGATCCAGACCGTCATGCGCCGTTACGGCCTGCCGCAGCCCTACGAACAACTAAAGCAGTTCACGCGCGCGCAACCGATGACGCGCGAACTGATGCAAGGTTTCATCGCCAAACTGGCTATTCCGAACCATGAAAAGCAGCGCCTGCTGGCCATGACGCCGGCCAGTTACATAGGCAAAGCAGCCGAACTGGCGCGGCGCGTCTAAGAACCTATCCGTGAATAAGACGACCCTGCGTTGTGACGAGAAAGCGATGGATGCTAGGCGCAAGCCGCGGCCCAGGGTGGGCCCCTGGGCAAGGTTTGCAACGACGCAGACGCGCTTTATCGTCACAACCCTTCGGG
>JANNGR010000522.1:0-2368 GCA_031403955.1 Betaproteobacteria bacterium
CATCGCCCTGGCCGAAGTTCAAGGTGTCGGAGGTGGCGAAGGTGAGCTGATAGCCGAACGCGATGACGGCGTAGATCATGCCCAGCGCAATGCCGCTGAAGATCAGTTGGGTCAGGATTTGCATGACGACTCTCGTTGGGCGCCGGGATGCCCGGTCGCGTGTTCGGGCCGTGGCGCGGCCCGCAAGAAAAGACGCCGCCGCGGGGAGGCCCGGGGCGGCGTCGACGCGCGCGTAGCTTACTTCTTTAAGCGGACTTCAGCGGCCTTTTTCTGGTCTTCGGGATACGCGTACACCACGCGCTGACCCTTGACCTCGCCCATCACGGGCATGTTGGCGGTGATGGCGTCGTGATCGGCCTTGGAAAACGGCTTGTTGTAGGTCGTAACCACGCCTTCGACCGGCGTCTTCAGGTCCTCGAGCGCATCCTTGATCTTTGGGCCTTCGGTGCTGTTCGCCTGCTTGATCGCGGCGGCCAGCAGGTAGTCCGAGTCGTAACCTTGCGCGGCCGCCGAGGGCGAGTCGATGCGGCCGTTCTTCGGGTTGAAGGTCTTCAGGTAGCTGGCGATGAAGGCCTGGCGCTTCGGCGTGGTCGGCTCCTGTATGAAGGTCTGCGGCATGCGCGCGCCTTCGCCGGCGGCCCCGGCGTTGTCGATGTAGTTGGCCTGCGACAAGGTCCAACTGCCGATCATCGGCACCTTCCAGCCCAGCTTGGTCATGCCGTTGGCGATCTGCGCCAGCTCGGGGCCGATGGCGTAGGTCAGGATCGCCTCGGCGCCGGCTTCCTTGGCCTTGAGCAACTGCGCGGTCATGTCCACATCCTTGATGTTGAACTTTTCGACCGCGACCGGCTTGACGCCCTTGGCCGTCAGCGCCTTCTCAAGGTCTTCGCGGCCGAGCTGGCCGTAGTTGGTCGAGTCGGCCAGGATCGCGACCTTCTTGAAGGCGCGGCGCGTGATCGCCTCCTCGACGATCATCGGCGCCTGGATGCTGTCGTGCGCCGCGTTGCGGAAGATGTAGTTCTCGGGTTCCTTCTCGAACTGCTTGGTGATGATCGTGCCGGTAGCCACGTTGTTCATCACCGGGATTTTGGCTTCCTGAAAGAAGCGCTGCGCGGCCAGGGCCACGCCGGTGTTGATGTAGCCGACGGTGGCGGTGACCTTTTCCTTGTTGATCAGTTCCTGGGCGATCTGCACGCCGCGTTCGTTCTTGGCTTCGTCGTCGCGCTCCACCAGCACGAGCTGGCGGCCGAGCACCCCGCCGGCCTTGTTGATTTCCTCGGTGGCCAGGCGCACGCCATCGCGCATGCTGACGCCCATCGACGAGGAGCCGCCCGTGAAGGGGCCGGCCACGCCGATCTTGATCGGGTCGGCGGCCCAGGTCATCGCGCTCAGGGTGATCAGGGCGGCGGCACTTGCAATTTTCGTGAAACGGATCATGTTGTCTTCCTGCTTTGGGTGTGGTTCAAACTGTGCGAACCCGGGTGGAGCCGGACTGCGGCAAACACGTTATTGTCAGTACGGCAGCATTGTCACGCATCCGCATCACTGCGGGGATGGGCCTGCGTAGTAGTGCATAAGGGAAAACGCGCGCAGCGCTGAATCCTGTCATGGCGTTCAGGGTTTGCACGGGTGATCTGTCACTTGGTGCATCAGGCAAACCGTCTGCGGGATCGCGTTCATCTAGTCGCAGGTACAGGAAGCGCCTTTTGGCTTCTGTAAGAGCTAGGCAGCCGCTGCCCTGGCCTTCCGCTCCGACATCGCCTTGGCCACGCGCGGCAATATCAGCACCGCCAGCACCACCACGATCAGCGCGATCGACATCGGCCGCTGGAAGAACACCGCCGCACTGCCCTCGCCGATCGACATCGCGTTGCGCAACTGCGCCTCGGCCAGCGGCCCGAGGATCATGCCGACCACGACCGGCGCGGTCGGGATGTCGAAGCGCCGCATGACGACGCCCAGCACGCCGATGACATAGAGCAGGTACAGATCGAACGCACTTTGGCGCATGCCGTAGGCACCGACCGTCGCAAAGATCAGGATGCCGGCGTAGAGCTGCGGCTTCGGGATCTTCAAGAGCTTGACCCACAGCCCGACCATCGGCAGGTTGAGCACCAGCAGCATCACGTTGCCGATGTAGAGCGAGGCGATCAGCGTCCACACCAGCGCGGCCGAGGTGGTGAACAGCTGCGGGCCGGGCTGGATGCCGTAGTTCTGGAACGCGCCAAGCAGGATGGCCGTGGTGTTGGAGGTCGGGATGCCGAGCGTCAGCAGCGGGATCAGCGCCGCCGTCACCGTCGCGTTGTTGGCGGCCTCGGGGCCGGCGACGCCCTCGATCGCGCCCTTGGTGCCGAACTCGGCTTTGTCC
>JANNGR010000523.1:0-10600 GCA_031403955.1 Betaproteobacteria bacterium
GCCAGGGCCGCCGACCTCTCGGTCGAGCTGCCGACCAGGTTCGAGCTGGTGATTAACTTGAAGACCGCCAAGGCGCTTGGCATCACGATTCCGCAGTCGGTGCTGATTCGCGCGGACCGGGTGATCGAATAGCGGCTCCGCGAATGGCTGCTTCTTGCCATTTTCGACATCTCAACACAGTGCATTTCAAGCGCGTGTGCCACCGAACAGCGGCTTGCAGAGCGACGCGCCGCGAGCGGCGCGCGGCTGAAGCCGGTCGTTGGGCATCGCAGGACACCCTCGCGTCACACCAGCAGAGTCGAACCTGGAGCTTCACCATGTCGTTTGTTCTTGAAGGTGGCTGCCTCTGCGGAGCGGTCAGGTTCCACGTCAATCAGGCGCCACTTAGAACACTTGTTTGCCACTGCACTTTCTGCCAACGGATGACCGGCTCCTCGTTCTATGCCGAGTCTTTGTTCCCCATCGAGGCGGTCGAGTTCAACGCTGGCGAGGTACGCAAGTACGAGCACACATCCGATGGGAGCGGCAGGAAGGTCTACGTTGAGTTTTGCCCAACTTGCGGAACGACCATCGGCCTTACCTTTGAGCGCTGGCCTGATCTCCGAGCAGTCTCGCGGGGATGCTACGACAACCCCAACGCGGTCGACATAACTTCGAACATATGGACCCGCTCGGCTCAGTCAGGAGTCGCCCTGCCGGCCGAGATTGATTGCTTTGCAATGGCAAGGTTGACCCCCGAGGGACGGCCCGAGCATCCTTCCAAGTACTCGAGGCCAGTCATGGCCCGGTAGCCCCTGCCATCGAGGGGACGGCTTGCGGGCTACGCCCTCCAGCCGCCCCTCATTCGTTGAACACCCTGTTCCAAGTTGGCACCGCGTTCCGTACACTATGGACCATGGCCCAAGTAACGATCGGTCACTTTCGCCATCTGATCCGCACGCTGAACTATGTCGTTTCAACCCACGCGGCAGAGGAACTGACGATGACAACCTTTTCATCCTCGATCTCGAAAACATCGTCCTCACGGTGGAAACCACTGAGCGCCAGCGCGACGCTCAAACCCGCGAGGTCAAGTGTCTCGTCGCTGGCATCACGCTCGAGGGCGCAACGGCCGAAGCAGTCGTCAAAATCGGCTTCACTGGCAAGCTCATCGTCATCACTGTCTACCTATGTTGAGCATGATTGCGCCCACTGTGGAAGCCGTGCCTTGCAACTCAAGCACGTAACGCGCAGCTTTGGCAAGGGTTCTTCCTTGCTCGTTATTGAAGCCATTCCTTTGTGGTCATGTCCTAGCTGCGGCGAGTCCTGCTTCTCTGCCCAAACCATGCACGAAATCGAGCGTATCAAGGCGCTTCGAAAATCGGTTGCGATCAATCGCTCCGTACCGGTCGCCGCTTTCGAGGCATCGGATGTTTAGCTGGTCGTTTCATCCGACCGCTTGCAGCGTCGGCCGAACTCCGACGTTAGGTTTCGCAAGGAGGACCGCCCGACATGTCACCACCTTATCTGGGCAACTGCCTTTGTGGGCAGATCAAGTTCCAACTAACCTCCGAGCCGCTGACCCTCTATGCGTGCCATTGCACCGACTGTCAGCTCCGCTCAGGAGGCGCGCTGCTTCTATCAATGTGGGTGCACCGCGATTCGCTTGAAGTGCTGGAGGGTAGCCCTCTGCTGGTTTCGTCCATCGCAAACGACGGACGCGAACGAAAGAACAAGGTTTGTCCGGCGTGCGTGGTTCGTCTTTGGTCGGAGCCAGTCAATCGACCAAAGCACGCCATTCTCCGGCCGGGTACCTTGCAGCGGACTAAAGACTTCGTACCCGTCGCCCACCAGTTTGTTCGCAGCGCACTGCCGTGGTTTCTCTTTCCAGAAGGTGTGGCACGGTACGAAACAACGCCCGATGATCCCGCTGAGCTTGTACGCCTATGGCGCGAGGCGAGGCAACAGACGGCCATGGGCAACGAAACCTAACCCGAGGGGATGTCCAACATCTGGCGTCGCCAGCTGTCCGCCGCCCCTCATTCGTTAGCCGACGAGGGTCGACTTTCCACACGCCACGGCTGCATACTTCATGGTGCTGTAACCAACAGGAGAGGAAGCATGGGAAACGTGAAGTCGATCGAAAAGGCCGTTGAGGCGCTGCCACCTTCCGATCTCGCTGAATTTCGCCGCTGGTTCGCCGAGTTCGATGCCGCAGCGTGGGACCGCCAGATCGACCAAGATGCGGCTTCTGGAAAGCGGGACAGCCTCGCAGCTGAGGTGCTTGCCGATTTTCAGTCGGGCTCGGCGCGCGACCTTTGAAGCTTACGGCGTCAGAGCGCTTTTTGGCAGTGCTTGAGAAGACGCGCGCCGGGGGCTCCATTCGTTAGTCGGAGCATGGCCTGATCGCTCAGCCGATGGACTCCCTTGACATGATCGAGTATTCCCCGGCGCAGGTCCAAACCTTTCACTCATCAACGACAAGTCATCACACGGTGACATCTACAACTTCGGTTCAAAAACTAGACCCCGCAGTGGTGATCAGGCAGGCATTTTGAACGCCTCCCCGCGCTGCAGCATGGCCCAGCCCATGCGCGCGTTCTTGGCCGCTAGGGCCACCACCGCCTTCCAGTAGCCCCGGCGTTCCTGTACCGATATTGCCCAGCGACATGCACATTACATCGTGGGACGGGGCATCGGACTTGCGCCGCGCAGCGGCTTCGTCCAACAAGGTTTATCAGCCGCAGGAGGTGCTCTTGGTTTCTGCAGACTTGGCCTCGCGGAGATAAACGCAATTCGTTATGCGTTGACCCTTGATCATGCGATTTGAGTGGGACGCTCCGAAGGCGGTTGCGAACGTGCTCAAGCACGGCGTAAACTTCCACGAAGCAAGTACCGTCTTCGCAGACAGCTTGTCCGCCACCGGTCGCGATCTTGTCCACTCGATTGGCGAAGCGCGCTTCGTGACTCTCTGTCTTTCCAGCACAGGTCGAGTGCTGGCGGTTTCCCACACTGATCGCGGTGGCGTCGTGCGCATCGTCAGCGTCGGTCCTGCAACTCGCACGGAGAAGCCACTCGATGAAGAAGGCGAAGCCGGAAGATAATGAAATGCGCGCCGAGTATCGGCGCGATGACTTGGGACCGCTTGTGCGCGCCAAGTACGCCTCGCGCTACGCAATGGCAACGAACGTGGGGGTGATTGATCCCACGCTGGCCAAAGCATTTCCCAACAGCGAAGCTGTCAACGAAGCCCTTCGCGGTCTGCTGTCCGTAGCAACTGCTGCCACACGCATAACAGGTCGCTCAAATCGGACGTCCCGCAAGCGGGTCGCCGTTTAGCGTCGATAGACAGCCTGGACGGTGATGTCATGCACCTAAGAAGGTTGGAGTCACATGAGATGAATCTCCATCGCGATCTCCGTCTCCGTGCATTGTGCGAGGCACCTGATTCCTTTGCCGAAGCGTTCGCAGACGCGGCGGCGCGGCCCACGTCTTACTGGGAGGACCTTACCCGCTCCGTCACCGATCCGGGTCGTCATGTGATGTTCCTCGCGTGTGAAGGCGAACACGTCCTCGGCTCGACGTATGGACTTCTTGATCAAGGACGGAGCGGGGCGGGCCGAGTCGGTGGCATGTGGGTAGAGCCGGCATGGCGACATCGCGGCGTTGGACGTGCCCTGCTACAGGAAGTGTTCGGCTGGGCGCGGGAGCGTGGGTTGAGCCGCCTGGGTTTGTGGGCCCCGGCTCACAGCCCAACGGCCATTGCTTTGTACGCTCAGGCGGGCTTTCGAGAGACCGGAAAGCGTGGATCGCTCCCGACGAATCATTCGCTGCAGATTGTCGAGATGGACTCTCACCTGTGACATTCTCCGAACGGTAGGTGCCGTTACTACGCGGTTGAAATTGACCGCTTGCTCGCGTTGTTGCAGGAGGTTGGGCTTGTTGAAGCCGAAAGACATGGCGGCGTGCTTCTTTAGCCAGTGATTCCGGCGCAACGCCGTTTAGGTCCAACTTGGTCATCAACACGGATAAGTTTCCCAGGTCGGCGAGGTAATTGTCGCCATGCACCCATTTCGAAATCGGGTCATCACGTTTGTGCGCCGTCATCACCGCCGACTTGGCCCTCCGGATCAGCAGCATGCGCAGGTACGTGTCGCCGCGCTTGGTGATGGCGCCCAGGTTGTTCTTGCCCCCGCCGGGGTTCTGCCGTGGCGCACCAGTGGCGCGGTGCCCCTCGGCCTTGGCATCAAGCTCGCATTCGAGCGTCGGCCATGAGCGCGGCTAACCCCGAGGTGAGTCAGCGCAAGTTCAAGCACGCGAACAAGCCTGGTCGTGTAACTGTTCCAGGTAAGCCCAGCGACGAACTGGTGCCCGGGAGATTGCGGGATGTGTGGCCACCGGGGCAACCGTCGAAGAAGTTGAATCTGGGATTCGCGCGGCCATTGCCGTCCATATTGAAGCATTGCGCGAGGAGGGCTCGCCTGTGCCGCAAGGTGACGGTCAGGTCGAGTAGTTCGAACTAGCCGCATGACTGGTCATTGCATTGGAGTGCCTGCGTCGAACGTCGCGCGTCACGAAGCCCAAGTCCCGCCGCAATCCATCTAGTCCACCGCGGTAAACTTTGCTCACGCGCCCGCGGAGATACGTATGTACGATGCAGTCACCGAACTGGCTGAGCGCCACAAAGCCCTGGCGCTTTTGGACCGCTCGCGCCTGGCGAACATGTTTCTTGAGTCGTTGCACGCGCCATGGGTCGCCGAGCTTGAGTCCGCCTGGCAGACTGATATTTTCCCGAGTACGATGCTGGTGAAGGTCAGGCCATTGATGCGCGGGAAGTCTTCGCGATGGCCCGAAGCATCGCGCGGTGATCAAGGCGCGTTTCCTAGTGGCCGCGGAGGTAGATCTGGTGAACGAGGTTTCCTGCTACTTGAAGGCGAGCGATGGTTTGGCGTCCAATCTTCTGTCGAAGACATATGTCGCAAGCGACGTTGAAATGTTGGTTGTCACGGTTGCCCCGCATGGAAGGCAAGGGGCCGCGAGGCTTCTTCCCGAATGCTGCCAGGAGAGACGATCGTGGCCACTGTAGTCCCTGATGCTTCCCGTCGTACGGTTCTGGCGCGAGCACTGGCTGCCGCGGCTCTTGTGCCCGGCGCACGCATGCCAGCTTCGGCCGAACGATTCGATGAGGCATTCAAACCGGAACAACGCTGGTTTGAAGCCGCCGCCTCCATGAAGCGCTTGGCCCAGTCGTGGGGCGATCAACCGTATGGCGCCGTATTGGTAGCCAATGGCGCAATCATTGGCGAGGGCCCGAGCCGAGTGGTCAAGCTTGGCGATTCAAGGGCTCACGCCGAAAGAGAGGCCATCGGTGATGCGCAGAGACGGTTCGGCCGCGCAAGTTTTCCTGGCAGCGTGCTTTACTCGACGTCTCGGCCATGCCGTCTGTGCGAGGCAGCTGCCGCCGAAGCGAAGGTTGCGCGAATGGTCTACGGCGCGGAGTTGACCGACGCCGGTCGTCCGAAGCCCTAGCCATACGACCAGAATGCCGCGTACGCGCGAATGACGGCTAATCCTCCATCGAGCGGATGCCTTTCGGTAGGCCTTGCCTGCCTTCGGCCGAGAGCCTGTACAAAGCCCGGCTCTCTTGAGCAAATGCGGCACCGAGGCCGCAGTCCGGTTACGGCAATCATCGGGTGTCACCGGCTTGCCAGAGATAAACTTGGCGCTATTGCCGAGGCATGCATGAATTTCAACTTTGATTGCGAGCGCGAAATCGACGCGCGCTGGTGGACGGAAGTCGGAGCATTGCCCGGCGCACTCGCATACGGCGGTTCAGCAAACGAGGCGATGGCCAAGGCTCAGGTGCTCGCATGGCAGTTATTGGCTGAGCGCATCGAGCACCGCGAAGACCACCCGATCGAAATCAAGAATTCGCGGCCCTGGCCGCATGAGCCAGTGGCCGCCTAAGGAGATCAGTATGTCCAGTCACGCGAAGGATACGAAGGCAACCATCATTCCAGTGCTTCGTTACCGCGATGCACCGGCTGCGATCGAATGGTTGTGCCAGACATTCGGCTTCGAGAAACACCTGGTGGTACCGAACGCGGATGGCACTGTCGCGCATGCGCAGCTCAGCTTCGGCAACGGGATGATCATGCTCGGGTCCGTCCTAAAGACCGAGACGGAGTTTGGTCGTCTGATGAAACAGCCCGATGAAATCGAAGGCGCGCAAACGCAGACCACCTATGTCGTCGTGACCGATGCCGATGCTGTTTATGTCAGGGCCAAGGCCGGCGGAGCCAGGATTGCAATTGAGATCAAGGACGAAGACTATGGTGGCCGGGGCTTCAGTTGCTTCGATCTGGAAGGGCATCTCTGGAACTTCGGCACTTATGACCCTTGGTGATGCCGGCCACCATCCGCCACATGGATCGCGCGTCTTGACTCAGGCGTAGTCGCTTAGCGGCACACAACTGCAAAACAAATTGCGGTCGCCGTACACGTTGTCCACCCGTCCGATCGGGGTCCAGTATTTGCCGTGCTTCAGGCTCGTCAGCGGGAACACGCCGGTTTCGCGCGAGTAGGGGCGCGTCCACTCTTCGCCCATGACCGAAGCGGCGGTGTGTGGCGCGTGTTTGAGCGGGTTGTTGTCCTGCGGCCATTCACCGCGTTCCACTTTGCGGATCTCCTCGCGGATGGCGATCATCGCGTTGATGAAGCGGTCCAGCTCGACCAGCGTTTCGCTTTCAGTGGGCTCCACCATTAGTGTGCCCGGTACCGGAAAACTCAGTGTGGGCGCATGAAAACCATAATCCATCAGGCGTTTGGCTACGTCTTCGGCGGTGACTCCGTTGACGCCCCCACTGGACTCCTTCAATGCTCTCAGGTCCAGAATACATTCGTGCGCCACATGGCCGTTGGCGCTGGCATACAAGGTCGGGTAATGGTCCTTCAATCGCGCGCTGATGTAGTTGGCGCTGAGGATCGCGGTCTCGGTCGCGGCCTTCAGGCCGTCCGGCCCCATCATGCGGCAGTACATCCAGCTGATCGGCAATACCGCCGCATTGCCCAATGGCGCGGCTGAAATCGCGCCCACGCCGTTGACCGGCAATCCGCCGGTCGCGTGTCCTGGCAGGTACGGCACCAGGTCGGCTACCACACACACCGGCCCGACTCCAGGGCCACCGCCGCCATGCGGAATGCAAAAGGTCTTGTGCAGATTCAGATGGCTTACGTCGCCACCAAATTCACCCGGGGCCGCCACGCCCACCAGCGCGTTCATGTTGGCGCCGTCCACGTAAACGCGGCCGCCGTGGGCATGCACCAGCGCGCACAGCTCCTTTACCTGCGTCTCGAACACGCCATGCGTGCTGGGGTAGGTGATCATCACGGCGGCCAGGTTGGCACCGTGCTGCTCGCATTTGGCCTGCAGGTCGGCCATGTCGACATTGCCGTTGGCGTCGCAGGCGGTCACCACCACGCTCAGTCCGGCCATTTGCGCGCTGGCCGGGTTGGTACCGTGCGCGCTGGATGGAATCAGGCATATGTTGCGATTTGCCTGGCCGTTGGCGGCATGGTAGGCGCGGATGACCAGCAAGCCGGCGTATTCACCCTGGCTGCCCGCATTAGGCTGCAGACTGATACCGGCATACCCGGTGGCTTGGCACAACCAGTCGCGCAACTGTTGGTCGAGTTCTGCATAACCCTGCAACTGCGCGCGTGGCGCGAATGGATGAATGTCGGCAAATGCCGGCCAGGTGATCGGAATCATCTCGCTGGTGGCGTTGAGTTTCATGGTGCAACTGCCCAGCGGAATCATGCTGCGGTCCAGTGCCAGGTCCTTGTCGCTCAAATGCCGGATGTAACGCAACATGCCGGTTTCGGAGTGGTGTGTGTTGAAGACCGGATGCGCCAGGAAGGGGCTGCTTCGGCGCAGGCCCTCAGGCAACAGCAACTGGATGCCGTTCTCGAATACGCTGACCGCGGGCGCGGCCTGGCCGTCTTTGGCGAAGAAGGACCAGAGCAGTTCAATATCCGAGCGCGTGCTGGTTTCATCGAGCGAGATCGCCAGGCAGCCGGCAGAGATCGGCCGCAGATTGGCTTGCGCAGCGCGTGCTTTGGCGGCAATGGCATGCGTCGCGTCACCGGTCTGGACCGTGAGTGTGTCGAATGCACTGGTGTTGGCCAGCGTGTAACCCATGTCTTGCAGTCCACGCGCCAGAATGGCCGTATAGGCGGCGACCCGTTGGGCAATACGCTTTAGGCCCTGCGGGCCGTGGTACACCGCGTACATGCTGGCCACCACCGCGGGCAGCACCTGCGCGGTGCAAATGTTTGAAGTCGCCTTTTCGCGCCGGATATGCTGCTCGCGCGTTTGCAGTGCCAGCCGGTAGGCCGGGTTGCCAAACACGTCGACACTGACGCCCGCCAGGCGTCCCGGCATTGAGCGCTTGAATTCGTCCCGACAGGCCAGGTAGCCGGCGTGTGGCCCACCATTACACATTGGCATGCCAAAACGCTGCGTGGTTCCAAGCACGATGTCGGCGCCCCATTCGCCTGGTGGCGTGAGCAGCGTCAGCGCCAGCAGGTCGGCCGCCACGCAAAATGCGGCATTTCCGGCATGCGCCTGTTCGACCTGCGCTCGCATGTCGTGCACCATGCCGGTGCTGCCGGGGTACTGCACCAGTACACCAAAATAATCGCCCTGAGTCATCAGCGTCGGCGCATCACCCAATCTAAGCTCGATGCCGAGCGGCTTGGCGCGCGTCTGGATCACTTCCATGGTCTGCGGATGGCAATCGCTGGAGACGATGAACACATTGCTTTTGCTCTTCACACTGCGTTTTGCCAGGGTCATGGCCTCAGCGGCCGCGGTAGCTTCATCGAGCATGGAGGCGTTCGCGATAGCCATGGCACTCAGGTCGCACACCATGGTCTGGAAGTTGATCAGCGCTTCAAGACGGCCTTGTGAAATTTCGGCCTGGTATGGTGTGTAAGCGGTGTACCAGGCCGGGTTCTCAAGCACGTTGCGCAAGATCACGCCGGGTGTGTGGGTGCCGTAGTAACCCTGGCCGATGAAACTCTTGAAGACCTGATTCTTGCTGGCAATCGCCTTGATTTCGGCCAGCGCCGCGGCTTCCGCGATGGCCGGCGGAATCGCCATCGTGCTGTTGCGGGCGATCGAGCGTGGCACGATGCCTTCGATCAGTTCATGCCGTGACGCGGCGCCCACGGCCGCCAGCATGAGAGATTCATCGGCCCTAGTGATGCCGATGTGGCGGGCGATGAATTCACTCTGGTTTTCCAGGTCGTCAAGGGGCTCGGAGGATTGGATCGGCATAAGGTATTTCATTTAAAAATGATGGGGTCAGAGCCCAATTCGGTTGGGTTTGGCTGGCTGCGGTGAGACGGTTGTGACGAATTGGGATCTGACTCCGGGGGCTCGAATTCAACTAAAAGTGATGGGGTCAGAGCCCAATTCGTTCGGGTTTGGCTCGCTGCGGTGAGACGGTTGTGACGAATTGGGATCTGACCCCATGTATCAGGTATTCGCCGCAAACTTGGCGTAACTGCTCTCATCCATCAATGCGTCGAGTTGTGATGGGTCGGACAGTTTTATCTTGAAGAACCAGCCAGCCTGCAGCGGGTCGGAGTTGGCCAGTGAAGGGTCGGCGCGCAGGGCTTCGTTGACCTCGGTGACTTCGCCGCTGACCGGCATGTAAACATCCGCGGCGGCTTTTACCGACTCCACCACGCCGGCGATTTCCTTGGCGGCGAATGCCTTGCCGACTTCAGGCAGGTCGACGAACACCACGTCGCCGAGCGCGTCCTGCGCATGGTGGGTGATGCCTATGGTGGCCACGTCGCCGTCAACGCTAAGCCATTCGTGGTCTTCGGTGTATTTGATTGCCATTTTTTTCTCCTGGAGTGAATTGAATCGGGGTCATCAATTGGGGTCAGAGCCCAATTTCGACCAACCTGTGTGCGGTTGGTCAAGGTGGTTGTCCTGAATTGGGATCTGACCCCTATTCATTTCGCGCCTCAGCCACGGAAATACCGGTTCGGCACAAACGGCATCGCGATCACCTCCATCGGCACCGCTTTGCCGCGCACGATCGCGTTGAGCCTGGTGCCTGGCTTTGACAATGCAGTCTGCACGTAGGCCATCGCCACCGGCTGGTTGATGCTGGGGCCGAGCAGGCCGCTGGTGACTTCACCGACCGGCTTGCCGCTCAGGTCCTGCAACGCGGTGTGGTCGCGCACCGGGATGCGTTCGAGCGCGCGCAACCCTACCCGTTTGCGCTGCGCCGCTCCCGCGCCGCCGGCGAGTTGATCGAGTACGATGGCCGCGCCCGGAAAACCACCGGCGCGTTCGCCACCGGCGCGACGCACCTTCTGCATGGCCCAGTTCAGACTCGCTTCCACCGGGGTTGTCGTCGGGTCCAGGTCATTGCCGTACAGGCACAGTCCCGCCTCCAGTCGCAGCGAGTTGCGCGCGCCCAGACCGATCGGCTTGACCTCGCTTTGGGCCAGCAGGGTGCGGGCCAGCACTTCTGCCTGTTGTCGGTGGACCGAGATCTCGAAGCCGTCTTCGCCGGTGTAACCGCTGCGGGTTACGAAA
>JANNGR010000524.1:0-4359 GCA_031403955.1 Betaproteobacteria bacterium
TGCCCACCCGGAACGCGGGGCGCCACGCTCCAAGCTCCAAGAATACATGGCGCTGGCTCGTAAACAGCTTTCCGTTTGGCATCATCTACAGGGCGGGCGAATCGGAAATCCTCATCGTTGCAGTCGCGCACCAGAGGAAGATGCCTGAGTACTGGGCTGGCCGCATCAAGTGACGCCGAATCCCCCGGCGCTCGAGGGACAGCCCCCGGAGTACCGGTGTCTGCCGCTCAGCTGTAGGTTAACTGGCTACCTTCACCTCCGACGGCAATCGAAAACAGTACCTGAAAATGGTACTATCCGGTCATGATACGGAAGCGCCAGCGGACTATTGAACTGATTTTTTCCCGACCAACGAGCGCAAATATCCAATGGCGCGATATCGAAGCCTTGTTCATTGAACTTGGCGCGGAAGTCGAGGAGCGCGCTGGTAGCCGGGTTTCTGTATTTTTGTTTGAAGAGGTGCGGGTATTTCACCGTCCACATCCATCACCAAATACCGACAAGGGTGCCGTCGCAGGCATTCGCAAGTGGCTTGAACAGCACGGAATTGAACCATGAACGTAATGACTGTTGACGATTTTCACGCAACGATTGAATTTGACCCTGATCTTGATCTATTTCGGGGAGAAATTCTCGGCCTCAATGGCGGCGCTGACTTCCACGGCAAGAATCCAAAGGAGCTGCGTGCCGAGTTCAAGCGGTCGCTCCAGGTTTTTCTTGAAGTTTGCAAGGAGAAGGGCATTGAACCGAGGCGCCATTTTTCAGGCAAGTTCAACTTGCGAATTTCTCCGGATTTGCACGAGAAGCTGGCGATCGCCGCTCAAGCACAAGGCAAGAGCATCAATACGCTGGCGCAAGAGGCTTTGCGGGATTGCGTTGCATCATGAGGACGCCAGTTAACTGGTCATTCCATCGGACGGCTACGCCGCCCGATGAATTTCGACGTTGGGCAGACGATGGACGTGTGCCGGCATGATGGCGATTCGAGGAGTCCTGTCCGGTTCCCTACGACACGGTGCCTCGGCAACTGGCATGGGGAAACCTACGGCCATGACGCTTGCGATCTGCACGATCTTGCTGCTTCTTGCGGCTGCGCCTCACGTTGGGGCGCAGCAACCGTCGAAGGTTCCCCGGATCGCCGTGCTCGGTCCCGGCATCTTCCGCAGTGCCTTCGACGAAGGACTGCGTCAGTTCGGTTATGTGGAGGGGAAGAACATCGCTATCGAATGGCGGGGTACGAGCGGGCGATCTGAACAGTTTCATGAAAGCGCCGCCGAGTTGGTGCGGCTCAAGGTCGATGTCATCGTCGCAGCAAACAACCCCGCCGTGGCGGCAGCGCAAAAGGCAACGGCGACGATCCCCATCGTCATGGTCCTCGCTACCGATCCTGTTGGCCTAGGGTTCGTCACCAGTCTCGGCCGGCCAGCAGGCAACATTACTGGTTTGTCGATGCAGACGCCGGAGCTCGCCGGGAAACGGCTGCAACTTCTGAAGGAGGCCGTGCCACAACTGGCGCGCGTCGCCGTCCTTTGGGACCCCACAGAGCCAGGGCGCCGACAACTGGTGAAGGAAGCGGAAGATGCGGCCCCAAGCTTGGGGCTGCATCTTCAGGCATTCGAAGCACGAAACGGCCGCGAGATCGACAGCGCCTTCGCGGCGATGACGAGGGCGCGCGTGGGCGCAGTCCTGGTCTTCGGGAGCACGATGCTCTTCGCCAACCGCGCTACGATCGTGGAGCTCGCGGCAAAGAGTCGTCTGCCGACCATGTGCACGGCGCAGGAATGGATGGACGCCGGTTTCGTCATGTCCTATGGACCAAGCCTGAACGATATGTACCGGCGGGCTCCATACTTCATCGACAAGATCCTCAAAGGTGCGAAGCCGGCTGATCTGCCCGTGGAGCAGCCCACCAAGTTCGAGCTCGTGATTAATGCGAAGACCGCGAAGGCCTTCGGCCTGACGATCCTGCCGTCGCTTCGTCTGCAGGCGGAGCACGTAATAGAGTGATCTCAGCCTGCCCAACCGTACGCTCAACCGGACCCGCCGGTACGTGGCTTCTTACTCGCGCGTCGGTGGCGGCGAGCCGGTTAGCTGGGACTACAAGGGCTTCCCCCATCTTTGTCAACTCCTGCAAAAACGAACTCAGCCGGGGGTTGAATTGCGAAGCAATTTGACCCCGCATGGGGCGCACGCTCTCAGTAGACTGGCAGCGCCTGTACGCGCACCCGATCTACTATTTGGAGACCTTCATCGACCCGCAGCGCTTTCGAGGCACCTGCTACCGGGCGGCCAACTGGGCTGTGCTGGGCATGACCACGGTGCGCGGCAAGGATGACTTGACCCACCAGGCCAACCGTTCGATCAAGCAAGTGCTGGGGTACCCGCTGGTAAAGGACTTTCGCCAGCGGCTGGCGCAGGTGGGCGCATGAAGCCCCCCGAACTCGTCACCGCAACCCAAGCCGAACTCGACGAGATATTGGCGCTGACCAAGCCGACATTGCCGGCCAAGCAATACCAATTGCTGGTTGGGGTTCTGGGAACCTTTGTCTATGTGATGCGGGCTTTGCAAAACGCCAAGACCTCGGTCAAGCGCTTTCGTCAGATGCTGTTCGGTGCGCGCACCGAGAGCAAACGCAACATGTTTGAGGACATGGGCGTGAGCGCCACCGACGAGGCACCGCTGGTCGGCGCAGCAACACCGGCCCAAGGCGATAACGATGGGGCGCCAGCGCATCCAGGGCACGGGCGCAACGGTGCACTGGCCTATCGCGCGGAGCGTGTCAATGACTTTGCGGCACCTGACGGAATTAATTTAGTGTGTGGGGTTGATTGGTATTGAGGTTGTTCGAGTCTTTGGGTGGGTTGATCCATACCTCGGTGGGGAGGTGATGGGGCTGCGGCTGCTTGCCTTTGAAGCGGTTTGGGTGAGCCAAGAAGGCTTTGTCGAGGGTGGCTTGCCGAGTGTCATGGATGGCCTGTGCCGTGCCGTAGTGGATGCTGTAGGGTGTCATGTAGCCGATGCCGGAGTGTTGGTGCTCGTCGTTGTACCAGGGGAAGAATTGCTGACAGAAAGCGCGTGCATCGGCCAGGCAACCGAAGCGCGCCGGGAAGTCGGGGCGGTATTTCAAGGTCTTGAATTGGGCCTCGCTGAACGGGTTGTCGTCGGACACGTAAGGGCGGCTGTGACTCTTGGCGACGTCCAGGTCGACCAGCAAGGCGGCCACCGGTTTGGAGCGCATGCTGGTACCGCGGTCGGCGTGCAGGGTAAGCATGCCGCGCTCGACGTTGTGGCGGCCCACGGTATCGGCGATCAATTGCTGAGCCAGATCCGAATTCTCACGGTCGGCGATCAACCAGCCCACGACATAGCGGCTGAAGATATCCAGGATCACGTACAGGTGGAAATACGTCCACTTGGCCGGTCCGCGCAGCTTGGTGATGTCCCAGGACCAGACCTGGTTGGGGGCGATTGCCAGCAACTCGGGCTTGGTATAGGCCGGGTGAACGAGTTGGTTGCGCCGCTCCCCAGAGCCACCGGTGCGCGCCAGCAATCGGTACATGGTGCGTACCGACCCAAGGTATTGGCCCTCGTCGAGCAGCGTGGCGTGCACGGCCGCCGGCGCGGTGTCCATGAAGCGTTCGCTGTTGAGCGTATCGAGCAGCGCCTGGTTCTCCATGACGTCCAAGGCCATCGGTGGTCGTGGGCGTGCCCGGCGCGCCGCCCTGGGCCCCACGAACGCCGCACGGCGCTGGCTGGCACGGTATTGCGCAGGCAAGCCACGCGGCAGCCCCAAGACCTGGCACGCTGCCACGGCACCATGGGTCGGGAAGAGTTCTTGCACGCTCGTCATCACGCCTGCGGCGTCCGCCGAGCTCCGACTACAAGGGCTTCCCCATCTTTGTCAACTCCTGCAAACACGAACTCAGCCGGGGTGGAATTGCCAAGCAATTTGACCCCGGAAGGCATTCCTTTCAACCTCTAATCATCTGGCAAATCTGGTCGTTGACTTGTCAGATCAAGGCATGTGGACTTTGAGCCTACAAACGGTCATAAGTGCAAGTCAAATTCTTGCGGACCCTGATTGAGAAGACGCGCGCCGGGGGCTCCATTCGTTAGGCGTCACAAACCGAGTTTTGTAGTCACTCGCAGATCAGAGAGGCATCATGTCCAAGCTTCGCGTAGAGAGTTTCACCATTTCACTAGACGGTTTCGGCGCTGGCCCAGACCAGGACATCAACAATCCACTGGGCGTTGGCGGCACTTCGCTTCATGGTTGGCTGGTCCCCACTCGAACCATTCAGCAAAAGCTGTTTGGTAGCGATAGCGGGGAAACGGGCATCGACGATGAGTTTGCCGCT
>JANNGR010000525.1:0-21449 GCA_031403955.1 Betaproteobacteria bacterium
TCGGGCTGTCGGAAGCGCTGACGCGTTACGAAGCGGCCCAGGGCGTGCAGTTTGAAACCTTCGCCACGCAACGCATCCGCGGCGCGATGATTGACGAGTTGCGCGACAACGACTGGATGTCGCGCGGCTCGCGCAAGAGCCAGAAGGACATCGAACAAGCCTTGCGGCGGCTCGAGCACCAGTTCGGGCGCAGCCCGCTGGAGTCCGAGATCGCGCGTGAACTGGGCATGAGCCTGGCCGACTACCAGACCCTGCTGGGCAAGGTGCGCGGAACGCAACTGGTTTATCTGGAAGACATGGGCCACGGCGGTGACGGCGAGGACAGCTTTCTGGACCGCCATGCGGTAGACGACAAGGCCGACCCGATGGAGCTGCTGCGCGACCAGCGGCTGCGCGAATCGCTGGTGGGCGCGATCAAGACGCTGCCCGAACGCGAGCAACACATCATGAGCATGTATTACGAAAAAGACATGAACCTGAAAGAGATTGCCGCCGTGCTGGGCGTCACCGAGTCCCGCGTGTGCCAGTTGCACAGCCAGTCGATCGCGCGCCTGCGCGCCAAGATGCGGGCGCATTAAGCGGCAAGGGGCATTGGTGTTGCCGACCCGGCGTGGTGCGAACAGCCTGAGCTGGCGGCCAGGCTGCGCCAGCCGGTGGCTAACTTTGGGCGGCGCACCATGTCCCGCATTGTCAGAAAACTTTACATGCGATTCGCCAATGACCCGGACAACAACCGAGGTGCGGGAATAGCGTGTTGATTCAATTGAACAAGTTGATTGAATGGGGGAACTGGCGCAAACTTTGCTTCCACGGGCCCACTAGTCCCAAGACTCGATTCAGCAGGAGTTCACATGAATTTTGCAATCCGAAAGACTGCCATGGCCGTCATGATCGGTGGGGCTCTGGTCGCCGCCAACCTGGCGCATGCGATTTCGGTCCAGGTGTATTCGAATAACTTCGAGGGTGCAGCAGTGCTTGGAGCAGGCGTGACGGCCGCGATCTCCGGCGCCGGAGCCACAGAAAGCTCACAGGGTTATAGCGCCTACGGTTTCGGCACAACGTTGTACCGCAATGACAGTCTTGGCGACCCTGCCGCAAGCACGACGCTGACCCTTTCCGGCCTGCAAGCGCATACCAGCATTTCGCTCGGTTTCCTGCTGGCCGTGATCGACAGTTGGGACGGCATGGCCAGCAATGGCTGCGCGCCCGACAACTTCACCGTGAGACTTGATGGCGCCTCAATTTTTTCGACCGACTTCGGCAACGTGCGCAACGGTGCCTGTGGTCCACACCCGCAGACATACGGAACCTCAAACGCGCTCCTTTTCCCCGGTGCCAACAACTTCGACTTCGACCCCTCTTCCACCAGCGTCGGTTTCAGCGGCTGGAACGACGCCGCGTACGACATGGCGGCGGAATCCTTGTTCCAAAACATCGTCCATAGCGGCAACACGGCAACCCTGGAAATCTTCGCGAGTGGCGCTGGATGGCAGGGCGGCGCGGACGAATCTTGGGGTGTCGACAACCTGGCCGTCACGTTGAACGGCGCCGCGGCGGGCAACAACATTCCAGAACCGGGCAGCCTTGCACTGCTGGCGCTGGGGCTGGCAAGTCTGGGAGCCATTCGGCGCCAGCAAATAGCCTGACAACGCAAGGGCATAACCTGGATTAGGCGGCCGCGCATTGATGCGGCCGTTTTTCTTTTCCGGACTGCTTGCGTCGTTTGTGTTCCCGCGCCCGAGCCAACTCACGGCGCGGGCATGATCCGTTTCATGAAGCCATCGAACAACGGAACCGTAAACGCGGTGCCGCCATGTGACGGACTGAACAGCATCCCTATTTATACAAGTCTTATCAAAGTTATCAAGATCTGTTAACGATGATAAGACTCTTATCATTCGCGCGCCCGGAAACTTGATATGCGCGCCATGGGCTTCAATTTCCCGCTGCTACTTCGCCCGCTTCTGGTTCGGCGACTTTTTCTTCGGCGGCTTCGGCGTCGATTTGAGCGCGACTTTCAGGCGGCTACCCGCGATGTCCAGTTGCAGCGTCGGCGTGCCATCACGTTTCTCGAAAGCGACGGTCACGGTATAAGAGCCGTCCAGGTTATCGATAATTCCCAGTACTCTGCCGCGCGCAACGTTGGCGCTGGTGGTCGTGCCTAGGCCCGGCCCGAGCTTGACGCCGGTGGATCCGGTCGGAGTGACGGTCACGGTCGCCGTGGTACCGGTCACAACCACTACCACCGGAGTATTCGGCTTGCTGACCGGATTGCCGACATACACCGACCCGGACGCATAACGCTGGAAGGTGCCGCCGCACGCATTGCCGGTGACCTCGATTTCATAGCTATACACGCCGGGCACCAGCGGCGCCGGCAAGCGGTTCGAATAAATGCCGCGCCGCGTGGATGCGTTGTGTTTCTTTCTGGCCACCGGTATCAGCGTCTTGCCACTGATGGCGAAAGCGCGGATGGCGCGTGCCAGCGGCGTCGGCCCGAGTAACGCGGTCAGCGGCGTGACTTGTATGAAGTTCTTGATGTGGAGCTTTGAAATCACCGCGGACAAAGGCTTGGTCGGAACACTCCAGTTCAATTTCACGTTGAAGTTCTTGACGCGGACGTTCCCGTGCGCCACTTTGACCGTCAGCGAAAGCGGCTGCGCGGTGGTGCCGGCTTTGGCGCTCACCTCCATCATCAAATCGCTTTCGGCGAACACGTTCGTCGCAAAACGCTCCGACGCACCGCTGACCTGCGTGCCGGTGACCTTCAGCAGCCACACGCCGGCCCGCTGCGGCCCCATGTAGCCGTTGGCGGGTGGGGTGATCGGCGGGAATTCGATCTGGTAGTAGCGGTAACGCGGTTGCTGCCCGAAGCGTACGAAGCGGTTCCCGCTGGCCGAGGCGGCGGAAAATACCGTGCCGTCCGGCGCGACGATCTCGAACCCGAGTTGGGATTGCAATTGGTCCCAGGAAAGCACGAACGACACCCGCCGCTCGCAGTCCGTGATCCACACCGGTACCGTGACGGTGGCGCCGCTCGCCACGCGCTGGATCGGATCGGCGACCATCGCAAGCTGGTAGGCGTTGGTCAGCACCTGAACGAAATGTTTGTTGAGAACCAGCGCGTCGTCGGTAAGAAAAAACTTGCCGTTTGAACTCGCGGCGAGTGCACTCAACGCCGCCGCCGCTATGTCGGCCGGGCCGCCGAGTCCAACTGCGTAACTTTCAATTCCGGCGGCGACGATGCCTGGCTGGACGCTGGCGATGGATGGCGACGCGGTCTCAAGGCCATCCGTGAAAACCAGGATCGCCTTCCTGGCGATAGTGGAAGCGGCAAGTTCACCCTGCGCCACCTGCAAACCTCCTCCGATAGCCGTCGCGCTCTGTGGCGTGAGTGTGTTGGCATCGGCCTTGATCTGCGCCTGTTTCGCGGCGTCGTAAGAGCCGCGCGGCGTCAGTACGCTGAACAGGTGGTTGAACTGCACCGACCCCATCTCGTGCCCCTGGCCGGGTATGACCACATCGGCGAACATGGCGACGGTCCGCTTCAGATCGCCCATCTTGGTCCCGCCGGCTGTGTTGTCGGACATCGATCCGGAGCGATCGAGCACCAGTTCGAGGGCTACTGCCGGTACGTTGACACCGGTACCGGTTAGCGGAAATGCCTGCGTGGCGTGCGCCGGGTCGTTCGAGGTGATGGTTAACGATCCGGTTGCTGATCCGAGTGCCGTGGGCGCAAAGAAAACCGGGTACTTGCGCGACTGGTTGGGCCCAATCGAATCGTTGATCGTCTGCGGATTGACTGGCAGACTCGTGACGCCCGCGGCGCCGACAAGAAACGGCAAGCCGCCGGTGGAGAGACCGACCGTCAGCGCCAGGCACGGGCTGGTGTTGGCCACTGTCACCCAGAGCCCGACGTTGTTCTGGCGCGGTACATTGCCGAAGTTGAAACTCGCCGGCAATACGCTGATGACCGGCGGCGGCGGGGCGACGCCGGTGCCGCTGAGGTTGACGGTCTTGGTCGGGCTCGTCGCGTCGTTGGACACGATCGTCAGTGGTCCGGTCGCGGCGCCAAGCGTGCTCGGCGCGAACGTGATAGTGACAGCAAGCATACCGCCTCCAGCCGGCAGCGTTGCGTTCGAGGGGGTCGCCCCGAAGGGTGCAACAGCCGAGATCGACGTCACTACCAGCGGCAGGCCGCCGGTATTCGTAAGCGTAAGTGCCTGCGACGCAGTGCCGCAATTTATCGCCTGATTGCCCAGAGCCAGCGCCGGGTTGACCAACAGGTGCGGCAACGCACCGGTGCCGGTGATGGCCACGACCAGGCTCGGCGTGGTTGGGTCGTTGCTGGCAATCGTCAGCGTCGCCGGGAACACCTGCTCCGCATTTGGCGCAAACGTGATCGGTATCAGTTTCGCCGCACCACCGACGGCGATGGTGAAGCTGGTTGGGGTGCCGACGGTGTAGCGCAGCGGATTCGCGCCACCCTTGGTGATACCCGTAACGGTCAGCGGCGCCGTGCCGGTATTGCTGATGACCAGGTTCGCCATGGAAGTCGAATTCACGCGCGTGATTGCGAAGGCCGGCGCGGCGGCGTCGATATTCGCAGCGGTCACCGCTGCGGCAAGCGCGCCGAAGGCGAGCGTTTGAACCGAAGCGACATTCGGATTGCAAGTGCCGGTGACGGTAATTCCCGTGGCTACGTTCAATAGCTTGACCGGCGTCGTTCCACTGCCGACGATCGCGCCGGCCGCGCCGGTGGTTCCGCTCAGGGCGACGACGCTGCCCGATCCGCTGCCCAGGTTCTGGGTTGTCACCACCGGGGGCATCGCGCCGAAATTGATACGCGCGATGTCGAAGCTGTTCGCACTACCGGCCAGCACCAGCGTGCCCGAAATGCTGACCGAGCGCACGCCGCCAAGCGTAGTTGTGACGGTTGCAAGCACGGCCTTGGTCGCGCCGTTCAGAAAGACAACCTGACCCCCGAGCATGTTGCCAACCACGATACGGTTCGATGCCAGGTCGGCGTCAACGGCGCAGCCGCCGGTGAAGCCGGGACTGATCGAAGTCGCTAGCGGCGGCGTGGGGTTGAAGTCGACTTCGACGCAGTTCGGCGGTCCGTTCGGCCCGCCGCCGACAACGATCCTGGACGCGCGGAATGCAAGCGACGAGAAACCGCCCAGCGGTGTGTTCGTCGTCGCCACCAGCAGCGGCATATTGGGGTTGGTGAAATCGATCAATGCGCAGCGAAATCCGTTGCGCTCGCCAGCGGCGACGAAGACGCCGGAAATGGCGACCGCACCGACGCCGCCGAACATGGTGTCGAAGAATCCCCTGGGAACCGGTACAGAGGGATTCGTAATGTCGAGCAGTTGCACCCTGCCGCCTCCGAAGTCGCCCACCACCGCCGTGTTGCCCGCTGCATCGACGACGCAGTTGTTGAAGATGGCAGGTGGGTCGAATATGACCGACGTCGGGGGTGTGGGCCCGAAGTCGCAAAGGCCAATATTGAAGTTGTTGGGCGAGGCAGCGACGACATTCGGCGGCATGTTCGACTCCTTGGTCCGGGTGCAACAGTGATCGGCTGGATGCCAAATTCAACCAGCTGGGTCGGAGTGTCGCAGCCGTCGGCCAATGCGGCAAGTGCCGATGCCGGTTTTCATACCTGATTTGTATTAGGCATTGACCTGGACCGGGTGTCTCAGGGTCTGGGGCTGGCCACTGCGCTCAAGCATCCATCAGCATACGGCCCAAGGCGAAAAACGCTGGCAACGTGATCGGATCGTTGGCGCCGCTGGCGGCAATCGGGTGTGAGGCGAACCGCGCGATCACCATCTCGGAGCGCGGCGCAATATAAAGCCGTTGGCCATGGATGCCACGGGCTTCCAACACCCCGAGCGCATTGTGCGACACCCACCACATGTTGCGGTAGGAATAACCCGGCAGCAAGTTGTAGCCGGCCTGGGCGAATTTCGCCGGGTCGCAGCCACGGCCGATATCGGCAACCACCTGCGCCGGAATCACCTGTTGGCCTTGCCAGCCACCGTCACAACGCATCAGTTCGCCAAACCGGGCCATGTCGCGCAAGCACGCATTCAGGCCACCACCGCCAAACGCAACACCGATAGAGTCCACCGACAGATAGGCGTCCTGCTCGCAGCCGATACGCGACCAGATGCGCTGCGACAACATATCGGCCAGCGGCTGGTTGCTGACGCGCTTCATGATCCAGCACATCAGTTCGGTATTGACGGTCTTGTAGGCAAACGCCTGCGCGTGTTCGCCTTCTTTGCGCAATGTCAGCAAAAACTCGTACAGATTGCCCGGCCCGTCATAGCCGCTCGCTCGGGCCCGAAATCCGCCAGCTCGGGCATAGTCCCAAATCTGCGCCTTCGGGTCTGCGTAAAGTTCCGAATACGCCACACCGATCTGCATGTCCAGCACGTCGCGCAGCGTGGCGTCGGCATAAGCCGTATCGGCCATCTCCGGCAGGTAGTAGGGAACCGCTTTTTGCTCATCCAGCACGCCTTCATGGAGCAGCATCGCCGCCAGGGTTGCCGCGTACGACTTGGTGATGGAGAAACAGGCGTGTGGCCGAGGCGGCAACAAGGCGCCCAGGTAACGCTCGTAGACGCGTTTACCGCGGTGCAGCACCAGCATGCCGTCAGTGTAGGTATCGGGCAGCGAGCCGGCCCAGGTTCGCGTCTGCCCATTCATGTCCTTGAACGTGAGGGCATCGATGGCGGCCGCGGTTGTGGTGTTGACCGCGCCCAGATCGCTGGCCGAGCCCTCGCCACGCGACACATTCACGGTGGGCATCAACTCGCGCATATGCGACAACGTCCAGCGGCTCAGCGGAAATTCCAGCATCCGGTCGTCTTCAAAGCGGATGCGCTTGTCAATCTCTGGCGGCGACCCTTGCATCAGTCCCAGGATGTCCGGGTAGGAGGATTCGCCGTCCAGATAGTCGACGCCGTCGAAGTTCAGTCTGCGAGCATTCATCTTGCGTATCCAGTGGCTGTGGAAAACCCAGTGTAAAACGCTGGCAGCAGGCGCAAATCCATAACCAGCGGCTCCGGTTCGCCCAGCGTGACATGCCGGAAATCCGGGTGCAAGGGGTTGATCAAGAAGTTGAGTTCAGCCGGCACCACGGTGCTAGGCACGGCCAGAACACAACTGCGCGACTGACGCAGCCACGTGTGTCCAAGTATCTGTAACTGGGCTCGCGCGCCCTGGGTCCGCCAGCCTTGCGGCAAGGCGCTGACTTCCAGGTATTTAATGCTCAGCGCGGCGGGCAGCAAAGCGGGAATCAAAACATAGTGGGCGCGCAAGGGGTCGTCTTGCACCAGCATCTCCAGCAGCGCCAATGAGCGGCTCTCAGCGGTGTAGACCACTGACTGACCGGGACGATTCCAGCGCCCGCCGAACAGCCTGGCGCCCTCACCGGTAAAGGCCGAAGCCACAAAACGTCGCGTCGTGATACGCCAAACCGTGCGAACGGCAACACCCATCAGGCGAACACGCCGTGTTCAATGCGCCCCAAGGCGCCTAACACGGCGACACATCCCAGGTCGGTATCGAGCAGCGAGAGTGGGCTTGTACCCCCAAGCGCGGCATTCGGGCTCTTTAACCAGTCGAGCGCAGCCCGCTGGTCCTCAAAAACTTCTACGGCGCGCTCGACAACCCGCGCCAGACGCACCAGTTTGCCCGATTCATCACGGCTCAAAACGCCCTCTTTTTTGCGCCGTGCCAGTGTGCGCTCGGGAATGTCCAGTGCCCTGGCCAACTCGGCCTGACCAATTCCCACCACGCGCACGGCAGCATCTACCGCATCGGCCGAGATGCCCTGGCGCACCAGAGAAATCCATTCCAGAGCGGACTGGGGGCAAGCAAGCAACACCGATTCCCCACCCAGAACTGACGCCGCCGACAGCCCCGGCAAGTCGCTAACGGCCAAAGTTGCACTGTCCATGGGGTCACCTATTTGCTGCCATATGGCAATCAGTAT
This sequence comes from Betaproteobacteria bacterium, assembly GCA_031403955.1. GTDB lineage: Bacteria > Pseudomonadota > Gammaproteobacteria > Burkholderiales > Burkholderiaceae_C > CAISIP01. The sequence continues at coordinate 8,009 of JANNGR010000525.1, forward strand.
ACGCAAAAATGGCGGGGTTGTGTGCTGCACTTACGCGGCTAGGAAGCCCGAAACACCCCGTTTTGCCGCCAGTTGCGGGCGTATGGCCCGAGTCCATCGGCATAGCGATATCCCAATGCCAGCAAGGCACCGCTGGCCTCACATTTGACACTACCCCGTATTTCTGAAATCATATTGAGTAATTTTACTCAATATGATTTATGCCTTTCTATCGAAGCCAAGTTCAATTGCTGCGTGCCCGATTGGACGAACCGCCGAAGTTCATCACGATTGTGGCGGGCCCAAGGCAAGTTGGCAAAACCACCTTGGTCCGTCAAGCCCTGGAAAAATGTGCACACTATTTTCTTGCCGCTGACCAGCCAGTGGAGCCAAGCGCATTGGCACCTGGGAGTTTTACATCACTCACCGGGGATATTGATGGCGCGCCCCGAGATGCCGCCTGGCTGATACGCGGTTGGCAGAACGCGCGGCGGCAGCACAAAGCATTCAAGGTCCACAACCCCGAACAACCTTTCGCTTTTGTACTGGATGAAATCCAGAAAATTTCGCGCTGGTCGGAAACCGTGAAAGGCTTATGGGATGCGGACCGTGCGCAGGGTCTGCAAATGCACGTGATATTGCTGGGCAGCTCGCCGCTGCTGATGCAAAAAGGCCTGACCGAAAGCCTTGCGGGGCGTTATGAACTCATGCGCGTCAACCATTGGTCCTTCAGTGAAATGCACCATGCGTTTGATTTCACGCTCAATGAGTACATATATTTCGGCGGCTACCCAGGCAGTGCCTCGCTGATTCGTGAGGAAGAGCGTTGGCGCAACTATGTTTTGGCAAGTCTGGTGCAGCCAAGCATCGACACCGACATCCTTCAAATGACGCGAGTGGACAAACCAGCATTGCTCAAGCAACTTTTCACACTCGGAGCAAGTTATTCCGGCCAGATTCTCGCGCTGGGCAAGGTCAAGGGGCAAATGCAGGAAGCAGGAAACGAAACCACCTTGGCACACTATCTTGATCTGTTAGGAAACGCCGGGCTCTTGACGGGTCTACACAAATACCATGTCGGTGTCGCACGCCGACGTGCCTCAGCCCCGAAATTCAACGTATTGAATGCTGCGCTGATGTCCAGCGCAACGTCATACACGTTTTCGCAGGCGCAGTCCGATCGCAGCTATTGGGGACGTCTGGTCGAAAGTGCAGTGGGCGCCCATCTCTGCAACACCAAGACAACGAACGAGGAAGTGAGCTACTGGCGTGAAAGCCCGCATGAGGTGGATTTCGTGATTTCCAATGCCATGCGAGTTACCGCCATAGAGGTAAAGAGCGGTGCCTCACCCGGCAAGCTCCAAGGCCTTGATGCATTTGCAGACCAGCACCCAACCAGCAGGCGACTGCTGGTTGGCACCGGTGGCATTGACTTGACGGAGTTTCTCTCGTATCCGCTGGCGCATTGGCTTGATACGGAATGAACGCTACAACGAACATTTCCCAAGATCGCCTTGCGCTTGAGCGAAATGCTCGGGTGCGGTTAGATGACGACGATTCTCTTTTATATCCCGAGCCACTTGGCCATTACCGCCACGTGCATGCTTGGGTGTTACTCGCCGACCCAGGTGCAGGGAAGACTGACGCGTTCAAAGCGCTCAGCACGGTAGAAGGCGGCTACTACACCCGAGCCCGCGACTTTGTAGAACTGGACTTGCAACCTGGCTGGGGCTCGCCGATTTTCATTGACGGACTGGATGAAATTACTGCCGGCAATGCGGCTGGGCTGACGGCGCTCGGGCAGATACGCACCAAACTGCAAAAACTAGGTGTCCCAAAATTTCGCATTTCCTGCAGAGAAGCTGATTGGCGCGGCACCGCGGACAGCAAAGCGCTGAAGCGTTTGGTGGCGAACAACAGCTTTTGTGAGCTGCATCTCGATCCCCTGCATCTCTCACAAACCAAAGCCTTGATCGCGCATTGGCAGCGGTCCAACGAAGCTGCCGCTGAAAAGTTCGTTCACGAAGCTGAGAACCGTGACCTCGAAGGCTTGTTGGATAACCCTCAAACCTTGCTCATGCTGGTCAAGGCCGTGTCCACGACGGCAAGCGGATGGCCGGATAGCAAAACCAAGACTTATGAAATGGCATGCGCCCAACTAGTACAGGAGCCCAACCCCGACCACCTTGCCGCAAAGCGCCTTAGCCCATTGCCTCATGACAAGGTCCTCCAAGCTTCAGGCTACCTGAGCGCCATCATGCTGCTCTCTGGAAGTGCTTCCATAACTTTACAGCGACAAACCGATACCCAAACACGCACTGTTGCCTTGCCGGAACTCCTCAGTGATGGCACTGCACCCGACATGGCAGCTTGCCAAGCCGCACTTGAAACCAGACTCTTCAAGGGCGATAGACCTGGTGAGTTTCTTCCGGTACACCGAACCGTTGCAGAGTATTTGGGCGCGCAATATCTGGTTTCGCGCATTCGCGCAGGACTTCCCTCGAGCCGTGTTCTAGCATTGATGCTAGGTTCGGATGCCGGCGTAGTGCCCGAATTGCGAGGCCTGCATGCCTGGCTGGCCGCAATTGCGCCCGCGAACCTGCGCGGAGAGTTGATTGATCGCGACCCGCTGGGCGTGGTACTCAACGGCGACGTACGCAACTTCACCCGAGCTGAAAAATTGAAGGTGCTCGACGCATTGCGCAATGAAGCCAAGAGCTACACGTACTTTCGCAATCAGAACTGGGCAAGCAAGCCCTTTGGTGCATTGGCGACCGCAGACATGATGGAGGATTTCAGGGCACGGTTCAACGATCCCGACAGGAGTCCACCCCACCTCGCCTTGGTCGATTGCGTGTTGGATGCCGTGGCAAATGGGCATCACATGCCGGGGTTGGCCCCGGAGTTGGAACAGATCGTTCACGACAAGACTTTTTGGCCAGGCTCGCGAACAGAAGCCTTGAGAATTCTTGTGGCCTATGCGCGTGAAAACAACAACTGGTCAACATTGGTAACACTGCTGGCGGACATTCACGGCAACGTCGTGGAAGACCTGGCAGATGAGCTTTTGGGCACTTTGCTGCAAGCCCTCTACTCAACCCATATTTCGTCGGTCGACGTTTGGCAATACTTCAGAAAGGCCAAGACAGACAGTCTATTGGGGGGCTCCTACTGGCGTTTCTGGCACGACCTGCCCAAAAGAGCCCCACCTGGAGATGCTCTGGTTTTGCTGGATGCCTTGGTTCGGAACGGTTATCAACTCGACATTCGGCCCGATCACTTGCGATCCTCCAGGATTGTGGGTGAATTGCTTGTAGACGGGGTGACGAAGCATGGAACGCAAATCGATGCGCAGAGGCTATTTCGGTGGCTGTCGCTGGGCCTGGGACCGCACCACTACAGCCCGCTGGAGAAGCAGCACAAAGCGGCCCTAGGGCAATGGTTGGAAGATCGCCCTGAGTTGTACAAGGCACTGTTTGCGCATGGCTTGCATTTGCAAACCAACGCGAGCGACACCGGGTTCGCAAAACTCTGGCGGGTGCTAGCGCACCTTTACGGAGCTCAAGAACCCGACGATGCTGAACTTTGGTACTTGTCGTTAGCAGAAGCTTGCCGCGATGACGATTTGCGCCGACGCCTGGTTGGAGCATCGTTCGATACTGCCTACAAGAAAAGAGGGGCCGATGCAGCGATTCAGCTAGTCGAGAAATGGGGCTCGAATCACGCAATCGATGCAGCGTGGGCAGTGAATCAACTGCAGTGCGCATATCCATTGCCAGAGCTCGAACAGGAGAATATCAACTCCGATATCCAGTACGAGAAGCGCGTAGCTGAGGAGTCGCGCCAAAGGTTCAACTTCTTCAGAGAAACGCTGCCGAGTTTTGCCGGCGGCTCGGCTCACTTGGGAGCATTGGTGGAAGTTGCAAATGCGTACCTCAACTTTTTTCGACATTCAAATGAAGAGACACCTGATGCCCGCTTGCTTGAGTTGTTGAACCACGACAAGGAATGGGTGCACCTTGCGCTAGCGGGTTTGCGCCAATGCCTATTTCGCCATGACCTGCCTTCAGCCGTTGAAATCGTTGACCTCAACAGCAAAGGCCGACGTTTCAACCTCGCTGGCCCTTGCATGGCCGCCATGGAATTGCGGCACTCAGAAGAGCCGGCGTCAGCGCTTGAGCTACCGCAAACAACTCTCGAGACGGTTGTGGCTTTTCGCTTGACCAACAATTTCAATGAAACACCTGCATGGTTCAAACAATTGCTTGGTCAACGGCCAGGGATCGTGGTCGATGTCATGCAACGATTGATCAGCACCCAGATCGCGTCAAAAAAGGAAAGTGTGGATGGCCTCTATGCTCTCGCACATGACACAGACTATGCGGAGGTAGCAAAGCGGATCACGCCAGAGCTGATTGCAAGTTTTCCAGTCAGGGCAAGCCAGAAGCAGTTGCAGGGCCTGCGGCTGTTGATTGTCTCAATGCTGTCGTGCTTGGACAGGGATGTCCAACTCGATCTGATTGGCGGCCGGCTCGGTTTCAAAGGTACGGACGTGGCGCAGCATGTTTACTGGCTGACCGCAGGCATGCAAGTGGCACCTGACTTGTATCTGGAACCCACCAAACGGTTTGTTGGAGCCACTCAAGGCCGCACCAGCCATTTGATTGGGCTGATGCAAGATCTGCAAGCGAAGGGCAGTTTGTCCATCAACTTGCCCGCGACGACCCAATCCTTTTTGATTGAGCTGCTGGGTCCAGGATCCAGTCCCTCATGGGCAAGGCAGTCGGGCTGGGTAACTCAAAAAATGGAGTTGGGGCGTTACGTTGAGGGGCTGATTTCATCGCTCGCAAGCAACCCAGACATTGCTGCAATGGAAGCACTCATTGCCCTGCGGCAGCGTCAAGATTTGAAACATTGGGGAGACTTCCTGGACCGCGCCCTTTACGACCAGCGCATCACAAGGCGAAAAGCCTTTTTCAAGCCAGCTTCTGTAGCGCAGGTCTGTACCACGCTGGCCAACTTGAAACCCGCCAACGCGGCCGACCTGTGGGCGCTGACGGTCGATCATCTGAAGCAACTCGCTGGCGAGATTCGGGACGGCAATACCGACGACTATGACCAGTACTGGTCAGGCGAAAGCCCGAAATCCGAAGATCTCTGTCGTAACGCGCTGCTGTCAGACTTAAAGAAGCATCTTGTCCTTGTGGGAGTCTCAGCGGAGCCTGAAGGCCGTTACGCTGACGAAAAGCGGGCTGACATCAAGGTCATCGCTGCGCCTCATCAAATTCCGATCGAAATCAAGCTAGAAACCCATGCGGATATTTGGAAAGCCATCCGTGAGCAGTTAATTGCCAAATACAGCCGGGAGTTAGCAAGTGATGGATATGGCATCTACCTCGTTTTCTGGTTTACCGGCAACCTGAAGGCGGCACCAACGGATGGCGGCCAAAAGCCAAAGACTCCGCAAGAGTTGGAACGGCGATTGGCGTCCACACTGCCCGAGGAGCTACAACACAAGGTCACTGTTCTGGTAGTGGATTGCTCAAAAAGCTAAGCGATCCAACCTTCAGAAGAGATCACCCAGGCCCCAGCGCAAGCCGATGGCCAGATTCCGGCACCAGTTCACGCGGCGGCGACGGCCTTCACTTCGACTTCGATGTTGCCGCGTGTTGCCCTGGAGTAAGGGCACTTCTGGTGCGCCTTCTGGACCAGGGCTTCGACGGCATCGAGCGGCAGGCCCGGAATCGACGCCGACAGCGAGGCCTTCAGCGCATAACTGCAGTCGCTTTCATTGCCGAGTGTTACGCGCGCGGTGACGGAGGAACCGCTCGCGTCGACACCCTCCGCTTTGGCGATGCCATTCAATGCGCTTTGAAAACACGCCGACCAGCCGGCTGCGAAAAGTTGCTCCGGATTGGTTGCGCCGCCGGCGCCGGGCCGGGTCAATGCGATGTCGAGTATGCCGTCACTCGATCGCGCATTGCCGGTGCGGCCGCCGCTAGTCGTGACTTCGGTTGAATAAAGCTCTTTGGTGATGATGCTGGGCATGGGTTACCTTCCTGAAGTGGTTGCTGGAAACAACGACAAGTTCGCTTCGCGCCCGCAGGGGATTTCAGTCCAGGTTGAAACAAGGGGCAGCAAGAGCTTACTCGTTCAAGGTAGCCCGCCCGATCCACCGCCTGACGCGGACCACGCCCGAGACGTTGCTCGGCGACGGGTGGAAATTGGCGCTTTCAGCATGCTCAGAGTCTGGCGATCTTGGCCACCAATCCCGTCTTACACCCTCAGCCCAGACAAAAAGCGCCCGCGTCGACCCACCCTCGAATCAATTCGCTGAATTGTTGCTACGTCCCATTGCCGTCGACATGCACGGTGCACGCGCCGCGCTGGGCGATGCCGCATCCGTATTTGTTGCCGGTCAGCTTCAAGTCGTCCCGGATTACCCATAACAAGGGAGTGTCGGGTTCGGCATCGACCGTTCGGGCGAACCCGTTCAGATTGATAGTGGCCATCGACACCGGTCAATTGCGCTTGGGAATATTCAGACCTCCCGCAACCGCCGGGCGGGCGACGAACGCTTCCAACGCCCGCGTCACTCGTGGGTAATTTTCGATCCCGACCAACTCGCCGGCCCCGTAGAACCCGACCAGGTTGCGCACCCACGGAAAGATGGCCATGTCGGCGACGCTGTATTCGTCCCCCATGACCCAACTACGGCCGGCAAGCCGGTCTTCCAGCACAGCGAGCAGGCGTTTCGCCTCCGCTACGTGGCGGTCGCGCGGGCGCTTGTCCTCGAAGTCCTTGCCGGCGAATTTGTGGAAGAAGCCAATCTGGCCGAACATCGGGCCGATGCCGCCGACCTGGAACATCAGCCACTGGACGGTCTCGTAACGCCCGGCCGCGTCCTGCGGAATGAACCGTTTGGCCTTGTCGGCCAGATAGATCAGGATGGCGCCGGATTCGAACAGCGCAAGCGGCTTGCCAGCGGGTCCGTCCGGGTCGAGGATGGCCGGAATCTTGCCGTAGGGATTGAGCGAAAGGAACTCCGGTGACATCTGGTCCCTGGTCTCGAAGTCCACCAGATGGGGCTCATATGGCAAACCCGTCTCCTCCAGCATGATCGAAACCTTGACGCCATTGGGAGTGGGCAGGGAATACAACTGGATCCGGTCGGGATGTTGCGGCGGCCATTTTTTGGTGATGGGGAAGGTGGAGAGGTCGGGCATTGGGGTTGGGCGCCAGTTATGCTGAAGTCAAGAAGATACACCGCTCTCTTGGTGGCTGCTGAAGTAGTACGCGTGCGCGGTTTTTGCTTCGCGACATCGCCCAAGCGGGGAAGTATCTCAAGCCTCCAGGCTAACCGCGAGACCTGGTGCCAGGCCACAGTGACAATGCTTCGGGATGATCCGAAATTCGACCTATTGGCTGGGCCCGCTGTTGGCTGTACTGGTGGCGCAGATCGCAGTGTCTTTTTTGGCCCGGATTGCGTCCACGCTGGCGCCCGCGATGGCTGGCAGGCTGTAGTGGAGCCTGACCGACATCGGCCTGCTGTCTTCGAAAGTTGCGGCAGGTTCGGCCATTTTCCTGCTGTTCTGAACACGCATGTGCATTTTCATGTCTGCGTGGTCGATGGGGTGTTTGAGCCCACGCCGGGTGGCAATGGTGACGAGGCCAACAGCGTCGCGCAGACCACCGGCCAAACCACCGATGCCCCACCGGGCGTGGCCTTTCATCCGGCCAGCGGGCCGGACGAGGCGGCCGTCGCCCAAGTGCAGGCCGATGCCCATCAGGAATGGGACCGTCGGCGCAGTCGGCACCTGAATATCAAGTCGATCAGCGCATCGACTGGTGACGAGTCCTTCAGAGCTCGCCCCGGGGTGAGCCTGCGCGCCTGGCGCGCAAATCACCCCAACCACGGGGTTCGGGCGGCACACTGTGAGCGCGCAACGGCCGCCGCTAGGAAGCCCGAAACACCCCGCTTTGCCGGCCGTTGCGGGCGTATGGCCCCAATGTATTGGTATAGGTTGAAGAACGTGTGGCGGGAATGATCGAATGCAGCGATCTCTCCACCACCGCCGCGCGACGCGCACAGGCTTCGCGGTGCATCGCGATGCCCTGCACCAGGTTGCCCAGGCGCTGGCGCACGCGCTGGTCGACGGTTGTCTTGCCTCTGAGGTTTTGCAGCACGCCAGACAAGGCCGATGCGGCCTGCTGCAGTTCGCGCGCGGCCGATTCCACGCCTTGCGGCTGCCCCGCAAGCAAGGCCTGCGACAACGCGTCAAGGCTTTCTTCGGCCAGCGTCAGAGAAACTTGCGGATCGGTGTACAACATCAATAATCGGCTGTGACGCGGACTTCAGGACCGGTTACGGTTTAGCATTTCCTGCGCATTGGCCAACAATTTGTCGGCAATCACTTGCGGATTCACCGCGAACGTCTTCTGCTCAATCGCCAGACGCATGGCATTGACTTTGTCGATGTCCACATCGGGCGTGTCCACAGCGCGGGTCTGCTCCAGCGCACGCGCCAGATCGGATACCGTGACGCCCACGCCGGGCGGCTTGCGCTCGTTTTTCGCGGCAATCGTGGCCCCCTGAGCGGCCTTGGCCGGCGCGGATGCGCTGGACTGCGCGACGGCAGGTGTAAGTTCGGACGGTTGGCCTATCTTCATGGTGTTCCCCTGGGCTACTGCAAAAGCAGCATCGTATGGTAGCTATCGGCCGCTGGCGCAGGAACTTGAGGCATGGATGCAATCAGGGACGGCATTAGAGATCAACCCGGACGGTGCGAACGTCCAGCACAACGCCCGACAAGATGCGTCCGCTGTCGATCCGCACCCGTGCGACTGCCCCGATTACACCGGCCGAAAGGGCCTGGGCATCGGAAGTCACGGAAAACCCTTGTCCCTGGGCAACCACCCGCACCGTCGAGCCGGCCTGAAACACCTGGGCCGGTTTGACCAGCCCCAGGCGCAACGCCTGCCCGGTGCTGAGCTGCCGGCTGGCGGTCTGCCCGACCCACAAGGCGGGATCGGCCAATATGGTGTTGTTCTCCTGCGCCCAGTCGACCTCGGCCAACACGGCGTCGTCCGGGCTCAATACCGTACCGGCTGCGATATCGCCTTTCAGCACCCAGGCCGGTCCAAACGCCTTGATGGTCACCGGCAGGAACACGTTCCATTTGGCGTTGCCGTCCATGCAGCGCAGGCCAAGGCGGGTTTTGCCCCAAAGCCGCATGCCAGCGGGAATGTAGGGCTCCGCCTGAGCGCAGGGGGCCAATGTCAAGCGCTTGTCCAACACTCCGACGATTACCTCCATGCGCAGCAGCGCAGCGCCCGCCGGGCGGGCCGACGCCACCGCCTGGTCCAGCCAGGCTTGGGAATCGTTCAACAAGACAGTCGCCTGGTCTGGCGGCGCAGGTTGGGTCTGTGCCGCGGCGCACAAGGCAAACGCGCCGGCCAAGACCAGACAACTTGTGCGCACGGCGCGCACCCGGTTCGATAGTTGTGACAACGCGAGCATTTGAGTTCCTTGGCAGAACTGTAGACCGGCGCCAGCGCGCCAAAGCGCTCAAGTGGTGGCGGAAATTGGCGTTATTCAATTGATCGCCGCGTTCAGGCTTTCCCATAATCGTTTCACGTCAAGCGCTTTGGCGAGCCTCGGTATTTAGGCCGATCAGTGGAGGTGGTGTTTCATGTTTGCACAGTTGACCAGCGGATTGGATTTCCAGGCCAGGGCCCTGCTCGTGCGCGCCGAACGCCAACGCGTCATCGCCAGCAACATCGCGAATGCCGACACACCGGGCTACGCGGCGCGTGACGTCAACTTCAAGGACGCCATGGCCGCGGCTGGCGGCCAAAACCGTCTGGCCCGCAGCCAGCCAGTATTGCCAGGCAAACACCAACCCCACCCGGCGCATATAGCCGTCGGTGCTGGCGCAGGCGGCTTGCCAGGGGCCGCGTCCGCACTGGGCTACGGCGTCCAGACCCAGCCGGCGATGGACAACAACAGTGTCGATCTGGACCGCGAACGCGCCAACTTCGTCGACAACGCAGTGCGCTACGAAGCCACCCTGCGTTTCATTAACGGCAGCTCCAGAACAATCTTGAGCGCCATCCAGGGCCAATAAGCGCCGCCTACCGAGACTCACCATGTCCATGTTTTCAATCTTCGGCGTTTCAGGCAGCGCCATCAGCGCCCAGTCACAACGCCTGAACGTGGTGGCCAGCAACCTGGCCAACGCGGATGCCGTGGCCGGCCCCGACGGCCAGGCTTACAAGGCCAGGCAGGTGGTATTCGAAACCGTGCCGATGGGGTCCGACGCTTCGTCCGGAGTGCGGGTGAACACAATCCGCGAGAGCAACGAGCCAATGCGCAAGCAACATAACCCGACCCACCCACAAGCCGACGCGCAGGGTTATGTGACGCAGTCGAATGTGAACCCGGTGGAGGAAATGGTCAACATGATTTCCGCCTCGCGCTCGTACCAGAACAATGTCGAGGTAATGAACACCGCCAAGTCGCTGTTGCTCAAGACCCTGCAAATTGGCCAGTAACCCGCACCGACCCACCATGATCACCGCCACCAACCCAAGCATTGCCACCGGCACAGCCGGCACCACCAGCGCCGCGATATCGGCGACCAACGCCGCCGGTTCCGAAGACCGGTTTCTGAAATTGCTGGTGGCACAACTCAGCAACCAGGACCCGATGAACCCGATGGATAACGCCCAGATGACCTCGCAGATGGCGCAGATCAGCACCGTATCAGGTGTTCAGCAGGTCAACCAGACACTGCAAAGCCTGGCCGCTCAACTGTCGTCGATGCAAATGCTGCAGGGCGGCTCGCTGGTCGGGCGTAGCGTGCTGGTAGAGGGCTCGAAACTGGCGCTGGACAACGCAACAGCCGGCGCGGCGGTCGATCTGGCACAGAACGCAGACAGCGTGAAAATTGAAATCCTGTCGGCCGGCGGCCAGGTGGTTGACAGCTTCGATCTCGGCGCGCGGCCGGCTGGCCGGCACACATTCGAATGGGACGCCACCGGGCAACCGGCCACCGGCGCGCCGAGTTACCGGGTTACGGCCACCGGAGGCGGCGCCAGCGTTGGCGCAACACCCCTGGTGCGTGACAAGGTGGTGTCGGTCAGCTCCGAAAACGGCAACATGAACGTTCAGCTCCAGGGCCTGGGCAGTGTTGCCTACAACACGGTCAAGGCCATTCTCTGACACCGGCACCAGCAAACTTGCATTAGCCGCAACTTTTTCAGGAAACACAACATGTCATTCCAAACCGGGCTCTCGGGCTTGAACGCCGCCAGCCGCAATCTCGATGTGATCGGCAACAACATTGCCAACGCCAACACCGTCGGCGCCAAGGTGTCGCGGGCCGAGTTTTCCGAGATCGTCGCCGCCTCGACGATCTCGGCCAACGGGCGCACCGAGGGCATTGGGGTCGAAGTGGCCACGGTTTCGCAGCAGTTCACGCAGGGCAGCGTCAACACCACCGGCAGTAACCTGGATCTGGCGATCAACGGCGCGGGCTTCTTCCGCGTGACTTTGCCTGACGGCACCGCCGCTTATTCCCGCGCCGGCGAGTTCAAACTCGACACCCAGGGCAACATCGTTACCAATGGCGGTGCCAATCTGATGGGTTACGCGACCAGCACCAGCGGCACCCCCACCAGCAGCACGCTGCAAGCCCTGCAGTTGCCGACCTCGACCCCGATCCCGGCCAGCGCCACCACCGCCATCGTGGCGGAGTTCAACCTGGATGCGCGCGCGCCGGTCTGGAATGCGCCGACGCCGGCAGTGCCACTGACCACCTACGGCAGTTCAATGACCACCTACGACTCGCAGGGCGCACCGATCGCCACCTCGTTTTACATGCGAAAAACCGGCAACGACACCTGGGAAGTATTCACCGACCCCACGTCTGCCGCGACCGCCAGCGCCACGCTGGCGGCAACTGTGACTTTCGGAACCAATGGCCAACTGCTGACCACGGTGCCGGCGGCACCGACCATCAATGTGACCTCGCCCAATCCATCGATCGGCGTCTTCACCCCGACGCTGGACATCAGCGCGGCGACCCAGTTCGCCACCGCCTTTGCGGTCTCGGACCTGACCCAGGACGGTTATGCGCCGGGTGATTTCGTGGCGCTGAAGATTGGTGATGACGGCGTAATTTCGGCCCGTTATTCAAACGGTGAAATCCAGGCCGCCGGCCAGATCGCGCTGGCGGATTTTCGCAACGTCCAGGGGCTGCGGCCTTCCGCGATGGGTAACTGGGTTGAAACCGTCGCCTCCGGCCAGCCGGTGCTGGGCTCGCCGGGCCAGGGAAAATTTGGCGCGCTGCGTGCCGGTGCGCTGGAAGAATCGAACATCGATCTGACTTCCGAACTGGTGAACATGATGACCGCGCAGCGCACCTACCAGGCCAACGCACAAACCATCAAGACCCAGGATCAGGTGTTGTCCACACTGACCAACCTGCGTTGAGTCGCGTTTCCGACTTGACCGCCATCTGAACCAGCCGCACCATGGACCGCCTAATCTACACCGCCATGAGCGGCGCCAACGCCGCCGCCCATCGGCAGGCGGTGTTGTCCAACAATCTCGCAAACGCGTCCACCAACGGCTTTCGCGCCGAGTTGTCGGCCTACCGCGCGGTACCGCTGCGCGGAGACGGCGCGACGACGCGCGTGTTTGCGCTGGAAGCCACGTCCGGCCATCTCGACACCCCCGGACCGGCGCAACGCAGCGGGCGCGACCTGGACGCGATGGCCAAAGGCAACGCCTGGTTCGCGCTGCAGGCGCTGGACGGCACCGAGTCCTATACCCGTAACGGATCGTTCGAAGTTTCGCCCGACGGCACGCTGCAAAACGCCAGCGGCCTGGGCGTTTTGTCGGACGGTGGCGCGCCGATCACCGTGCCCGCCAACGCAGCGTTGTCGATTGGCTCCGACGGCAGCCTCAGCGCCAAGGTCGCGGGCCAGCGCTCTTCGGTGATCGGACGCCTGAAGATGGTCACGCCCAGCGCCGACGACCCGCTCAAGCGCGGTGACGACGGCCTGTTTCGCGCCGCCTCGGGCGACCCATTGCCAAACGACGCGGCAGCGCGGCTGCAAGCCGGCGTGCTGGAAGGATCGAACGTGAACCCGATCGAAACCATGGTCGGCATGATCCAGACCGCACGCCAGTTCGAGGTGCAAATGCGGCTGCTTCAAAGCGCCGAATCCAACGACCGTTCCGCCGGCCAGTTGTTGAGCCTGCAGGGCTAAGAGCGTGAGAGGCAATCCAATGCACCCGCGTGAGGCCCCAAAACGGGTCCAATCTAGGCGCAAAGCGCAGCCGGGGTTGGGCCCCGGCGAGGCTTTGCAACAACCAGTGGGCCTGTTTTGGGGCCTCACCCGTTGGGCCGGGGTACCCAGGGGCACTGGGGGGTGTTGCGCCGCTTGCCAAGGC
>JANNGR010000526.1:0-10617 GCA_031403955.1 Betaproteobacteria bacterium
TTCCACCAGCGACCTGACAACCGTGCCCCTGATCCGCCTGGCCTGGGCCCGCAGCGGCGACAAGGGCGACACCTCCAATATTGGCGTGATCGCGCGGTCTGCCGCCGTGCTGCCACTGCTGCGTGTGCAACTGACCGAAGCCGCAGTAGCCGCGCATCTGGCGCACCTGGTCAAGGGCCGCGTAACCCGGTACGACGTTCCAGGAATAGATGCTTTCAACTTCGTCTGCGAGCAGGCCCTGGACGGTGGGGGTATGGCTTCGATGCGCAACGATGCACTGGGCAAGGGCATGGCGCAGATCCTTTTGTCGCTGCCGATAGATGTGCCGAGGGACATGCTAGTCGATCTTCAGCCATGACTGGAATGCCCAGGATCCGCAATTTACCGGATCAGGCGTCTGCAAAGATGCGCGAAATGCCCGCAAAGACCGGCGCCAGACCACGTTGATGGAGGTCGAGTCCCTCACGATTGGTCACATCACAGCCGCGCTGATGCCGCAGATTACTGCAAGACTTTGTGGCGTCAATGAAAATGTCAATTGAAAACGCGTTAAAAAGGTATACACTAAAAGCAACTCTTTAGAGGTCCCGATGCCTCTTCGCCTGATCCGCCCCGCACCTGATCCGTTGGGTCTCTATATCCACGCCGGTCACGCAGATCAACCGACGCTTCTGAGTTTCATAACAAGCGGCGACGCGGCGCTTTCGGGGGTAGTCGTCGAGGCCAAGCGAGTTTTGAAGCAGTCGGAGTTGATGTCCCAGGCCCTCGACCACAAGCTCGATGTAGTCCTCGACCCACAGACCCTGGCGATGGCGACGCCCTACGGCTATAAAAAGTCGATGGATGGTCTTCCATGGTCTGCAAAGCGCCCCCACACGCAAGACGACTTTAAGACCAGCACGCAGCGACGCGGTATTGCTAGAGCGATTGCAGAGTTCGCAGTCCAGCATCAGTTCACGCAGGTAATGGCTCCGACGCACGTGTTGACTGGTCCGGATGACCTCTGGCTGCAGTCTGATGTGGAGTCTGCCCACGAGCTTCGTGAGGCACTCCGAGAACTGGGCGCGGGCTCTGTCGAGATCATTTACCCGTTGGCATTGCCCTATGAAACGTTTCGCACTGCGGACAAGCGTGTCGCCATCATCGGCGAGCTGGACGGGGTTGATGTAGATGCTATCTGGCTAAATGTCACGGGCTGTGGCGCTGACGGGTCGCCCACTCTCATCACGCGCTACGCGGATGCTGCCGCTGATTTCCAAACCTTGGGGAAAGCCATCGTCGCGGACCACCGGCGGATTGGTGGGGCTAGCCCTCCTCGCGTTCGGGGCCGTTGGGGGCATTGCGCACGGTGTCACGTTAGGCGAGCGCTTTGACACTGGCCAATGGTTCAAGCCGTCGACTGGGAGACCGTTTGCCCAACACACGCGTGTCTACTTGCCCGCCCTCGACTGGCATCTGCAGCGTGTGGACGCTGAGAAATTCTTTGAGTCCAGTTCTCGCGCAAAGGCGCATTTCGGCTGTACAGACTCGCGATGCTGCCCGCGCGGAATCGCCGGCATGTTGCGGCATCCGGGGCGCCATTTCCTCTATCAACGCACGAGGGAGGTTGGCGGTTTGAGTCAGATCCCAGAGTCTTTGCGCCGGCAGCGATTCTTGGAGGAGCATGTCCGCCTTGCGAGTGATCGTGCGCTGCTGGCGACGAAATTGAATCTGCCCGAGGCGCTGGCTGTGAAGGTAGCAAGGCAGAGCGCTCGCCTTGACAAGATGCGGATCGAGCTTGCGGAGTACGTGCGCAAACATCGAGATGCCGCGTTTGCAAGGCATCCCGTGACCCGCGCGACTCGCGAGGCTCGCGGGTAAATTGCGCGCGATCGACATCTTGGCAGGTGTTCTTATTGAATGAAAGGTACCTATGAGCAACGCCATCTCCCGTCGCCTGGACGTAATCCGGGAAAAAGCGGCAATGCGCTCTTCGGACGTTGCTAATGTCCTGAGCGTTCGTCCCGAAACCGTCTCCCGGTGGAATCAAGGTAAAGCCTTTCCGCACCCTCAGACTGAGAAGCACCTGATGGAGCTTGCGTTCATCGTCGAGCAGCTCTCGGATTTCTATGAGCCGAACGAAGCAAGACTTTGGATCCTTTCCAGGCAGCGGACTTTGGGAGGGCAGATTCCCGCCGAGATGATCCAGGAGGGAAAAGTGGATGACATCTTGGTGGCAATCAATCAACTACGCGACGGCGTGTTCCTTTGATCCATTGCGGCGCCGTCGTTCATGATCCGTGACGCAACGCTACTTGATCAACTTTCCGCTCTGCCGACGGAGACTTTCACGGGCAGCGTGTTTCGCGCTACGCGACAGAACCTGAATCCGATCACTCCGTCCGTCAGCGGTGGTCGGTGGATGCCTCCCGGAGGAGCAGGCATCCTCTACACCAGTTTCGCTCGTGAAGGCGCCCTCGCGGAGATGGCCTTCCACCTGGGACAGCAGACGCCACGGCCTTCCAAGCCAGTAATGATCCACACGCTGAGCGTGACGTGTGGCCGGGCGCTCCGCCTGGTCCGCGTCGATCTTCGCTCCCTTGGGATCAGCGATTCGGATTACTTGCAAGTCAACTACGTGAGAAGTCAGCAAATTGGGGATGTCGCGCAATTCCTGGGATGCGACGGTCTTATTGCTCCCTGTGCTCGTTGGGACTGCGAGAACTTGATGCTGTTTCCCGACCACATGGATGCTAATGCGCTTCTTGAAGTTGTCGAGTCTGAAACGGTCGATTGGTTGAAATGGGCCCGCGAGAATAAGGTGCTCAGCGATTGACGAGCCCCCCAAGGGCGAGGATATTGCAGGTGTATGCTGACCTGAGGCTGCCCAAGTCCCGACCCGGGCGCTACTGAACTCGGTCGACGCCTTGGACCGCCGGGAGTATGGTTGAAAATGCTGGCGGCAATTCCCGGCGCGAAGCCGACGATATCCAAGGTCAGGTCGTCGATCGAGAAGTTGAAACGCAGTGGCCTGCTGTCGAAAAAAGCGCTTGGCACGACGATTGACGACCCGTTCTTCGCGGAGTTCCTGATGCGTCCGTGATCCATGAAACCCTGTTACAGCTGATGGTGGCTCCATTGCTTGTCGAAAACACTTGGGCTGCCCTGAGACGAAATGAGCACCAGATGCAAGAGCAAGGTGCAGACACCCATCACGCGACTACCGAATGTGCTTCAAGATTCACATTCAGTCGTTGCTGAATCGCATGAAAGATGGCCGCGAGGTTGTCCATGCTCGGGTTACCGGCGGGTGACAACATTCGGTGCAGGCTCTTGCTCGGTTTATCCGTGTGAACCGCAAGTTGCTCGAAGCCGATCGTCGCATTGACCAAGTCGCGCAGGATCAGTCGCGCAGTCACTGGCTCTCCGTTCAGGAAGAGGGTGGCTGCCTCGTCGAGCAGCGCTTGCGCGAACGCCGGATCGTGCTCGCCTCGCTCGACCACGGTTTGTTTGAAATTACGTGTCATTGGCATGATTTCATTTTTTCCTCTGACCCCTTGCGGCTTTGTCGACATGAACTTTTTCCGTGCCTTGTACTCGGCCAATAAGGCCTTGGCCCGATCGATGTCGCGTTGCTGACCGCGTTTGATGCCGCCGCCGAAAAGCACGATCAAAGTGTCTCCGTCTTAGGCCAGGTAGATCCGGTAGCCCGGTCCCCAGTCGATCACGTACTCGCCCATGCCATCAAACCACTTGACGCTGGAAGTGTTGCCCAACTCCAGTCGTATCTTGGCCGTCGTGACCTTGGCTGCGGCGTGTGGGTCGAAGCGCTGTTTGATGTAGCCGGTATTCCCTTCGAGCGCGAGATCGGCTCCGGAGTGCCTGCCCCAAAGTTGATCGAGATGGCCGAGCGCCACTGATCATCAATGATGGAGTGCATACCCCGCAGATCACACTTGATCGGTCTCGGAAGAAGCTGAGCAGACCGCCAAGGCATTCGATACCCATGGCGCGTTCGGCCATGTCATCCACGCGGCGCACGCCGTGTTGTCGATGTGCCGCGAAGTTTAAGCGGCCGGTGTCGGTGACGGAAGTCAATTGTCTGACCTGCGAGCGGGGAACGGAGTCAATCGCGCTAGACTCTTTGTCTACTCGATGACATCCAGGAGCAAAGCCATGGCGATGATGAAGGCGGCAGTATTCGTCGAACCCGGACGCATCGTGCTTGAGGACAAGCAAATCCCGGATGTCGGTCCCCTCGACGCACTGATCAAGGTGACCACGACCACCATCTGCGGCACCGATGTCCATATCCTGAAGGGCGAGTACCCGGTCGCTCGCGGTCTGACGGTCGGCCACGAGCCGGTCGGCGGCATTCATAAGCTGGGCTCGGCGGTGCAGGGCTACCGCGAGGGACAGCGTGTCATCGCCGGCGCCATCACACCGAGTGGCTGGAGCAATGCCTGCCAGTGCGGCTTCGGTTCGCAGGACGGGGCTGGCACCGCCCACGGCTGGAAGCCTCTCGGGGGTTGGAAGTTCGGCAACACCATCGACGGTTGCCAGGCCGAGTACGTGCTCGTTCCCGATGCGATGGCCAACCTCGCGGCGGTGCCCGACGAACTCAGCGACGAGCAGGTGCTGATGTGCCCCGACATCATGTCGACCGGGCTCAGCGGTGCCGAGCGCGCCAACATTCGGATTGGCGACACGGTGGCGGTGTTCGCGCAGGGGCCGATCGGCCTGTGCGCCACCGCCGGCGCCAAATTGACTGGCGCGACCACGGTGATCGGCGTGGATCGTTTGGCCAGTCGTCTTGCAATCGCGCGCCGGATGGGCGCCGACCACGTCATCGACAGTAGTCGCAACGACCCGGTCGAAGAGATCATGCGACTCACCGGCGGGCGCGGTGTGGACGTTGCCATCGAGGCGTTGGGCACGCAGGCAACGTTCGAGGCCTGTTTGCGTGTGTTGCGGCCGGGTGGCACCTTGTCGAGCCTGGGGGTCTACTCGACCGACCTCACGATTCCGCTGGGCGCATTCGCGGCCGGACTCGGTGACCACCAGATCGTGACCAGCCTGTGCCCGGGCGGCAAGGAACGCATGCGCCGTCTGATGTCGGTGATCCAGTCGGGCCGAGTCGACCTCAGCCCGATGGTCACGCACCGATTCAAGCTCGACGACATCGAGAAGGCCTACGAGTTGTTCGGCCATCAGCGCGACGGCGTGCTGAAGGTCGCGATCACGCCTTGACCGATAAACCAGACGGCGCCCATCGCGGTCAGTTGGCGGCCGGTGGGGCCGTACCGTGACCCAGCCCAAGGCGCCCGTGGCGCCGCACACACTGGACGCCGAGGTGGTGGCGGCGTTGCTGGAGGTCCGTCCCGAAACTGGGCTCAGCGCCCAGGAGGCGCTTGAACGCCTCTCGCATGTCGGCCCCAACCGCTTGCCGCAAGCACCGGCACGCTCGCCATGGCGGGTGCTGCTCGCGCAATTCAAAAGCATCTTGATCCTGATCCTGCTGGGGGCGGTGGCCTTGGCCGCGCTGGTCGGCAGCACCAAGGACGCCTTGGTGATCCTGGCTGTGGTGGTGATAAACGCGCTCGTCGGCTTCTACCAGGAGTACCGCGCCGAGCGCAGCCTGGCCGCGCTGAAGTCGATGCTGCCCAGCAAGGCACGCGTCCGGCGCGATGGCGTCAGCCACGACATCGCCGCTGACGACGTGGTGCCCGGCGACGTCTTGCTGCTCGAGGCGGGCGACCGCGTGGCGGCCGACGGGCGCCTCTGGCTGGCGGCTGGGCTTGAGATCGACGAATCGGCGCTGACCGGTGAATCCCAACCGGCCGGCAAACAGTCGGCTCTGCGGGTGGTGGCCGATGCGCCGCTGGGTGACCGTTCCAATCTGGCCTACATGAATACGCTGCTCACGCGAGGAAGGGCCGAACTCGTGGTCACCGCGACCGGCCCCAGCACGGAGATGGGCCGTTTGTCGCGGGAACTGGCAGCCACCGAAGAAGTCGCCACGCCATTGCAGGTTCAACTGGACCGGCTCGGCAAACGCTTGGGTGCAATCGCGCTGACACTGGTCGGGCTGCTCTCGTTTCTGCAATTCCTGCGCGGGGCGGACCTGGTCCACATCGTGCTCGATGCGATCGCGCTGTCGGTTGCCGCGATGCCCGAGGGCCTGCCGGTGGTGGTGACCGTGACCCTCGCGCTGGGCATGCACAAGATGGCGCGCCAGCATGCCATCGTCAAGCGCCTGGCCAGCGTCGAGACGCTGGGATGCACCACGGTCATCTGCTCCGACAAGACGGGCACGCTGACGCTCAACCAGATGACTGCGCGCACCTTCGTCTACGAGGGGCAAGGCTTCGATGTATCCGGTGAGGGCTACCGGACGCAAGGCGAGATCACGCTGTCGACTGGCCATGCCATCGGCGTCGACCTCGCACCGCTGCTCGTGCCGATGGTGGCCTGCAACGACAGCCGCTTCGACAACGGCAAGGCGATCGGCGATCCGATGGAGGCGGCGCTGCTGGTGCTTGCCGCCAAGGGTGGGGTCCTGCGGGACGCCGTCGAGCGCGCACTGCCGCGCTTGGCCGAGTTGCCTTTCGATTCCGCGCACAAGTTCATGGCCACCTTCCACCGCGACGGTGACCAGGTCAAGATGTTCGTCAAGGGCGCGCCCGATGTGCTGTTGGCACGATGCACACGCTGGAAAGTGGCCGCCGTCGAGGCACCATTTGGTGCAACCGAAGCAGCCAAGGTGGATGCGGACTATCACGCTCTGGCCGGGCGCGGTCTGCGTGGCCTGCTGATCGCGTCGCGGACGCTGCCTGCCGCGACTTTCGACGCTGCCGGCGATCTCTCGGTCTGGGTCGCCGAACTGGACTTTGTGGGGCTGGTCGGGTTGATGGACCCGCCACGGCCCGAGGCGATGCAGGCGATCGCCGAATGCCGCCAGGCGGGCATCGTCGTTAAGATGATCACGGGTGACCATCAGGCGACTGCCTCGGCGATTGCTTCCGAGCTTGGACTGCAAGGGCGCGCGGTGTCGGGCGCGGACATCGACCGTATGGACGCGGCGCAACTGGCCGCGGCGATCGACGAGGTCGCCGTTTTTGCCCGAGTGACCCCCTCGCACAAGGTGAAGATCGTGCGCGCCCTGCAGGCCAAGGGACACGTCGTGGCAATGACGGGGGATGGCGTCAACGATGCGCCGGCACTGAAACAGGCAGACATCGGCGTGGCGATGGGCATCAGCGGCACTGCGGTGGCCAAAGAGGCTGCCACCATGGTGCTGACCGATGACAACTTCGCCACCATCGTTCGCGCGGTGCGACAAGGCCGCACGCTGTACGACAACATCCTGAAGTTCGTTCGCTTCCAGCTCTCCACGACGATCGGCGCGGTCCTGACCGTGTTCTTCGCGCCGCTTGCGGGATTGCCAGAGCCGTTCACCGCCTTGCAGATCCTGTGGGTCGCGATCATCATGGACGGTCCGCCAGCCGTCTCACTTGCGATGGATGCTGCACGCCCTGGCATCATGAATGAACCGCCGCGCCATCGCGATGAGCCGGTTCTTCCCCTGGCACGGGTCCTGCGAACTGCTGTCTACGGCGTCACGATGATGGTGGGCACACTTACGGTGCTGTACTACGGCATGCGCACCGGCAGCGAGGCGCGCGCCCTGACGATGGCCTTCACGACCTTCGTGCTGTTCCAGTTCTTCAACGTGTTCAACGCGCGCAGCGAGAGCGGTTCCGCGTTCAACGCCCGCTTCTTTGACAACCGAATGCTGTGGGTGTCTCTGATCGGTACGCTGGCGCTGCAAGTCGTAGCAGTGCACTGGACGCCGGCCTCGCAACTGTTCGGCACCACCGGCATGGCGTGGGCTGACTGGGGTGTTGCCATCGGCGTCGCGTCCACGGTCTTGCTGCTTGAGGAGACGCGCAAGCTGGTGGTCCGAGCGTTCCAAAGTCGGCACCGATAACTTCGACTCCGTACCTCGTGCGGCATAAGTCCGACTGCATCCGATTTTTTTGAAGGCGTCGGATGACCGGTCTTCACTTTCGTGACCGTCGGGAAAGGGCAACAAGCGGCCATTGTTGACTGCCGGAAGTACCCTGTTGTCGATGCAAGGCCGCCCGTCACAACGCTTAAACGTCACTGCCGCAACCACAGCAACCAACGGCACCCGATGCGGCTCAGACCGTGCCGATCACAACGCTGGCGAAACGCTGGCTAACAGCAATCTGGATTGCACCCGGAACTCGACACATCGCTTGCCCCGCTGTTGCGCTACCCGGCGCGGACTTGCAACGGAAGTGTTGCACTCTTGCGTGCCTAACTGAAGTAGAGCCGGCTCGGGTTATCGACCAAAATGCGCCACCTGGTAGTTTCATCCGGTGCCCATTGGGCCAAAGCGTCGACCAGCTTCCCGTCGTCGGGCGCTGCTTCTCGGTACCCCACGTGCGGCCAGTCGCTGCCCCAGACGACCCGCTCGTCGCTGGTGGCGATCAGACGCCGCGCCCTTTCGGCGTCCGGTGTCGAGAAAGCATCGGATAACTTTACCCATGTCTTTCCGGTCTGCATCAAGTCAAGTAATGCCTTGAAGCCCGCAGTGTCCATGCCTGTCGACGCGTCCACATGTGCCATGTGGTCGAACACGCTGTCCACCGGCAGGCGCCGCAGGCGCGGAGCGAGTTCAGCAATGCTTTTGGCGTCTATGAAGAACTGGATATGCCAGCCGAACGGCTGAATGCGCGCGGCTAATTCTTCCAGGCTATCCAGGCTCGCGCCGCCCGCCGCGATGCTTTGTATCCTGACGCCTCGCGCGCCCCGCGCATGCATGGAAGCCAGCGTTTGCTCCGATATGTCCGGGTCGATCACGACCACCGCGCGAGCGGTTCCGTCCAGCGCTTCGACCGCATCCAGTGTGCATTGGTTGTCCTTCGCGAAAAAGCTGGGTTGGACGATTACGCTGCGCTGCATACCCATGACTTGCCTGATCCGAACATAATCAGCCAGAGTGGATTCAGACGGGATTAGCGAGCGCGTCTCACGCAGCGGGTAGCGCTCAAATGGACCGACGATGTGCATATGCGCATCGCATGCGCCGGCGGGAACAGCAATTGTGGGAGTCGAGATGTCTGGCCGAAAACCTTGGCTGATCCGCACGGCCGAATTAGTGCTGCTCATGTCTGGCTCCTGGCGTCACGACACGATTCGCGACGAAATTTATCTCGTTTTTGGCCCGAGCGGATTTGTCAATCCTTATACGACGGTTCTTCCCGGTCGAGCTGACGCAGCAACGCTTCCCACTCCATGACACCGAAAGCGCGCCTGACGCCCGGTTCGAACATGTGGGCTGTCTGCGCAACCACTTCTGGCGGCGGTATCACGAGCTCCGTGCCAGCGGACATTGCGTCGACCTGTATCTTGCACGCCTGCTCCAACATGTAGTGTGAGTTGAAGGCCTCGGGAATGGTCGGACCGCACACCAGCAAACCGTGGTTGCGCAGCATCAACGCGTTGTGCGGTCCGAGATCGCGTACAAGGCTTTCGCGCTCATCCATGTTCACGACGATGCCCTCGCAATCGTGATAGCCGATATGGTTGGAAAAACGCATTCCCGCGAGTGAAAGCGGAAGCAGTCCCGCCTTCATCGCTGATACCGCAATCCCGGCGCGCGTGTGGGAATGGACAATGCAGTTGACGTCCGAGCGGGCCTGGTGAACCGCGCCATGGATTATGAAGCCCGGGAAATTGATTCCGTAATGGCTGTTTCCACGCAGCGTGATTTCGCCCTCATGGTTGAGGCGGTGCAGGTTCGAGGCCGTGATTTCGCTGTAATGAAGCCCGTAGGCATTGATCAGGAACTCATCGGAATTGTCCGGAACCCGCGCCGTAAGGTGGTTGTAGATCATGTCGGACAGGCCAAAACGGACCATCAGTCGATAGGCCGCCGCCAGGTTTACACGGGTCTGCCACTCCTCGCCGGATACCTGGTCACGGACCGGACGCGACTGAACCACGCTGGGCGCCTGCATACCCATGACCGACCGGCTGGTCATGGCGGCATTGGCGACTGGTTTTTTGACGGTGGCCTTCTTGGCGACGGTTTCCATATTTCAATCTCCTTGGTGGTGAGAACCAGGTTCTCCTTGCAAATGTCACTCTACCCTGACGTTGCGGTCTTTGATCAGGCTGCTCATTGTCTTCTCTTCAGCAACCAGCAGTTCCCTGAATTTTGTAGCGTCCATGTAGACCGCTTCCGCATTCATGTCATCAAAGCGCTTTCTGACGCCAGGCTGAGCCAGCACATTTACAAGCGCGCGATTCAGGCGGTCGACAACGTCGGGTGGCGTACCTGCCGGCACCCAGACGCCAATCCAGGCGTCAGCTTCCATGCCCTGCACCCCGGCTTCGGAAAAAGTCGGCACATTGGGAAAACGGGCAGGGCGCTTGTCACTGGTAGTCGCCAACATCTTTAGCTTTCCTGCTTCCACATGCGGGAAGGAGGCAGCAGGGTCGAACACCATGTCAGTTTCGCCCGCCAGAAGGGCCTGTAGCGCCGGCCCCGAGCCTCGATACGGAATATGCGTGATGCTGATTCCGGTCTGTTTTTGCAGCAGTTCA
>JANNGR010000527.1:0-13680 GCA_031403955.1 Betaproteobacteria bacterium
GGCGTTCGCCGCGAGAGATCGGGCAGTATCGAGATGGCTTGCTCGTCGCCATGAAACTTCCAGCACTGTGTGTTGTGGCTGGATGGCGCGAGGGTCGCATAACGCACCAGCTCGCGCCGCAGCAACAGACTGTCGCCGATCACCGCTTTGGGCGGGTGCCAAATTCTGCCTACCGCCGCTTCATAACTTTCATCGCTCGCTCCCGAGCAAGCCGGCAATAGCAGGGGTGCGCCGGCAATGGCCGCCGCGGAACCGATGAATTGTTTGCGTGTGACCACAGCGCGATCCCCCGTTTGTTCGATGGTATGGTCTGCCAGCATGGCGTCTGTGCGGTGGCGCACGCGCCTAGGTTTTCCGGGTCCGCCCGCACCAATGGAGCGCAATTCCAGTGCCGGATAACGCCGACAATGCGAATCTGTCCTCGGCTGCTGCCATACTGGTTGCGGCTGCAACGCCAGCATCAAAAGCTACTTCAGCCGCATGAACGATCCGGCCCCATCGCCGCCCTTGCCTCCCCCCTTGGAACCGGGTCGCATTGCGCACCCGCGCAAGGGCGCCGATCAGAGCGGCTGGATGCGTTGGCTGCCGGGGCTGCACACCTTGCGTCTCTACGAGATTGCATGGCTGCACCATGACGTGCTGGCCGGTCTGGCATTGACGGCCGTGCTGGTGCCGGTCGGCATCGCCTATTCGGTGGCATCCGGCCTGCCTGGCATTTGCGGTCTGTACGCCACCATATTCGGGCTGCTGGCTTATGCGTTGTTCGGCCCCAGCCGGATACTCGTGCTGGGGCCGGACTCATCGTTGGCCGCGTTGATTCTCGGCGTGGTGCTGCCGCTTTCCGGCGGCGATCCGCGGCGCGCCATCGCTCTGGCCGGGATGATGGCGCTAGTCTGCGGCAGCTTGTGCGTGCTGGCCGGAATCGCCCGCCTGGGTTTCGTCACCGAGCTGCTCTCCAAGCCGATTCGTTATGGCTACATGAACGGTATCGCGCTGACGGTGCTGATCAGCCAGTTGCCGGCCCTGTTCGGTTTTTCGGTCGATGCGAATGGCCTCTTCGATGGCATCCAGGCATTCATGGCGGGCGTGCTGGCGGGCAAGACCAACCCCACCTCTTTGGCGCTTGGCGCGGGAACGCTGGCGCTGATGCTGTGGCTCAAGTCTGGCAAACGCCTGCCGGGGGTGCTGATTGCCGTGGCGGGCGCGACTGTGATCGCTGAGGTGCTCGATCTGGCAGCGCGAGCCGGCGTCTCGGTCCTCGGTTCCCTGCCCCAGGGCCTGCCGGTCTTCAGTATTCCCACTCTTACCCACAGCGACGTCGCTCCGGTACTGCTCGGCGGCCTGGCTGTTGCCCTGGTGTCGTTTGCCGATACCAGCGTGCTCTCGCGCACCTACGCGGCGCGCGCAGGTCGCTTCGTCGATCCGAATCAGGAAATGGTGGGACTGGGGGCTGCCAACCTCGCCGCCGGACTGTTTCAGGGTATTCCGATCAGCGCCAGCACATCCCGCACACCGGTGGCCGAAGCGGCCGGTGCCAGGACGCAATTGGCTGGGGTGGTCGGCGCGTTGGCGGTTGGTGGCCTGCTGGTGTTTGCGCCGAAGTTGCTGCACAGCCTGCCCATCAGCGCCCTGGCGGCTGTGGTGATTGCGTCGACCCTTGCTCTGATCGAAGTCACCGACCTGCGGCGCATCTATCGCATTCAGCGCTGGGAGTTTTGGCTGTCTATCGGCTGCCTGGTCGGCGTGGTCGTTCTCGGCGCGATTCCCGGAATCGGGCTGGCGATCCTGATTGCCGTCATCGAGTTTCTTTGGGATGGCTGGCGGCCGCACAGCGCCGTGTTGGGTCGGGTCGACAACATCAAGGGCTACCACGACATCACGCGGTATCCCGGCGCCCGGGTGGTGCCCGGCCTGGTGTTGTTTCGCTGGGATGCGCCCTTGTTCTTTGCCAATGCGGCGCTGTTTCAGCAACGTGCGCTGGACGCAGTGGCGGCGTCGCCGACCCCGGTGCGCTGGCTCGTCGTGGGCGCCGAACCAGTCACCAGCGTCGACGTCACCGCGGCTGACATGCTGGATGAACTGGACGACACCTTGCACGCTGCCGGCATCGACCTGTGTTTTGCCGAAATGAAGGACCCGGTCAAGGACAAACTCAAGCGCTTCGGGCTGCTGTCGCGGCTTGGCGCGGAGCGCTTCTTTCCGACTATTGGCCAGGCGGTGAGCGGTTATCTGAAAACCCACCCGGTGCAGTGGCAGGACTGGGAGGATCGGCGTGCGTGAGGAAGCGGACTCAGCGGCGGTGCCCTCGACGGTGGAGTCAGTGCATGAGCAGATTCACGATTTCAGTGCGCACCGCATCGTCATGCCCAACCAGGGCATGACCGCCGTCCATGAAACCAATGAATTTCGCGCCCGCGATCCGGCTGGCCGTGTATTGCGCGCTGGCGTAAGTGCCAAAGCCATCATTACGCGCGCTGATGATCAGCGTGGGCGCACGGATCGACTCCAGCCGATAAGGCACGAGGCTGGTTGCCACCGCCCTGTCGCCGCGCATGCCCTGAGCCCGCGCTGACAGCGGCAAGATGCGGTCGAGGATCGCGTTCACCCGCGCTCGCTCTTGCGGGCTGGCAGACGCTACCTGTTCGCTCGGTGTACCCAGCACGTAGTTGATCACCCGGTCGTGCGCCACATGCAGCGCAACCCAAAACAGAAGGTCCGAACCCATCAGCCGCGTGAGCATCTTCTCGGCCAGCGGTGGCGGCGGCGGCGCGGAGTCGGCCAGAGTGCCCGGCTTATACGCCAGCGGCACCACCAGCACCAGCGCGCTGACCCGACCCGGGTGGCGGATGGCCATCTGCGTGGCCGATGGCGCGCCAGCCGAGCCGCCGAGCACCGCAGCCTGGCGAATGCCCAACGCGTCGAGCAGGCACACATGGGCATCGGCCTGCGCAGCCGGTGACGCGTCCGCCGGCATCGGAGTGCGCAGGTAACCGAAGCGCGACATCGCGATCACCCGGATGCGGTGCCGGATCAAAGCGCCGGCAAAGGCCATGCCCTGGTCATATCCGCCTCCGCCGCCGTGAACCACCAGCAGTGGCGCGCCTGTGCCAGCTTGCTGGTACTCGATCGGGCCGCAACGCGTTTCAATCAGCTGGCTGCCGTGCGCGGCGCGGACGCCAGCCAGCTTGATGTCGTTGTCGAAGCGCCACCCGATCAGAACCACAACGACCAGCAGCGTCACGGCGATCATGCCGGGGAATACATGCCGCATGGACCCTTGGTCTCACGCCGCCATTGGCAGGTGGGTGGCAAGCACTTGGCCGTTGCGCACTGCAACCAGGTCGCCCTCGGCCAGCGGCCGCTCTCCAGCCAGTGCGACCCCAGGCGCGGGCATCGCATTCAAACCGAATGCAGTACGGTGCCGGTGCTGTCCAACACGCGCAGGTTGACCGGGAACGCGAGCCGCACGCTCTGCGTGACCACGCAAAAGTCCTCGAACTGGCCCAGAACTCGCTCCAGCATGCTGATGTTCGAGGCGCTGGTGCCGATATGCAGATCGACCCCGATGCGGCCGATACGCAGCCGGTTCTGCGGGTTGCGCGCCATGTGCAGCGTGGCGACCGCGCGCAGCAAGCCGGGATCGTTCTTGAACTTGCGCATCGCAAACAGCAAGCTGGCCGCCAGGCAGTTGGCCACCGCCACGACCAGCAGGCGCTCCGGATTCGGCCCGGCATTGCCGCCGAGCGGCGCCGCCTCGTCGGTCAGCAGCACCGGTATGCCCGGGTCGTCGAAATGGGCCTCGAACCGGTAATCCGATTGCTGGACCAGCTCGATCCTGATTCCGCTTGCCGCGGAGGCAGTCTCAGGGTGTGTCATGTTCACGCTCCTTTACTTGGGGTTCTGTGTGTCGCAGCGCACAGACGCGTTATCTACAACACGCGCATTCTGCTTGAATGAATACCAGCGTCGCCTGCTCCCGGTTTCGATTGTCGCGCGCGGGCATGCCCAAGCGCCCATTTCGACCGCGCCTTGGTTTGACCAGGATCAACACTTGATTGTGGCACCGGCCTAACATGCCCTTGCCGTAATTCGCACTCGACATGAATCGCTTCTCGTTCACGCGCGCCAAACGCAACACCGCTTTCGTCGTGTTGCTGGTGTGGCTGTTTGCTCTGGCAGCCGGAGTGGCCAATGCATGCCTGCTGGACGGGCCCGGATTTCCTTCCCACGCCGCTGCCGCCGAATCGTCCGGGACTGGCGACGAGGCTTTGCACAGCTCCGACGCCCCCTGCCTGAAGGTCTGCGACGATGGCTCGAAATCATTACCCAAACCGCAGTCCGGGCTCGACCCGGCCAACCCCGGTCCGGCGCCTTTGATGGTGATCGTCTGGACTACTGCGATACCCGGCGTCCTTGCGTCCGGCCTGATGGCCGACATGCCAAACCGCCTACCGGAGCTGCCGATCCGGGTCCGTTATCCGCGCCTGGCGTTATAGCCACGCTGCGATGCCGGGTGTGGAAGGTAACGCGGCGCGAGTCGCGTGCAGCTCCTGTCCGGATTCACTCTTTACCCAGATACGCCCGCGTGCGCGCGGTTGACGACCGATATTCACATGGAGCGACAAATGACAAACGATTCAAACAGTACCAGCTACGGATTTCACCTTGACCTGAAGCAGGTTGACTTTTCCACCACGGTGACTCAGACCATTGAAGCTTTGAAGACCGAAGGCTTCGGGGTGCTTACCGACATCGATGTCAAGGCGACGATGAAAGCCAAGCTAGGTATTGACGTGCCTTCCTATCGCATCCTGGGTGCTTGCAACCCGCCGCTTGCACACCGTGCACTGACCGCCGAACCTGACATCGGACTACTGTTGCCCTGCAACGTCGTGGTGCGTGAGGATGCGGCTGGCGCCGTCACGGTCAGCTTCATGGACCCGGTTGCGGTGATGCAACTCACCCAACATCCCGAAGTGGCGGCAGTTGCCCAGGAAGTGCGCCAGCGGCTCGAACGGGTACGCAGTGTGGTCGCGGCGCAAGCTGACATCAGTGCACCAAACCCATAAGCCATCGGTGGCGAATTTGGCAACGCGCCAGCGCGGAATTTTTTACCTTTTTCTGGAGAGATTTCATGAAGAACTTGCTTGTCATGGCTATCGCGACGGTGTCGCTGTTGGCCACGGGCGTCTCGATGGCGCAGAACACCAACATGATGAATGGTGGCATGTGGGACGGCGGCTGGATGGGCGGATACGGCGGTATGTGGACGCCGATCCTGCTGGTGATCGTGGTTGCCGGCGTCGTGGCATGGATCGTCAAACGAGGCGGCAAGT
This sequence comes from Betaproteobacteria bacterium, assembly GCA_031403955.1. Lineage (GTDB taxonomy): Bacteria > Pseudomonadota > Gammaproteobacteria > Burkholderiales > Burkholderiaceae_C > CAISIP01. The sequence goes on from JANNGR010000527.1 coordinate 5,337, forward strand.
GATCAGGCCGCCCGCGCTGTTCTCAAAGTTTCTTAACCCAACCAGGAGTTTGTGATGAACCATTTTCGATTTATTCCACTTGCCGTTGCACTCACCAGCGCCAGCCTGTTGGTGGCCTGCAACACCGCCCCGGCGATGCCGATGGGCACCGCAGCCGCCCACAACATGGCCGCACCCGATCACATGGCCAAGATGGATGCGCAGATGAAAACCATGCGCGACATGCACCAGAAGATGATGAGCGCCAAGACCCCGGAGGAGCGCAGCAAGCTGATGGCCGAGCACATGAAATCCATGCAGGGCGGCATGGAAATGATGGGTGGCATGCCCGGCGCTGGAATGGGCGACATGAAGGGCATGCAAGGCATGCAGGGAATGACTGGCGACATGGCCGCACACCATAAGATGATGGCCAAGCGCATGGAGATGATGCAGACCATGATGCAGATGATGATGGAGCGGATGCCGGCCGGACCTGCCATGTAAAGCCTTGCCGGGCCTGAGAGTTGTATGTTGAAAAGAAGACAGTGGTTTCAGCTGGCTGGCGTGGCCGCCGTGGCCGGAGTCGGCGGCGGCGCCTGGATATTTGACCGATGGCATCGTTCGGCAGGACTGGCGGGCGGGCCGTTTCAACCTTATCCATTCGACCCGGTGGCGGCTGAGAACTTCCAGCAAAAACTGTTCATACCGGATGCCAGCGGGCCACTCGGCGTGCTGGACGTTACCGGGCCATTGAAGATTCGCGCCATTGCGGCAAGTTTTCCGATGCTGCCCGGGCGCGAATCGCCGTTCCTGCAGTACCAGACCGAACACGCGGGCAAGGCCTACCAGAACCCGATCCTGCGCATCGAGAGCGGCGCGCGTTTCTCGGTCAGTCTGGACAACGCGCTGGCGGAGCCGACCATAATTCACTGGCACGGCCTGCATACACCGGCGGCCATGGACGGCCATCCGGTTAATGCCATCGGCCCCGGCGGCCGCTACGACTACGACTTCACGGTGAGCAGCCGCGGCGGCACCTACTGGTACCACACCCATGCCCACCACTTGACGGCCAAACAGGCCCACAACGGCCTGGCCAGTTTTTTCCTGGTGGAAGACGACGACCAGCGCCGTCTGAGCAAGGCACTCGACCTGCGCCTGGGTATTACCGACCTGCCCCTGGTGATCCAGGACAAGCGCTTCGACGCCCAAGGAAAGCTGATGTACCAGCCGAGCGCGCAGGAATCGATGATGGGTTGGCTGGGCGACATCATGCTCACCAACCTGACCCCCAACGCGGTCCAGACCGTCACTCCGCGCGGCTACCGTTTGCGGCTGCTGAATGGGTCCAACGCGCGCATCTACCGGCTGGCCTTCTTCAACGCCAACACGGCGTTGAACTTCACCGTGATCGGCACCGACGGCGGCCTGTTGGAGCGGCCTGAAACCGTGACCGAGGCCTTTTTCGCACCGGGAGAACGCCTCGATGTGCTGTTTGACGCCGGGCAGGTACAGCCCGGCACGGAAATCTTTCTCAAGAGCCTGGCGTTCGATCCAATGGAAAACGAAGGGCCGATGACGGGTATGGGGGGCATGACGGGCATGGCTGGAATGAACCACGGCGCTGGACAAACCATGCCCGGCATGGGCTCGTCACGGCTGCCGCTGGGCCTGGAGTTCAACATTCTGAAACTGGTCGTCACGGCCGGGGAACGGGTTGTCGCCAGGTTGCCGGCAACCTTGTCCCAGGTCAAAGCTATTCGCACCGAAGGCGCCCCGGAGCGCAAGATCGAGTTGTCAATGGAGCACATGCGCTTCCTGATCAACGGGCGGAGTTTTGTCATGGACGAGATCGTGTTCGAGGTGCGCCGCGGCGCGGTCGAAATCTGGAGCATTCGCAATCCGGCGTTGGGCATGCCGCACCCGATGCACCTGCACGGCTTTTCGTTCCAGGTGATCGAGCGGCTGGGCAGCCCGCCCCAGATGTCAGCTGCGGCGCGCTTCGGCAAGGGACGAACGGTGAGCGACCTGGGCTGGAAGGACACGGTACTGGTTTGGCCCGGCGAAACGGTGCGCATTGCGATCGACTTCGCGCACGACTTCCCCGGCAGCCAGACCTATGTTTTCCATTGTCACAACCTGGAACACGGAGACGCCGGCATGATGATCAATTTTCGCGTGCAGGCGTGAAGGCGGACCTGCGCTAACGCGGCGCTGACAGCGCGTTGCGTATGGCAGCCACCGTCTGCTGCACGACTGCCTCCACACCGAGCTGCCCCAAGGCCGCGCTGGAAGGTCGCGGATCACCACCGGTACCGCCAGCACGCCCGGCGCTTGCCGCTTGCGCGAACAACTCCGGCCTGACCAGCGTCGGGTCAATTGCCATCAGCAACGAGGTGTCGGCCGTCGCGGCATGGGTGCCAATTTGTGTGTCGCTCAATCCTTTGGCTTGCAGCGCTGCGACGTAGGTGGTCTGGGTCGCGCCGTAATACTCGGCTACAAAATGCGCCCGCGTCTTTGACCGGGCCCAGTCCCGGTTCAGGCGCAATGCCACCGCCTTCAGCGCCGCCTGGTAGTTGCCGCTATCACCCAGCAGCACAATGTCGCGAAAGCCGTGTTGTTTGAAAGCCCGCGCAGTAGCTTCCAGAATGCTTTTGAAGGCGAGCTCAGGCACCGAAATCGTTCCGGCAAAACGCATATGTTCGGTCGGCGGCGTGATGTTGCCCTCGGGCACATAAGACAAAACCGGTGCGACGATGGCGTTGCCGAGCAATTGCGCCACCCGGCCCGAGATCGCCTTGACCCGAACGTTATGTTTTCCCAGCGCCATGTGCGGGCCGTTCTGCTCGGTACCGCCAACTGGAATGATGATGGTGGTGTGGCCGTTGCGCAACGCGGCGGCAACTTCCGCGCTGGTCAGTTCCTCCAGGAAAACGCTGGCTTGCGCCGCCCGGACCGCCCCCTGCCCCAACAACAAGCCGGTCAACAGGGCAAACAGCAGCTTCATCGTGAATGGATGTGAGAGCCGACGCGCAGCGGCGCGCGACCTGGGAGCCTGTCGGACTTGGGAATCGTCGGCTGCAAATCGACCGCAGCGGTCCATTTTTCACCGTCTTTTTGACCCATAGCAGGGCTATGGGCCTGCAAATCCGGCAAAAACTGTCCTCGCTGGGGCCGATTTTGGCTACGCCGCACTTCGTGAACGCTATCGACGCCCCAAGTCCGACAGGCTCCTCGCCTTTAATGTAAGTCAGTCCGCGCCGGGCCAAGGTCTTTTGGTTGCCGTTATGATCCGCCGGTGCGCCGTTTTCTCCTCGCCCTGTTAATCGCCTTGCTGCCGCTGCGCGGCTGGGCCGGTGATGTCATGGCGGTGCAAATGGTGGCAGCAGCAGTTGGCCAACAGTTTGCTGCCAGCCAGGCGGATGATGCGCATGCCGATGATCCGGCAGCCCCGGCGCATCAACACGCGGCATCCGTGAAGACCGCAGCCACCATGGCTGCTGCCGATTGCGTTGACCACGCCGCGGCAAACAATCCAGCCGCGCCGGACAACTCGCATTGCCAATCCTGTGTCGCTTGCCAGGCCTGCCACACAGTGGCACTGGCGGTTGTGCCTTTTCACATAGCCCTCGTATTCATTTCTCCGGTGGTGCCGCAGTCTGCGGCGCCAGGCTTCACCAGTGCCGAGCGCGCACTGGATCTGAAGCCACCAATTTCCTGACTCTCCCAGCCTTAGTTCGTCCGCACATCGCCCCACCGGGCTGATTGCGTGCCGACATCCGTGGTCTTTTGACCACTTGCCTAGCTGGCGTGGAGTTTCGAATGAAAAAAATGCCCTTGGTGATTGGCGTGTTGGCGTGTCTGCCGGGCTGGGTATTGGCCCAGGCAAGCGTCGCCGACCCCGCGGCGCAGGTGCCGGTTGTGTTGTATCGCTCGGTGTTCGCCGACACACCGACTGGCGTGGAAATGGAGTCGGTGGACTGGAAAGCGGCCAACGCCGAAGTGGGTCAATTCAAGAATGGCCATGTGGATATCCTGAAATGGGAAGAAGCGCAAGCCAGACAAAAGGCCAGCCAGCCCATGCCCATGCAGCACCCCATGCCCTACCCCACCCCTGCGCCCGGCGCCGTCAAACCATGAGCGCCGCTCTCAGAACCTTTTCCAGGCGCTGCGCCGCGGCCGGCGCCGTCTTGCTGCTGGCAGCTTGTGCCTCGCTCTCGCCCGATGGCGGGGCAGCCGATCTGCAACGACTGACCGCCGGCAAGACCGCTGGCGTGGACGCCAAGCTAGCCAGCATGACCGGCGCTTGGGCTGCACCCGACACAACGGTTGCCGAATTGCTGAAAGGCCCATTAAGCGCGGAGTCCGCCGTGCGCTTGGCCTTGCTGAACAACCCCGGCCTAGAGGGCTCGCTAGCCACGCTGGGTGTCAGCGACGCGTTGCGCGTGCAAGCCGGGCGTTTACCCAACCCGCACCTGATGCTGGGCCGCTTCAAAGCCGGTGATACGGTGGAGATTGAACGTTTGCTGACATTCAACCTGGTCGGGCTGCTGATGCTGCCCTGGCAGGCTCAGTGGCAAAACCAGCAGCATGAACTGGCCAAACTGCAGGCCGCCCAGGAGGTGGTCAAACTCGCGGCCGACACCCGCAAAGCCTGGATCAATGCAGTAGCGGCGCAACAAACAGCCCTCTACATGGCGGATGTCAAAGAGGCTGCGTTAGCCAGCGGCGAGTTGGCCCGGCGCATGGCGCGCGTGGGCAACTGGAGCAAGCTGCGGCAAGCCCGGGAACAGATGTTTCTGGCCGACGCCACTGCCCAGTTGGCGCGCGCCCAGCAAGCCGCTTTCAGTGAGCGCGAAAAATTGGTCCGCTTGATGGGCTTGTGGGGCCGGCAAACCGAATTCACGCTGGCCGAGCGGCTGCCGGAGCTGCCCAAGACGGTAACGGCCATGACCCACATCGAGGGCCGGGCCTTGCGCGAGCGGCTCGATGTTCGTTCGGCGGTCGCTGAATCGGCTTATGTGGCCGACCAGATGGGCCTGAAGAAGGTGCTGGGATATGTGGACGGGCTCACCGTGGCCTACTCGCGCAACACCACCTTCGACAATGCCGCACTGACCCAGGAGACGCGCCGGGGCTGGGAGCTGGAGTTGCCGCTGCCGATTTTCGACTGGGGCGGAGCCCGCCATGCCCGCGCGCAGGCCCTGTACATGCAGTCGGCGGCGCGCGTGCGCGACGTGGCCGTCAAAGCGCGTTCCGAAGCGCGTGAGGCCTACCACGGCTACCGCACCGCGTATGACCTGGCACGCCACTACCGCGACGAAGTGGTGCCGCTGCGCAAGTTCATAAACGATGAAATCGTGTTGCGCTACAACGGCATGCTGGCCAGCGTATGGGACCTGTTGGCCGATACCCGCATGCAGGTATTGAGCGTCAACAGCGCGATCGAGGCCGAGCGTGATTTCTGGTTGGCCGAGGCGGACCTGCAGACAGCACTGACAGGCACATCCCCCGGCTCCCTGGCCGGCATCAGGGCCGGCGCGGGCGCGCTCGGCGGGGAAGCGGCGGCAGCACATTGACCTACTGCCCACCCTGCCCTGCAAACCAACATTGAAAGACCGGTCCAATGAATCGACGTAATTTTTTTGGCGGCGCTGCAATGACTGCCATTGCCGCCGCCGCTGTGAGCAAGGTGGCGATGGCCGCGTTGCCCGAACCGATGACAATGACCAAACCCGACACGGCACCGCCGCTGGTCCCGCAAACTGGCAGGCCGTATAACCCGGTTGTCACGCTAAACGGCTGGACCTTGCCCTGGCGCATGAACAACGGCGTGAAGGAATTCCACCTGGTGGCCGAGCCCGTTATCCGCGAGATCGCCCCGGGCATGAAGGCCACCCTGTGGGGCTACAACGGCCAAAGCCCCGGCCCCACGATCGAAGTGGTGGAAGGCGACCGTGTCAGGCTCTTCGTTACCAACAAGCTGCCGGAACACACCACGATTCATTGGCACGGCCAACGCCTGCCCAACGGCATGGATGGTGTAGGCGGGTTGAACCAGAAACAGATACCGGTCGGCCAGACATACGTTTACGAGTTCGTGGCACGCCGGCCCGGCACCTTCATGTACCACCCGCACGCCGACGAAATGACCCAGATGGCGATGGGCATGATGGGTTTCTGGGTCACGCACCCAAAAACCAGACACACGCTGATCGACGAAGTGCAGCGCGACTTCTGCTTCCTGCTCAACGCCTACGACATCGACCCCGGCAGCACTACGCCGATGCCCAACACCATGCTGGACTTCAATTTGTGGACCTGGAACAGCCGCGCCTTCCCGGGCATCGACTCACTCAATGTGCGCCTGGGTGACAAGGTGCGCATCCGCATCGGAAATCTGACGATGACCAACCATCCGATGCACCTGCACGGACACGAGTTTCTGGTTACCGGTACCGACGGCGGGCCAACACCAAAAGCCGCGCGCTGGCCGGAGGTGACGACCGACATCGCGGTCGGTCAGATGCGCCAGCTCGAGTTTGTCGCCGACGAAGAAGGCGATTGGGCGTTTCATTGCCACAAAAGCCACCACACCATGAACCCGATGGGCCACACCGTGCCCAACATGATCGGCGTGGACCATCGCGGCCTGGTCAAGAAGATCCAGAAGCTGGTGCCCGACTACATGGTGATGGGTGAACGTGGCATGGCCGACATGGGCGAAATGCAGATGCCGATACCCGAGCAGACGCTGCCGATGATGACCGGCACCGGACCGTATGGCCCGGTCGAGATGGGTGGCATGTTCAGCATGCTCAAGGTGCGCCGGGACCAGCCGGTGGGTGACTACAAGGATCCGGGTTGGTACCAGCAACCAGGCGGCACACAGGCGTTTGAATGGACCGGAGCGCTACCGGAACCGGCGCGCTTCAAATCGGAAATGGAGTCCGGCAACGGCTTGGTCACGGGGCTGCAAAACCCCGAGTCCGGACAAACGATGGACAAACCGGTCGAACTGATCGTGCGCAAGCCGCGTGCGGCTTCGCACAAGAACCACTAAAGGAGTTACCCATGAAAACGTAAAGCTGCTGGCCGCCATGACGGCCCGATTTCCGTGACTTGACCACTTCGATTTTCAACCAACCACAAACATGAACAAGCTAACCTCTACCTTACTCGCCGTGCTGATCGCCGGCACAAGTTCTTTCGCCTATTCCCATGGCGATGAAACACACCCCAAAAAAGCGGGCCCAGTCAAAATGGAGCAAAAGCCCTGGGGCATTGCCGGTGACGCAAAAGCCGTCACGCGCACCATATCTGGATCCATGCTCGACAAGATGCGTTTCACAGTGGACAAGATCGAAGTCAAACAAGGTGACACGGTGAAATTCGTGCTGAAGAACGACGGCAAGATCATGCATGAGTTCGTGATTGGCACCAAACAGGATCTAGACGAACACGCCGCGTTAATGATCAAGTTCCCCACCATGGAACACAGCGAGCCCTACATGGCGCACATTCCACCCGGCAAGACCGGCGAGGTGATCTGGACCTTCAACAAACCCGGCAACTTCGACTTTGCCTGTTTGATCGCCGGCCATTACCAGGCCGGCATGGTAGGAAAAATCACGGTCGTAGCGGCCAAATGAAAACTGCGTCAGCGGCAATCTCACCAGGCCGCTCGCGTCCACCAAATTTACCCACATTCCTGAAAGAACCGACCATGAAATCCATAATTTCCCTGGCCGCCTTGTTGACGGCGTCTGTCGTCGTATTGGCGCAAGCGGCATTGCCGATGACCGAGGCCGAGGTGCGCAAAGTCGATATCGATGCCAAGAAGATAACGCTCAAACACGGCGAAATCAAGAACCTGGACATGCCGCCCATGAGCATGGTGTTCCAGGTCAAGGACCCGGCCCTGCTGACAAAAGTCAAAGCCGGCGACAAGGTCCAGTTCACGGCCGACAAAATCAACGGGGCTTATACGGTGATGACGATCGAGCCGCTGAAGAAATAAGCTCAGATACGCGGCGCGGCGGGACCGTCAGGTTCAATGCCCATGCCGGTGGTGCGCATCCGGAAAATGGGCATGGGTGTGGCTCAGTCGCACATGACTGTGCGCATGCCGATGGCGCACGCCGTTGGCCACCGGTTGCTGGTGTTGGTGCGCATGGTGCGGATCGTCGCCATGCACGTGTTCGTGCTCATGTTCGAGCGCCGCATGGGTGTGTTCATGCTCATGCCGCTCGGTCAGGTGCAATACCACGCCAATCAACATCAGCAGCCCACCAAGCAACAACGGCGCGGTGACTGGCTCGCCCAATAGCGGCACCGACAGCAATGCCCCGGCAAACGGCGC
>JANNGR010000528.1:0-2521 GCA_031403955.1 Betaproteobacteria bacterium
TTCCACCAGCGACCTGACAACCGTGCCCCTGATCCGCCTGGCCTGGGCCCGCAGCGGCGACAAGGGCGACACCTCCAATATTGGCGTGATCGCGCGGTCTGCCGCCGTGCTGCCACTGCTGCGTGTGCAACTGACCGAAGCAGCAGTAGCCGCGCATCTGGCGCACCTGGTCAAGGGCCGCGTAACCCGGTACGACGTTCCAGGAATAAATGCTTTCAACTTCGTCTGCGAGCAGGCGCTGGACGGCGGGGGTATGGCTTCGATGCGCAACGATGCATTGGGCAAAGGCATGGCGCAGATCCTGTTGTCGCTGCCGATAGATGTGCCGAGGCAAATGGTGGTCGATCTTCGGCCATAACTTGAATGCCCAGGATCCGCAATTTACCGGATCAGGCGTCTGCAAAGATGCGCGAAATGTCCGCAAAGACCGGCGCCAGATAGCGCCATTCCTAGAATCAGCCTAGGCACTTGAGCCTGAATATGCGCCGAGCGCGCAGAGGGTGGCATCATGAATATTGAGCCCGCGAAATCGCTGACCGGCATCCATCTGATGGCCAAGCCGATCGGGCCGTTGTGTAATCTGGATTGCGGCTACTGCTTCTATCTGGAGAAGGAAAACCTCTATCCGCCACGGCAGAAGTTCCGTATGTCGGACGACGTGCTGGAGGCCTATGTGCGGCGCTACATCGCGGCGGTTGCGGCTCCGGAAGTCGAGTTCACCTGGCAGGGCGGTGAGCCCACGTTGATGGGGGTCGAGTTCTTCGAGCGCGCGGTCGCGCTGCAGCGTCAACATGCGCAAGGAATAGTGATTCGCAATACCTTGCAGACCAACGGCACCTTGCTCGACGACGCATGGGGTGTATTTCTCAAGCGCGAGAATGGCTTATGGCGAATTCCTCAATGCCGTGTTTGACGAGTGGGTGCGCCATGACGTGGGAACGGTGCACGTCATGAATTTCGAATGGGCGCTTGCCTCATGGTGCCAATTGCCGCCCACGGCCTGCATCTTCAGCCCGCGTTGCGGCAAAGCCGGAATCGTGGAACACGATGGCAGTGTCTACTCGTGTGACCACTTCATGTACCCGCAGTACCGCCTCGGCAACCTGGCCACCGACGACGTAATGGCCATGATGGACTCTCCCGCGCAGCGCGCCTTCGGGGACGCCAAGGAGACCACGTTACCGGGCGAATGCCAGCGCTGCGAATTCCGTTTTGCGTGCAACGGCGAATGCCCGAAGAACCGCTTCATCAAGACCGCCGACGGTGAGGCGGGGCTAAATTACCTGTGCGCGGGCTACAAGAAATACTTCCACCACATCACACCGGCAATGAACATCATGGCGCGGCTGCTGGGTGAAGGGCGTTCAGCGGACGGGGTGATGCGGCAACTCGGGCACTGAGCAAGATTAGCGGCGCGCGCCTTGGTCGTTGCCGGCCGTTGCTGCAAAATTAGCAATTGCGATTTTTACGACAACGCGCGACAACGGGCCATAAAGACATTCGACGAAATTGAAGTCCGTCACCCTGGCATCACCCAGAGTTATCTCACGTTGCCAGGCGCTCAACCCGGACGGCCGCTGGCACTGTTTGCCCCTCGGCGTGTCGGTAAGACGTTCTTCCTCGACCATGACCTCTCCCCCCAGGCGAAGGAGGCGGGCATGTTGCCGGTGTATACCGACCTGTGGCTGCACAAGTCCGCTCCGATGGAGGCGGTGATCGACGCGCTGGAAGAAGCGCTGGACGACTTGCAGGTTCCGGCCAGCAATATCGGGAAGGTGGCAAAGACGCAGGTGAAGAAAATTGGTGCTTTCGGTGCCAGCGTCGGCCTTGGGGACGCGCCGCGTCGCCGCACTTTGTCGGAGTCCGCGGCCCTGCGGCTGGATGCTCTTGTCACGCGGCTGGCCAGGCGACAAAAGGACTGGTCCGGCTCATAAGTACCGCTGGCGCGCCGATGTACCAGTTTGCACAAATTATCGATTTCCCTTCCTGGGCGATAAATTTCTGAACTTGCTCGCGCAACATTTCCGCAAGGTTCATCCGGGCAAAAAAATAGAGCTGGCCGAGTTACGCGACGGGATCAGGAAGATCGGCTTCAAGCCAGCTCTCATGCGCGACGTAGTCAGATCGATGTCGGTGGAGGGAACGGAGCTTGACCGGTGACGATTGCAATCAATACTCCCCGGTCGTCCATCCGAGTTGAAACGCAATGGCCTCCCGTCGAAAACGCGGTTGGGCATGACGATTTGCCGTAGATACGGCGACTTTGTGGCGTCAATTAGAATGTCAATCTAAAACGCATGGAAAAGGTATACACTAACAGCAACTATTCAGAGGTTTCCGATGTCTACGCCAAGTCTTCGCCTGATCCGGCCCGCACCTGATCCGTTGGGTCTTTATATCCGCGCCGGTCACGCAGATCAACCGACGCTTCTGAGTTTCATAACAAGCGGCGACGCGGCGCTTTCGGGGGTAGTCGTCGAGGCCAAGCGAGTTTTGAAGCAGTCGGAGTTGATGTCCCAGG